>JBJEBS010000001.1:0-4618 GCA_051870275.1 Candidatus Cryptobacteroides sp.
TCATAGAGCCCTGATCGACACCTTCCCTGCGGACAGAGACTGTGCCTTCCGTGCTCTCTTTCTCACCGACGATCACAAGTACAGGAACTCTCAGAGCGGCAATGTCTCTAATTCGCTTTCCGAGAGTCTCGTTACGCGCGTCGATGGAAGCGCGAATTTCGGAATTTTTCAGCAAATTACAAACTTTTTCCGCATAATCTGCGTATTTCTCGCTGACAGGCAAGATTTTTACCTGATCAGGAGAAAGCCAGATCGGAAGATGACCGGCAGTATGCTCGAGCACCACTGCGGTGAAGCGCTCGATGGAGCCGAACGGAGCTCGGTGAATCATCACCGGACGCTGCTTCTGTCCATCTGCATCGACATATTCAAGCTGGAAACGCTCAGGCAGGTTATAATCCACCTGTATGGTTCCCAATTGCCAACGACGCCCGATGGCGTCCTTGACCATAAAATCCAATTTAGGACCATAGAATGCGGCTTCTCCGAGTTCCACCACAGTCTTAAGGCCTTTCTTCTGAGCAGCCTCGATAATGGCATTCTCAGCCTTCTCCCAATTCTCGTCGCTGCCAATATACTTGGTCTTGTTCTGAGGATCACGAAGAGATATCTGAGCCATATACTCAGTCATGTTCAAAGTCTTGAACACATAGAGAATAAGGTCGATAACCTTCTCGAATTCCTCCTGCAACTGGTCAGGACGGCAGAAAAGATGAGCATCGTCCTGGGTAAATCCGCGGACGCGGGTAAGTCCATGAAGCTCACCGCTCTGCTCGTAACGGTAAACAGTTCCGAACTCCGCAAAACGCAGAGGCAAATCCTTGTAGGAACGCGGACTGCTACGGAAAATCTCACAATGGTGAGGACAGTTCATCGGTTTGAGCATATATTCCTCACCCTCCTGCGGAGTGGTGATGGGGCGGAAGGAATCCGCACCATATTTGGCATAATGGCCTGAAGTTACATACAAATCCTTGGAGCCAATGTGAGGGGTAACCACAGGAAGGTACCCGAGCTCCTGCTGCTTGCGACGCAGAAACTGCTCCAAAGTATAACGCATCTGGGCTCCGCGTGGCAGCCACAATGGCAGACCAAGTCCTACTCTAGGAGAGAATGTGAAAAGTTCCATCTCCTTTCCCAGCTTGCGGTGATCGCGCTTTTTAGCCTCTTCCAGAAGTTTCAGATACTCGTCGAGCATGCTCTTCTTAGGGAAAGAGACTCCATAGATTCTGGTGAGCTGCTGCCTGTTCTGATCGCCCTTCCAGTAAGCACCGGCTATGGCAGTCAGTTTAACCGCCTTGATGTCATCTACATGCTTTACGTGAGGACCACGGCACAAATCAGTGAAATTACCGTTCTTGTAGAAGGTAATGGTGCCGTCTTCCAGGGCTTCTATCAATTCACATTTGTAAGGGTCGCCCTTCTCTTTAAAATAATGCATGGCCTCATCCTTGGAGACATCGACCTTCTCGAAGGTCTCCTTGGTCTTCGCAAGTTCTATCATCTTGTCTTCGATACGCTTGAGGTCAGATTCGCTAATCTGCTGAGCGCCGAAGTCCACATCATAATAGAAACCGGTCTCAACTGCCGGTCCCACACCGAACTTTACCCCAGGATACAAAGCCTCAAGGGCCTCGGCCATAAGGTGAGCCGATGAATGCCAAAAGATTTTCTTAGCCTGCTCGTCGTCCCAAGGACGAATGCTGCCATCTGTAAAAGCTATAGTCAACATATCTTGATTTAATAAAGCCCGCAAATATAACAAATATTTTCTATATTTGCACCACTTGCTAAAATAATCGGACATATGGAAAGCATTGACAAAAAGATTATAATAAACGAAGCGGCCAAAGCCGCTCTCATCTTCGGACTGATATCGGTAGCCTACCTGTTATGCGCATTTCTTCTTAACGACAGTATCGCAGGCAGCATAGTAATGGTCATATTCCGCCTTGCAAAGCTCGTTGGCCTCATCTGGCTGATGAGAGCTTTGATGGTCAAGCTGAAAAACAAATACGCCGGAGTAGGCCGCAAGGAACTGGTCCGCTACGGCACTTACATAGCTCTTTTCTCTGCCATCATAGTAGCCTGCGGGGATTACCTCTGCTACAATGTCATCTTTCCAAACGAAATCACAGAGATGATGAACGGCGTATATGAGCAACTCGCTCCCCTGATGGATTCAAACAGCTTGGAGGTACTTTCCAATACTGAGAGTTACTTGGCCAGCATACAGACCATCAGCGACCTTATCTACTGCTTCCTCTACGGCTGGGTGCTCAGCCTGATTCTGGCTCCGAGAATCTGCCCTACAGATATTTTCAGCGAGAAAAACACCCCCTTTGAACAGTAAGATATGGATATCTCCGTAGTAGTTCCCCTTCTGGATGAAAAAGAAAGCCTGGCTCCACTGTGCCAGAGAATAGACAAAGCCCTCTCCGGTGCGGCTTTATCCTATGAAGTGATTCTGGTGGACGACGGTTCCACCGATGGCTCCTGGAACGAGATCAAGAGGCTTTCCTCCGAAAACAAGGCCATACACGGCATCTGCTTCAGGCGCAATTACGGCAAGAGTGCAGCCCTCTACTGCGGCTTCAAGAAAGCCGAAGGGGAGGTGGTAGTGACTATGGATGCAGACCTTCAGGACTTTCCTGAAGAAGTACCCGAGATGTACAGAATGATAGTGGAAGAGGATTGGGACATAGTATCAGGCTGGAAAAAACACCGCAAGGATAATGCCCTCACCAAGAACCTGCCTTCCAAACTCTACAACGCCACTGCCAGCAGGATTACCGGAATCAAACTTCACGACATGAACTGTGGTCTGAAAGCCTACAAGAAAGAAGTCGTGAAAAACATAGAGGTCTATGGGGAGATGCACCGTTACATTCCATATCTGGCGAAAAACGCCGGCTTCAACAGAATCACCGAGAAAGCCACCCGGCATGCCAAGCGTCAATTCGGCAAGAGCAAGTTCGGAATGAGCCGCTTTTTGAACGGTTTCCTGGACTTGCTAAGCCTCTGGTTCCTGAGCACTTTCGGAAAGAAGCCGATGCACTTTTTCGGCTACAGCGGTATTTTCACCTTCCTGATAGGTATAGTGATGGCCATCTGGATTATTATCGACAAACTCGTCGCCCAGAGCCATGGCCTGCCGTTCAGACCAGTTACGGAGCAGCCTCTCTTCTTCCTGGCCCTGGTAGCCATCATCATAGGAGTGCTCTTCTTTCTGGCTGGATTCCTGGGCGAGATGATCTCCAGATCTTCCTCAGAGAGAAACCATTACAACATAAAGAGCGAGTTCTAATACTCGCTCTTCAAAGGTTCTATATGCAGCATGATGTGAGTCTGCTCGCCGAACTCCTCCCTTAGCCGCTTCTCTATATCCGAAGCCTTCCGGTGCACTTCCCTCAAAGGCAGACTGCCACTCATCCTAAGGTGCATCTCTATGGCCAATCTGCTGCCTATCTTCCTGGTTCTCAGATGGTGCAGGTCGCTCACACCCTCCTCTTCGAGCACCACTTCCTGAATCCTGTCCTCCATCTCCTTCGGCAGACTCTTTTCCATCAACTCTCCCAGGGACTCCCCTATGAGTTTCACTGCGGTAATTACGATGAACACGCTCACCACCACGGCGGCGATAGGGTCCAAAACCGTCCATTTACTACCTAAAAACAAGGCTCCACCTATGCCAAGTGCCGTTCCCACAGACGAGAGCGCATCACTGCGATGGTGCCAGGCATTAGCCTCAACGGCAGGAGAATTCACCTCACGCGCCACCTTTCTGGTAATACGGAACACCCACTCCTTCAGCACTATACTCAGCAAAGCCGCCACCAGAGCTATTAGCCCCGGACTTGGGAGTGTCTCTCCATTTATGACGGCCAATATTTTCTCTATTCCCTGTACCCCGAGCATCACACCGACTCCCAGCAAAGCGAATCCTATGATGCATGTGGCCAGAGTCTCGTATTTGCCGTGACCGTAATCATGGCTTTCATCTTCCGGTTTGGAAGATATCTTCACAAATACCAGCACCACTATGTCTGTCAGAAAATCACTCAAGGAATGTACGGCATCCGCTATCATGGCGGCAGAATGTCCCAGGATACCGGCCACAAACTTGAATACCAGCAGAAGCATATTGACGATACTGCCCAGTATCGTCACCCTATAAACAGAATCTTGACGTTTCATAAGCGATTAAACACGATATACAATTTTACTGTCAATTGTTTGTATAATGGCAGCAGATTCTTCGGCCCGATCGGAACAGACTTCACATCTTCCACCAGGGAAGGAAAACGATCAAAGAGCGGCAACTTGAAGTATATGGCATTCCAGGCCGTATAATAAATGATTCTCCTGTAAACTTCCTGCACCGGAGAATTCTGCGGATCATCTTTAAAAT
Source organism: Candidatus Cryptobacteroides sp. (assembly GCA_051870275.1). Classification (GTDB taxonomy): domain Bacteria; phylum Bacteroidota; class Bacteroidia; order Bacteroidales; family UBA932; genus Cryptobacteroides. The sequence goes on from JBJEBS010000001.1 coordinate 4,412, forward strand.
GCAGATAGAGATCATAAAGATTAATAGAAGAGCCCCAACGCTTTTTCGCCCTCTTCTGTCTAGTGATGGAATCCGGATTTGTCCGCCTGTAATGATACAGGGCCCTGTCCAGGCAGTACATGGTCTTACTATAATATAAAAGTTGACTGGCCATATAGACATCCTCCAGCATGCCCATAGGAGGAAAATAGATCTCATTATCCACAT
>JBJEBS010000002.1:0-4610 GCA_051870275.1 Candidatus Cryptobacteroides sp.
CCGCTGCCGCTTTTCGGATGCCCGATTGTGAAAAACAGTCGGGCATCTTTTTTATTATATGTCCAGATCCAGTATTCTGCTCTCGTTCCTTTCCAGGGGATATAGCCTCCAAATCTTTTCTTTACTGCTTCCATCCTTTTCATACTCGAGCACAAGCTCCGTCGCCGGTGTAATATTACTTTCCGGAATATCATCGGGATAGCAGTATAGCCTTATATCCGGGTATTGAGTATATATTCCTATATCATATTGAAGATAGATCCTTTCCGTCTCATAATACTCTCCTGTACTTATGTTCTGCTTTCCGAAGGGCCTTGCCCTGTAATATGCATTCCTCAGATACATTCTTGGATTTTCCAGAAGAGAAAAGTCGTTTGACAGATTGCTGATACTTCTTATTTTTATCTCTGAACTCAGAGCCTTTATATCCACCACCACTGTGTCCGGTGTATCCTTTGGAATTTCAAGACTTCCGCTCAATATTGGATAACCAGGCTTTTCATTCCTGATATCCAGAATCAGGCTTTCGAAGTTGTCGTAGTGCCATAGGGCCTGCTCGTTAAACTCCCCGAAGCAGTTCGCCAGGACGTAAAGCCTTCCCGGCTCCTGAGCTTTATCCAGCTTTACCTCCACATCTTCTCCCAGACTTTTATAGTGCCCCAGTAGCCTGTCAGAATATAGGAAGTAGTCCACTCTTCCGATTTTGTATTCAAATGGGCATACTGGTCTTATTATTAGCCTTAGGCTGATACTGTCCACCACATCTGGAGAAGGAGGTGGCACTTCTTCCTTCTTATTCTCGCTATCTGAAGCCTTATCCGATGCTGGGGGTATAAAAACACAGGCTCCCGGTAATAATACCAGGAGCGCTGCAAAGATAAATCTCTTTGAAGCTTTCATAGTTGTAAGTCAAGATATCAATATAGTAAAATTATTAACCTCCGAAATTATCGTAGAGTATATTCTCAGGAGCTACTCCCAGGCTGTCAAGCAAGTTGTTGACAGCACCTACCATCATAGGAGGACCGCACATGAAGTACTTGATGTCCTCTGGAGCCTCGTGATCCTTAAGATAGGTCTCGTACATTACATTGTGAACGAAGCCTGCGGTGTAAGGAACTCCGGCTGCATCGGCTGCTGGATCAGGACGGTCCAGGGCCAGATGGAACTTGAAGTTAGGGAATTCTCTTTCGATCTCTGCAAAGTCTTCCAGATAGAAGGCCTCCACGAGGGCACGGGCTCCATAGAAGAAGTGCACTTTGCGTCCAGTCTTAAGAGTCTTGAAGAGCTCCATGATATGAGAGCGGAGAGGTGCCATACCTGCACCACCACCCACGAAGATGTATTCGATGTCATCCGGGTCATTCTTAGGGAGAAGGAATTCTCCGTAAGGACCGCTGATGGTCACCTTGTCTCCAGGTTTGCGGGTGAAGACATAGGATGAAGCTATACCTGGATTAACCGGCAGGAGCTTAGGACCCTGCTCACGAGGAACGCTACGGTCAAACGGTGGAGTGGCTATACGGACATTCAGTTTGATGATGCCCTTCTCTCCTGGATAAGAGGCCATAGAGTAGGCACGTAAGGTAGCCGTAGGGTTAATGCTTTCCAGATTGAAGAAACCGAATTTCTCCCAGTCTGCCCTATATTCAGGCTCTACATCTATATCTTTGAAGTAGAGATGATATGCAGGGATGTCGATCTGGATATATTCTCCGGATTTAAATTCCAGATTCTCTCCTTCCGGAAGCTTGACTGTGAACTCCTTGATAAAGGTGGCCACGTTCTTGTTAGATATAACCTCGCACTCGAGTTTCTTCACGCTGAGGGCGCTTTCAGCCACCTGGATTTTAAGATTGTCCTTGACTTTGACCTGACAGCCAAGTCTCCAGCCTTCCTTGATCTGCTTGCGGTTGAAGAAGCCCTTTTCGGTAGGGAGAATCTCTCCGCCTCCGTCCAGAACCTGAACCTTGCACTGACCGCAGTTCGCCTTGCCGCCACAGGCGGAAGGAAGGAAGATCTGATTGTCTGCCAATGTTCCCATCAGGTTTCCGCCAGGGGTGACATTGAGGGTCTTCTTGCCGTTGTTGATGTCTATGCTGATAGTTCCCTTCGGGGTGATGGCTGACTTCACGATGAGAAGTATCGCCACCAGTACCAGGATAACCAGCACCATAAGAACCATTGCTGATATTAAAGTGTTGCTCATAATAATCGTCCTCCCTCTGATTAGATGCTGATACCCATGAAGGCCATGAAACCTATGCCCATAAGACCTACGGTGATGAATGTGATACCTGTACCCTTAAGTCCTGCAGGCACATTGCTGTAGGAGAGTTTCTCGCGGATGGCTGCCAGGGTTACGATGGCCAGATACCAGCCTATACCGCTGCCGAGGGCATATACTGCACTTTCACCGACATTGACAAAGTCCCTCTGCTGCATGAAGAGTGCGCCTCCGAGGATGGCACAGTTCACGGCGATCAGAGGCAGGAAGATACCCAGTGAGGAGTAGAGGGAAGGAAGGAATTTCTCCACTACCATCTCCACTACCTGGACTATGGCTGCGATGACTGCGATGAAGAGGATGAAACTCAGGAAGCTGAGGTCCACTTCTGCGAATTGAGGTCCCAGCCAGCTCAGGGCGCTAGGCTTCAAAACATACTCATTCAAAAGGTAGTTCAGCGGCAGGGTGATGAGAAGCACGAAGATTACCGCGATTCCCAGACCGTTAGCCGTCTTGACATTTTTCGATACTGCCAGGTATGAACACATACCGAGGAAGTATGCAAATATCATATTGTCAACGAAAATTGACTTTACGAATAAACTTAAAAGATCCATAATTCCTAAGATGTGTTAATGTTATTTTTCCTGGAGTGTCTTGTCTATGCTTCTCTGAACCCAGACCACGCAACCCAGTAGGATGAGGGCCATAGGAGGCAGAATCATAAGTCCGTTATTAGTATAACCTATGGCTGAAAGCACAGGAATTCCGAAGAGAGTACCGCTTCCCAGCAATTCGCGGAAGAAAGCTACTATGATAAGGATCAGACCGTAGCCAAGGCCATTGGCCAGACCGTCCAAGAAAGATGGAATCGGTTTGTTGCCCAGGGCGAAGGCCTCGATGCGACCCATTACTATACAGTTAGTGATGATAAGTCCGATGTACACGGAGAGCTGCTTGGACACTGCGAAGGCGAAGGCCTTGAGCACCTGGTCCACCAGGATAACCATTAGGGCCACTACCACCAGCTGCACGATGATACGCACGCGGTTAGGAATGGTCTTTCTGATGATGGAGCAGATCAAGCTGCTGACTGCGGTGACTATGGTCACTGACAATGCCATTACGCAGGCTCCCTTAAGTTCTACGGTAACTGCCAGTGAAGAGCAGATACCCAGAATGAGCACTGTAATAGGGTTACCTTTGAAAATTGGATTAAGGATAGTTTCTTTAAGTTTGCTCATATCTTATTCCTCCTCTGCTGCTTGAATGTAGTTCTTGTATGCGCCTATCCAGTCGTTGATGGCTGCGTCCAGACCTTTGCTGGTCATCGTAGCTCCGGTGATGGCGTCGATGGCGTTGGCCTTGCCTTCAGGGGCTCCGCCTTTCACGATCTCAAATGTATGCTTGGATGCCAAGTCCAATTCTTTGCCTTCGAAGGATGCACGGAAGGCAGGGTCGTCCTTGATCTTTCCTCCCAGACCAGGGGTCTCGGAAGCGTGGTCGAAATAAGCTCCCACGATATGGGTAAGGCTGTTGTCCACTGCGATATAACCCCATACAGGTCCCCAGAGACCGGCTCCGTAAACAGGGAATACGTGAACCCCGTTCTTGAAGATATAGACTGGAATCTCGTAGGAAGAGTCAGCGAATTTGTAGTTCTGGGCTTTAAGCTCGGAAGTGCTGTACACTTCGTCCTGTCCCAGACGCTTTACTTCTTTACCCTGAGCGCTCACCAGGGCTGAGTGGTCAAGTTCTGACTTGAAGAGATTGATAATGTCCTGGTTGCTCTGCTGAGAGAGACTCTCCTTGTCGGAGAATTTGGCAGCAGTAAGAATCTGGCTGATGGTCTCAGCCTTCTCGTTAGCCTGTTGCATAGGCTTCAGGCTTTGGGATACGAAGGCCAGGATAGCGGCTACGAGCACACAGATTACTGTGGTGTAGATTACTGTATATACATTATTGTTAGTATTCATACTCTCGGCCTCCTATAATGTTGCGATTTTTTTATTCTTGGCTTTGATATGCAGGCTTACGACTATATGGTCGATAAGCGGAGCGAAGATGTTCCCCAGGAAGATGGCGAGCATCATACCTTCAGCATAACCAGGGTTAAACAGGCGTATGATGAGACAAAGAGCACCTACCAGGAAACCATATATCCACTTGCCTGCTTCTGTCTGGGCTGAAGTAACAGGGTCGGTAGCCATAAAGACTGTACCGAAGGCGAAGCCGCCCATCACCAGATGATACCAGAAAGGAACGTCGGAAAGACCTGCGAGGTTAGCGATGCCGCCTACTACCACTGCACCGGCTACGGAGCCGAGCATAATCTTCCAGCTGGCTACGCCCGTCCAGATGAGGATGAAGGCACCCAGCAGTA
>JBJEBS010000003.1:0-17496 GCA_051870275.1 Candidatus Cryptobacteroides sp.
CAGAGCTCCGCCGAAGCCTGCCTGCTCGTGGCCCTTGAAGTGATTCATGGAGATGATGATGTCAGAATCGGCTATCGCAGTCCCGATTTTCGGTCTCGGACAGTACTCTCCTCCCAGGTCAATCTCCTTATAGTCAGTGCCTTTCAAGCCGTCGGCGATTATGACATCAGCGTGTGCGGAGATAGGGTTATAGCCGTTGTCCATCGCGGTGGCGAGGTGATCCACGGCGTTGCTGCGGGTTCCGGTATAGAGAGTATTGCTGTCGGTCAGGAAGACCTTGGCCCCTTTCGAGCGGAGGAGGTCCACCAGAGCGGCAGCGTAGTTTGGCCTAAGGTATGCCAAGTTTCCTCGCTCCCCGAAGTGTATCTTTATGGCTGTGAATTTGCCTTCAAAATCTATATTTTCGATTCCAGCGGCCTTTACGAGCCGAATCATCTTGTTAGCCAAGCCCATTCCAGGCCTGGTCCTCAAATCCGTAAAATACACTTTCGATTTCTCCATAATAAAAACGACCTATTCAACGTAGAGCAGCAGGCCTTTCAGGTATTCGCCTTCAGGGTGAAAGATATTCACGGCGTGATCGGCCGGCTGATTGAACCTGTCCACTATCCTGACACGCCTGCCCACCTGGGCGGCAGCACTGAACACTGCCAAGGCAAAAGCCTCTTTATCCACCACCTGAGAACAGGAGAAAGTAAAGACAAGACCCCCTGGAGCCACCTTGGCTATGGCAGCAGCATTCAATCTCTGATAGGCCCTGAGGGCATTCTTCAGGGCTCCGCGATGCTTTGCGAAGGCAGGCGGATCCACTATGATCATATCGAATTTATCCTGTGGCACCTTAGCTAAAAACTCTATGGCATCGCAGGTGTGGGATATGTGATTAATAAAACCGTTCAATTCTACATTCCTATCTACCAGAGACATAGCCTTCGCAGAAGAATCCACCGATTCCACACTTTCAGCTCCCGCCTTCAAGGCATAGATAGAAAAACCACCGGTATAACAGAAGAGGTTCAACACCCTTCGGCCAGCAGCATATCTTCCCACCGTAGCCCTATTCTCCCTCTGATCCAGGAAAAATCCCGTCTTCTGCCCCTCGTTCCAATTCACCCAAAACTTGTTTCCATTCTCGAGAACTACCTCCTCATCCGAATCAAAGCCTTCAGCCTTATACACATAGCCATCCACCAGGTCAAGTCCAGCCTTGAAAGGCGCCGTACCCGAACTCTTGTCATAGACCGACTTCAATCTCTCGCCATACACCTGACGCAGCGCTGCACAGATCTGCCGCTTGCTGCGGAACATACCCACGCTATGCGCCTGAAGCACACAGACTCCGTCGTAATAATCGATAATCAGCCCCGGGAGATTATCTCCCTCCCCGTGCACCAGTCTGTAGCAGTTCGTATTCTCATTATAGGCCAATCCCATCTTCTCCCTGAGCTCGTATGCAGCCCGAATCGACTGCTCCCAAAAGCCTTCTGCCAAGTGCTCTTCCCCGAAGGCCAGGATGCGGACGGCGATCGACCCGATCTGATAGTGCCCACAACCCAGCAGCTCGCCGTCCGCCGACCAGACAGACACGACGTCTCCTTCGGCAGGACTGCCCAGCACCTGAGCTATCGCTCCAGAGAAAACCCAAGGATGAAATCTCAGCAGGGAATCTCCCCTACCCTTCTTTAGAATTAGCTTGCTCATCGGATATCAATGGATTTTTAGGACTGATTAATAACTTATTATACATCTCTCTGCAGACCCAGGCGTCGGTAGCGGCATAGAGTTTCTGAGCCGAAGACAAGCTATCCGCCTCCCAATTTGAAAGCTGCTGAGTCTTGGAGATTCTGAATCCCAGAATTATGGCGCTCATCTTCTTCACGCTCTTGTCCTGGATTCCCCATTCCCAGACTATTCTCTGCAAGTCCACAAAGCCCGCGGCTTTGAAATAAGCCAATCCTTGCAAAGCCCTGATGTCATCCTTAACGGCAGCACCCACCTTCAGAATTTTAGGATTTGCCAATATATTCCTCAAGCCCTTTCTCAAGCCTAAGGTATTGAGTCTGAAGAGGAAAGCCTTGTCTTCGCCAGAAAGCTGAAGCAAAGCCACATCGTGATGATAATGATGAGCCTCGAAGGAGGGTCTGGTCTCGGTATCGAAACCGATGACCTTCTGAGTTATAAGATAGGCTATCGCAGCCGTATATCGAATATTGAATTTATCTATTACTTCTATGGTGCCAGGGAAAGACTTTAAAGGCATCTTTTCCAACTCTTCTGCCCCTATGCTACTCTGAAAAAATTCCGACATCTAGTATAGTCTTTTTATTTGCGGCGCAAAGGTAATAAAAAAATGATATTTTTAACAATATACAGAAGACAGGACAGAAATACTATCAGAGACCAATTGGTCCTTAGCAACAAGACTCCAACAGCTATCACCACTATGTCCAGAACGAACATCAATCTCTTCAGAGCCAAGCTCTTAGGCTGAGACTTGGCGAATTTGAAAGAGAACATCGGCATTTCGCAAAGCATAAGAATGCAGAGCAGAAGACTCAGGGAAGGCAGGAAAAAGGAATTGGCACAAAAGGCACCCAAAAGGGAGTTCGGCTCGAACTCCACATAATAGCAAAGCGACGCACAGAGCAGTGCGGCCACCGGACTGGCGAGGCCCAGAAAGCTTTCGTGCTGCCTCTCATCCACGTTGAATTTGGCCAATCTCAATGCCACGCCTATGCTCAACAACAGCGGCAGGAAGGCCCAGAACTTTTCTGCTCCCCAGGCGAAGACCCTCATGTTATTATACATCATAAGCGAAGGAAGTACGCCGAAGCTCACAACATCACATAGACTGTCAAGTTCCTTTCCCATAGGGGAATAGGCGTTCAAGAGACGGGCTGCAAAGCCGTCACAGAAATCAAACACGGCGGCTGCGAGCATGCAGTAGAAGGCCCATTCCGGATGTGGCCCGAATGAAAACACCACACCCGTGATGCCGCAGGCAAGATTGAGTGTGGTGATAAAATCAGGGATATACTTTTTCAAACCCATTATCTGAAGACATTAGGATGCTGCTCGACAAATTCCTTAGGAAGGGCGCTCTTGTGGATGCATATATCCAGGGTCTGACCCTTCACGAAAGCCTCGGAAGCATACCAGATGCCTTTGTATTTGCCAGCTTCGCCCCAAGAGTTCTTTACCAGATAATATTTGCCTCCCCACTGGTCGGTGGCAGTTCCGTAGATCTGCATGCCGTGGTCGTCGGTAATGGTCTTGTTCATGAAACCTGTCTGACGGCTCTCCTGGGTAGGTACCTGCTCAACGATAGGATTAGTCTTATAGGATTTTTTAGTTTCCTTCTTCGTGGAAGACTTGTCGTCCTTGCCTACCCATCTCTCCTGGTCTGAACCGGAATTGTTCAAAGCTTTCACATCCACGAGGATAGCCAGGCCGTCACGGGTAAAACCAGGCTCACTCACGTCACTGCCCCAGGCAATGGTGTAACCGTTCTCGAGAGCATAGTCAAGAATGCTCATAAGTTCATCGATAGGAACATTGTAGAACTGATCCCAGCGCCAGTTGTCAGCTACCTCGAATGGGAAGTAGGTGTAAAATGGATGATGGGTGAAAGAAGTGAGGGTTATATAGTCGTCAGGATTGAAATTCAATGCGTCGCGATAACTCTCTGGAGTGTATGTTACTCCATCCACCTCGAAAGTCTGCGGATATTCTCCGAGGTATTCGTCCAGAACGGCCTGGAAGCCTCTCTTCCAAGCGGTGGTGAGAGTCTTGTTAGGATTCTTCACTACTGCTTCCACATAAGCCCTGAGAACTGCATCGAGTTCTCCCTGGACCGGCAGTTCGCTGCCATAGTTCATACCTGTCATCTCACTCTGTGGTACCAGACCGTAGTCTCGGATTACATCCAGCACGTCCTCGCCCTGAGATCCGGCGGAGAAGGTGAGATTACCGTCAAGCATTACATATTTGTCAGCTCTGTCAGAATAGGAGTGGCTTACCACGAAGAATTCAGAGAAATCAGGATAGAGGGCAGGATCTGTGATGTTGTTAATACGGATTACCTCACTCTCTACGAAACCTATAGTGGAATAAGCCCAGCAGGTTCCGCTCCTGTGCTGGTTCTTTACCGGAGTGATAGGATTTTCTTTAACGATAGTGAACTTATAATCAGGAAATTCGATGATTGGTTTCTGAGCTTGGGCGCTCAAGCAGACTGCCGAGAGGGCAGTAACTAATGCTACAATTCTCTTCATAATTAGATTTAATTTCATCTTGTGAACCTCAAAATTACAAATTATTTTCATATTTTTGAAGTCGGTTAATATAAAAGATATGTATAAAAGAATACTTCCTTTATTTATTATGGCGGGGATGCTGCTTGCTTCATGCGAGATGAATCCCAACCTAAAAGATGAGCCTAAAGGGGACGAGATCACTTTCTCCAGCGACATAGCCCTAAAAGCTGATGCCGGCATTTTCATAGACAGTCCTATAAGCTTCAAGAACCTGAAAGCCAGCGCAGAAGGAATGAAGTTAAGCACTGAGACGAAAGTGTATTGGCCTAAAGAAGAGGAACTGGCGCTGGACGAGAAGGTCAAATTTATCGCCTACAGTCCGTACTCGCAGGAGAACGACAAGGTGGCGATAGGGGTCTTCACCGCAGAACCGGACCAGAGCAAGGATGATAACTTCGCGAAGGCCGACCTGCTGGTAGCAAGAAGCGACGTGAGCCACTCTGAAGGATCAGTAAACTTCGAATTCGAGCATAAATTGGCCCGAATCATCTTCTACGTACTCGAAGAGCAGGAAAGCCAGAAGAGTGTGCTGAACCTGCATACGGCAGTTACGGTGAATTTCAATAACGCTGAAATTCTCGCCAGCGGGGACAAGGCGGACCTGAAGCCTCACCTTTCAGCCACTTTCGAAGACGGAGTGAAAGCCTACGAAGTGCTGGTCTCACCGCAGAAAAGTGTCATCAACCTGGAGATAATCTCCGGCTCAGAGACTCAGAATTTCAGCAGTCAAACGATTGACCTTCAAGGAGGTAAAAGCTATGTCTGCAAGAAGGTCATAAGGCCTGGCAAGGCGACTTTCACCTGCAGCTATGTGGAAGGGGATTGGATTGAGGCACCGGATGCTTCCTATGTGATTCCGGATGACAGCGCCACTCTTTTTACTGACAAGACGGAAGTGGGAATCTACAAACTGAACGGGGAAAATGCCGAGGATGTCTTTCTTTTCGACACCCAGAACTCCCAGTTTATTACTTCCGGCAGCTCTACGAAGGCCTTCTACAAGGTTCTGGACCTGCCTAAGGGGCTGTATTTCTCCCTGGAGCTGAGTTCAGCCAGCCTGAGTGAGGGCAAAAGCCTGACTGCCACCCTCGAGACCTGGGGACTTAACGGAGTCTGCGCCGACGGAAGCATCAATCTTAGCGTAGCCAAGGTGCAGGACGGACTCTATTACCTTACGGATGAGGCCAATTCCTATGCTTACATAATTACCAAATAGGACACCGAAGATGAAGAAAATTATACTTAGTATCAGCATATTGCTCGCCGCAGTCGGAATCTGCAAGGCGGATTTCGTGGGCGAGGACCAGGTCAAAAGCATAGCTTCCAGATGGTTCGGAACTGATAATCTGAGCCTTACGCTTAACTCCGAAGGAACTATGTACTTCGTGAATTCTGCCGAGGGAGGCTGGATTATCATCTCTGCCGAAGACAGTGCGAGCCCTATCATAGGCTATAGCGACGAGGGCTCCATAGATTTGGACAAGATGCCTGCTCCAGCCAAGTATTTCCTGGGAGTATATGATAAGGATATCAAGCAGGCCAGGGAACTCAGTCTGGAACCTGAACAGAAGATGAAGGACAGCTGGAAGATGGCGGGACTGCGTACCAAGAGCTCTGCCGGAGTTCTGAACAAGACCGCATCCTGGGGCCAGGAGTCTCCTTATAATCTGAATTGTCCTCAGGTGACAGAAAACGGCAGGAAATACACCGCCGTAACAGGCTGCGTAGCCACAACGATGGCCATACTCTGCCGATATTACGAGTGGCCGGAATATGGCAAGGGTACGGTGGGCGGATATACCTACACCAGTGATTACAAGGCAAAAGTGACCGTAGATGCCTTCGACATAGACGATCATCACTATGACTACAGTCTTATGCCTCTGACTTATAACAGCACGGCTACGACAGCCCAGAAAAACGCGGTGGCTCAGCTGATGTTCGATGTGGGAGCCGCCATCCACTGTGAATATAACTATAACACTGGAACCGGTGCCGTGGGAGAGGATATTTCAGGTGTGCTTCACGAGCATTTCGGATATAGCGGAGATGCGAAGGTTATCTACCGTTACACTTGCTCCGATGCGGAGTTCCTGCGCCTTATCAAATCTGAAATAGATGCCGGCCACGTAATTCCTTATGGAGGAGTGGATTCCTCTGACGGAGGTCATCAGTTTATCTGTGACGGTTATGATTCTAAGGATTACATCCATATCAACTGGGGTTGGGACGGGCAGCTTAACGGCTACTTTACTCTAAAGTTGAACATCCCTTCTGACAGTACTTTCGATGAATATCAGGCCATAGCCATAGGCGTAGTTCCAGACAGGACTTCAAGCAGCTCTAACAACGGCGGTCCTATCTATCTTATTCAGGATTCCCAATTCTCCAGCTACAAGGGACTCAGCATCACAAGCGGCAGCCTTGAGAGTAAATCTTTCAAGCTGAAAGCGGGTCCTGTATATAATGGAGATACCTATAGAGATTATGAGGGCGCTGTCAGAGTGGCTCTCGTGGATTATCTTGGGAACCTGAAAGAAGTGATAAGCAGTGAATACTCTCTGAGCCTGGGAGCTTACGAGTTGACAGCATTAAGCAGTGTATCCTGTACAGTTGGTTCCGAATACGCAGCCGGCGACAAAGTCGTGCTGCAATGCAGGGAAGGAGAGAATTGGCATATAGTATATAGTATGGAAGAATTCTCGAACTTCAGCTACGGCATCTCGGTGACGGATGTGCCGTACATCTCCCTGGAGAGCAGTTATGCGGCTGGAGACAGCTTCCTACTGAACCTGGTGCCAGGGACTTCGAAGATCTCTTCCTATACCTGGACTTTCGATGGGGCAAGCCAGAGTCATGTGAGCGTAAGTCCTTTGACTTCAGGCACTCACGAGATAGTGGCCACAGTGAAGACTTCCGATTCGAAGACCTATGTCATCAAGCAGAAGATAGTGGTGAATTAGCTTAGCCTTTTCATCATATCAGCGGCAAAAGCTCTGGAGGCCTTCGATGCACCCAGAGCTTCTTTTATCTGGGCATAGCCTTCGAGCATGGCGCTGCGGTAAGCCTGGTCGAAGAAGATTCTATCCATCTCTTCGCTGATGTTCTGGAGATTGAAGTCCTCTTGGATGAACTCCTTGAAGACTCCTCTGTCAAGTATGAGATTACCCAAGCTGACGAACTTAATCTTATCCATTACCCTGAGTATGTATCTGGCCACAAAGGCGGTAAGTGGCGAGGTGGACCAGCAGACCATCTGCGGGGTGCCTATCAGGGCTGCCTCCAGGGAGGCCGTTCCGGAGTTCACCACCGCTGCCTGGGCGTATTTCAGAACCGAATAGGTCTGCCCGAATACAAGCTGGACATAATCTCTCCCATTTATATAAGGGGCGTAGTCCTCTTCGCTGCGGGCAGGGGCTCCGGCGACGAGGAAGCGGATGTCTTTATAGCGTGGATCCTGGTGCATCCTGTCTGCCAGTTCCATACACAGAGGCAGGGTCCGGTCTATCTCGTTCTTTCTGGAACCAGGGAGCACGGCCACATAAGGCTCGGGAATAAGTCTCTTATAATCAGTCTGTTCTATAGCTTCCACCAATGGATTACCTTTATATACGAAAGGAATTCCCTGCTTGGTGAAGTATGGAATTTCGAATGGAAACACTATGTAGAGCATATCCACATAGCGTTTCAACTGCCTGTTCCTGCCAGGTCTGGAAGCCCAGGTCTTGGGAGCTATGTAATAGAAGACCTTCAGACCCTTCTTGTGGGCGAACTTGGCGAGTTTCATGTTAAAACCCGGGTAATCTATCAGAATAAGCACGTCCGGAGAGAAGTCCAGAATATCCTGCTTGCAGCGTTTCAGGTTCGAGAGCAGGACCTTGGCCTTCGAGAAAACCTCGCTCAGGCCCATCACCGCGCCTTCCTTATAATGGTGTCTCAGTCCTGGCGCGACAGATGCCATCATATCTCCGCCCCAATAGCGAAACTCCGCCTTCGGGTCTTCAGCCTTGAGGCCTTTCATCAGATTCGAGGCGTGCAGATCTCCGGACGCCTCTCCCGCCACCAGAAAATACTTCATTCCCAGATCTTTTTAAGTCTCTCGTATTCAAGCATATCCGTATTATCCAGACAATGAGGGGTAATAGCTATGTAGGCATTCTCATTAGCCCAATTGTCGGTATTCTCATCGTTCTTCGGGTCTGGTCTCACATCGCCCGCCATATAGAAGACCTCCTCCCCTTCTTCCAGTTCCACTTCGGCCCTAAGTCCCAGACTCTCAGGTCTTACGAACTCGTTCACCCAGCTTTCCACGCCCTGGGTGCATATCTTCACGCCCTTAATCTGCTCCGCCGGCAAGTCAGGGAAATTGATATTATACAGCGGAGTTCCTTCCTTCGGCATGTATGCCAATAATCTTTCGATTATCTTCGGCAGCCACTGCTCTACTGCTGAGAAATCCGCATCTCTGTGCATATTGTCTATCGACACGCCTATCGCTGGCACTCCGGCGAAAGCGGCTTCCCTGGCCGCCCCTATCGTTCCGCTGTACCACATCGCCGTCGAAGCGTTCGAGCCATGATTTATTCCACTCAATGCCAAGTCCGGCTTCTGTTCTGCCATCAGCACGTCCACCGCGTACTTGGCCGCGCTGGCCGGTGTTCCGTCCACATAATGCCAATGTACTCCATCCACCTGGCTCAGATCCTTTACTGCTATGGGCTTGTATCCCAGGGATACCGCCATGGACATTCCGGACTGGTGCTGCTTTGGGGCCACCACGGTCACTTCTCCGAATTGTTTCATGATTTTAACAAGAGTGGCGATACCCTTGGCCTGATAGCCGTCGTCGTTGGTAATTAAAATTCTCATAAATTAGCCTTCCTTTACTGATATCATACAAAAATACTAAAACTTTGTTTTTTCTCAAGAATTTCTTAATTTTGCACGCCCTTTGATAAGGGGCATAAAAGATAAACTTATTTATATACTTATAAAAAATGATTAGACTTGGTATTAACGGATTTGGCCGTATCGGACGTATGGTCTTCCGTGCAGCAGTTGAAAACTTTGCTAACGACATCCAGGTAGTTGGTATCAACGACCTTCTCGATGCAGATTATCTCGCTTACATGCTTAAGTATGACTCAGTTCACGGTGAGTTCAAGCATGACATCAAGGTTGAGGAGAACTTCCTCATCGTAGATGGTAACAGAATTCAGGTATTCGCTGAGAAGGATCCTTCACAAATCACCTGGGGTGCCCTCAATGTAGATGTAGTCGTAGAGTCAACTGGTTTCTTCCTTACAGAGGAGCTTGCTTCCGCTCACCTCAAGGCAGGTGCTAAGAAAGTCATCATGTCTGCTCCTTCCAAGGATGCTACCCCTATGTTCGTATATGGTGTTAACCACACCACCTATGCCGGACAGACCATCATCTCTAACGCATCTTGCACCACCAACTGTCTCGCACCTATCTCTAAGGTCCTGAATGACAAATTCGGTATCGTTCGTGGTCTTATGACTACCGTTCACGCTGCTACAGCTACCCAGAAGACCGTTGACGGTCCTTCTAAGAAAGACTGGCGCGGTGGTCGCGGTATCCTCGAGAACATCATCCCTTCATCTACCGGTGCTGCCAAGGCAGTAGGTAAGGTTCTCCCTGAGCTTAACGGAAAACTTACCGGTATGTCTCTCCGCGTTCCTACTTCAGACGTTTCATTCGTTGACCTCACCTGCGAGCTTGCTAAGCCAGCTACCTACGCTGAGATCTGCGAGGCTATGAAAGAGGCTTCCGAGGGTGAACTCAAGGGTGTACTCGGATACACTAACGAGGCAGTAGTTTCTACTGACTTCCGTAACGATGCCCGCACTTCCATCTTCGATGAGAAGGCTGGTATCCAGCTCGATCCTACTTTCGTTAAGGTTTGCGCCTGGTACGATAACGAATGGGGTTACTCTAACAAAGTTTGTGAAATGGCTAAGGTCATCACAAAATAAGTTATACAATTGGTTACACATGTGGATGACCCAAGCCATACGGCTCGGGTCATCTTTTTTTATTTGCAGGCAGCAGCGGGAGAGGGAATTGGCTTATATAAGAAAAATTGTTAAATTTGCGAGATTAATCGAGATAAGTTATGTTTGAAAACCTCAGCGAGAAACTGGAGCGTTCCTTAAAGAATCTGAAAGGTGAAGGCAAGATCACCGAAATCAATATATCTGAGACCCTTAAAGAGGTGCGTCGCGCCCTGCTGGATGCAGACGTAAGCTATAAAGTAGCCAAGGACTTCTGCGACAGAGTAAAGCAGAAGGCCATCGGCTCCAACGTACTCACGGCCGTGAAACCGCAGCAGATGATGGTCAAGATCGTGCACGACGAATTGGCCGAGTTCATGGGCAGCGAAAACGTGGGAGTGAACCTGAAAGGCAGCCCTGCAGTAGTGCTGGTGGCCGGTCTGAACGGTTCGGGTAAGACCACCTTCTGCGGCAAATTCGCACTGTATCTGAAGAAAAAAGGGAGCAGGGTGCTGCTCGCAGCCTGTGATACCTTCAGACCGGCAGCGATAGACCAGTTACGGACATTGGCAGAGGGAATAGGAATTCCGGTGTTCGCGCAGGAGGGGGAAAGTGACCCTGTGAAGGTGGCGAAGGCAGCGATAGATAAGGCGCGCAGTGAGGGATTCAACGTGGTGATAATCGATACCGCAGGTAGATTGGCAGTGGATGAGGAACTGATGAAGGAGATCAGGACACTGCACAAGGCGGTGAACCCGAGCGAGAGCCTCTTCGTAGTGGATGCGATGACGGGTCAGGATGCGGTGCTGAGTGCCAAGGCTTTCAACGAGGCTATCGACTACGACGGAGTGGTGCTGACGAAGATGGACGGAGATACCAGAGGAGGTGCCGCGCTGTCAGTTAAAGCCGTGAGTGGCAAGCCGATAAAGTTCGTGAGCACTGGGGAGAAGATGGAGGCATTGGACCTCTTCCACCCGCAGCGTGTAGCTGACAGAATCCTGGGAATGGGTGATGTCGTGTCCTTGGTGGAGAAGGCACAGGAGCAGTACGACGAGAAACAGGCCCGCGAGATGAAGAAAAAGATCGCGAAAGGCAGGTTCAATTTCAACGATTTCTACGAGCAGATCCAGCAAGTCCGCAAAATGGGAGATATCAAGGATCTGGCGGGGATGATTCCAGGAATGGACAAGGCCATCAAAGACGTAGATATAGATAACGACAAGGCCTTCAAGGGGACGGAAGCCATCATCAAGAGCATGACCCCTTACGAGAGGGAGCATCCGGAATGTCTGAACGCATCTCGCCGCAGGCGCATCGCAGGCGGTTCCGGAACCAGCGTGAACGATGTGAACAAGCTGGTAAAGCAGTTCGAGAACTCCCAGAAGATGATGAAGATGGCCATGAACGGTTCTCTGGCAGCAAGACTAAAGGGATTAAGATAATGAAGAGCATAACTCTACACGACAAAGTATTCGTTCCTTTTATCTCCTACGAAGAGATAGAAAAAGCCATCGATATGCTTGCGCAGAATCTTCAGGCAGCTCACTCTAAAGACGAGCAGGCACCCATTCTGCTCTGCGTTCTGAACGGAGCCATAATGTTCACGGCCGAATTGATGAAAAGGCTGGATTTCCCCTGCGAGCTGATGAGTATCAAACTTTCCTCTTACGAAGGGACTCAGTCTCAAGGAGTTGTGAGAGAAACCCTCGGGCTTGAAGCCGACATTACAGGTCGTAATGTCATTATCTGTGAAGACATAGTGGATACAGGCAACACTATCGCCTACCTGCAGAATCTGCTGAGAGAAAAGGGAGCGGCGAAAGTGGAGGTGTGCACCATGCTGCTGAAGCCTGAGGTATATAAGCAGGATTTCAAACTGGATTATGTGGGGATGGAGATTCCTGCCAGATTTATAGTGGGTTTCGGCCTGGATTATGACCAGTTAGGTAGAAACCTTAAAGACATTTATGTTATAAACAATTAATATGAAGTACTACATTATGTTCGGCCCTCCGGGAGCGGGCAAAGGCACCCACGCAGTCGCTATTCGCGAAAAGTATAATCTCTGCCACCTGTCCACAGGCGAGTTGCTCCGCGCAGAGATTGCAGCTGGAACTCAGCTTGGCCTTGAGGCTAAAGCATTGATAGACAAAGGCAGTCTGGTTCCTGACGAGGTAGTGGAGAAGATGATTGCAGCCCAGTTCGACAGTGTAAAAGGAGTTAACGGCTTCCTTCTGGACGGTTTCCCTCGTACCCTTGGTCAGGCAGAAGACCTGGACAAGATTCTCGCCGAGCGCGGCGCCCAGGTGGACGGAGTAATCTCCCTTATGATCTCTGACGAGTTGGTCAAGGAGCGTATCTCCCACAGAGCAGCCATAGAAGGCCGTGCCGACGATGCCTCCGAGGAGACCATCAACAACCGTATCAGGACTTATCACGCCCAGACCGAGCCGCTTATCGAGTACTACTCCAAGCAGGGCAAATACTACGAGGTCGTAGCCGATGCTCCTACCATCGAGGAGAACAGGGCGCGGGTTCTCGCCCTGGTCGAGACCTTCGCGGAGTAAGCCTTAATCCACTCGGATATCTCGTACACAGCGGGTCGTAGTAGCTGTGGCACTTGTCTGCAAGGTGATAATACCATTGGCATAACAATAGCCATATTTACTATCCACAGTGTTAAGACCCAAAGCGCCGAAGGAGAATCCAGTGCGGCACATCATATAACCCTGACTGCTGCCGTTATAGTAATTGAATTCACTACCGTCGTAGAGTTTGTTGTAAGCCATGATGGCCATCTCCCTCTGGTTCGGAGTGCGGTACCCCTCCGGACAGTATGGGTTTGAGCCACCGGCAGATATGGCGGTAGTGATATTATTGTTAAAGGTATTGAATGCAGCGGCATCATAAGTCTTGAAAGTGGTAGCCACTTCAAACTTTGCATACAGATAATTCTCCTTCTCATTTTCCAGGTGCAAAGGAAGCTCCATGGAAGAATAATCCCTTAGGCTAGCCTTGTTCACAAATCCCAAATTATAAACCGTAGCCCCGTTATCCGGATTCAACTCCTTCTGCACATAATCCTGAGGCAGATCTTCCAAGCTGTGATCCACCTCCATACCCATATTCCTTACACAACGCACGGACATCTCCACCAGTGCACCTTCCTGATTATAAAGCCCGTAAGGACCGGTAGATATACCTTCCTCAGCCCACACCAGAGTCTCACCGCCATTATATGAGGAAGATACCACGTGCTGCATCCAATCCTCTGCAACTTTACTGATTCTCTGTTCCGGAGTTCTGTTATACAGACGCGAAGTAGGTGAAATCACACCTTCTCCCACATAGATACCGATAAGCTGGCGGATGGAAGCGGTATACCAACGCACCTCATCCCTATCGATCTTACCGTCACCGTTATTGTCCCGGTTTCTAGTCATACAAGAATACCTCAACTTGTTATGTGTTCCGTCTTCCAGAAGCTGAGGAGTATCGTTGTTCACCTCTATATCCATATAGTCGGCCCAGGCGATACCGGTATTGAAAGTAGTGGAAGAAGCATCACACAGGCTCCAGAGTTTACAAGTATTCAGCATACCGTTAAAGAGATCGGTATTACCGGCGGAGGAATCATCTCCCCATTGCCATATGTCAGGAAACTCATCCGTATGCTCCAGTCCCCAAGCCGTCAGCAAGGCAGTCTCTTCCTCATCTGTATTAAAGAAAGACTGGATACTATGCTGCTGGATGGTAATAACCGAGCCGGTCGAACTCGACTCCAGATCCGCACTCACATTAGAGTCGCAGAGGATATGCATAGTCCTGTCCGCCTTGTTCACAAACTGCTTCCAGAGGGTCTGACTCTTAACTCCGGTAAGAGGATGCTCCTCATAATAGTACTCATCCACGAAGGCGGTCACACAGATCTTCGGACCTTCAGGGTCAGCCACTCCATTGACAAGTCCGTTATCAAAGTCACCGGTATAAGTACCGGAGCCACCGGAATTGTTATATTCCACATATAGTTTGGACTGTTCCTTTATATACTTAACCAGGTCTATGATATCCATAACTCCGTCGTTATGATATCCAGCCAGACCGGCGCTTCCGTCATCTTCCTTATTATCAGTCTCATCCCTGTACACCTCAGAATAGGCGAAAGGACGAATAGTATATTTACGCCTCTGGTCTGAATAATAAGAACCGTCAGCAGCCTTCTTGTTCAGACGGAAGTGTACCCACTTGTAGTCCAAGCCCTCAGGAATATCGATTCCGTTCTCCACTCTCGGCGAGCCATTACAGAAAGGTGTCCTGACCTTCCATGTAAGTGAAGAAGACACATCAGTCATGGAGCCATCCATTCCCACCTCGACGAAATTGCCGGCATGGAAAGTCATAGTCTTGGAGACATAATGGGCATCGCAGACCGCGATCTCCTCCTTGGCTATGGTTACCAGGCCACTTGCACCAGGCTGGTTCTCAGTATTCCCCTCTTCCACCTCCACTCGGATATTGTTCACAGAATTGATAGTCACTGTATAGGTATAGGAATGATTACGCTCAATGTTGAAATTATTAACCGGATCATAAATATCATCGTCATAGTGCTCCCCTTCCCCATTAGCGATAACAGCGTTCCAATTTCCCAGGTGAATCAGATAAGTCACATCAGCGCCTAAAACCTTACCCTGGTCATCATCGTGAAGATCCATATCCACACGCCCTTCCACAAGGACATAAGTAGAAAAATCATTGGCATTCACAAACTGCTTGATATCCTTGCTCACATTCTTCCCTCGCTTGTCCACATAGTCCACGTGCACAGAAGAATTCAATCCCGCAGGCGTTTTCAGCTGACGGCTCCTGTCGTTATACGAGCCAAAACCGGAATTTTTCGGTTCCTGCCTGTTCTCCATCATATAAAAGGAGAAAGACATATCCGAAGAAGTCTCCGCCTGCTCATAGTTAACCCAATCCGTATCGAAGAAATACTGGGCCGCCTCGGCATAGTCCGCCTCCGTATCAAAAGAACGAGCCATATAAGCATCTTCACTCTGCTCTATCACATTGGCCGTCACAGGGACATTCACCACCTTCCACTGCAGTGCCTGGAAAGAAGTCGCCACCTGCCCATTTTCATCCGGCCGCTTTCCAGTCACGAACTTGAATTTGATCTTGGCATCGAGACGATTTAATTTCAACTCATGAGATTGGTTCAAATTCTCTCCATCTATCTTGATTCCGCTCTGCGAGCCGCTCATCGGAAAATAAGCATTACGACTCACAGTGTATTGGTTAAGCTGCAGCTTAAAATCCAGCAGATCAGACTCCTTATTCACCGAAGAAGCCAGCAGGTCAGAAGAAATCTTCACCATATCGGCATTCAGATTCGTAATCAGGTACACCTTCATATTCTCCCCGTTCGGTACCTTCACCTTCAGACAACCCTGACTCGGAGTTCCCTTAGTAGAACTGTTAGCCACATACCAGCTCTTATCCAGAATGGATGTCTTCACTGCATTTTCCGAATCCAGCCTGTCCTCACTTTGAAGCCAATTCCCATACACCTTCTTTCCAGTTTCATCAAAGATGAACACATACACGTTAAGTATCTGGTTCTCCGAGGCATAACCCAGCGTAGCCTTAGTGCTTATCTGCACGGCATCCTGCGCCCCGAAGCTCATATAAAGCCAGCCCTCGCCCTCTTCGAGGCCCTTATTATATATGCCAATCTCATCTTCCACCAAGCATCCCCCCAGCAGCAGTGCTGCGACGGAAAAGAGTATGAGTTTAATATATCGTTTCATAATCAATCGAATGTAGTATCGTTTTTATCTTCCTCAACCCAGTCACTTGTCTCGAAATAAAGTACTCCGGAATTAGGATTATAATGAATGTTCACCACTATCTGCACATCCTGATTACGGTAAATCTGCTCCAAAGGTACAGGAATACCGTACTTGTTAATATAGTTCAGCGAGGATATAGTCTTGTCGAAGTACACTTCGGCAGCGGAGCCGTCTGTGGCGACAAGTTTCTCTTCGGTAGTTGTAACCGGAGTTTCATACTTAACCTTATATAATTGAAAATAGCTTGCTAAAACTGATGAAGAAACAGACGTGATTGTTCCCGAAGAAACAGACAAATAATAAAACTGGTTCTTATTTTTGAGAGTAAAACCATTATTAATGCTTGAAAAAGCAGATCTTTGTAAAGTCACATTGGATTTTTCCAAAGTAATGCTAGAATTAATTGACAGATTAAAGCCTGAAGAATTATTGATTATTCTCGTATTAGATGTTTTTGTACTACTAGTACCATCTGCAGAAAAAGTCCATAAATATCTTTTAAGTTCATCTTCATCCAATTTCAACAATTCATCAAATGATGTTAATACGGCCTTTACTTCATTGTTAGTATCATTATACAGGAAATAATTACCTGACGCAATCAAATATAAAGTATTTGTTTCTGTCGTTTGAACAGTAACATCAGACTCTAATGAATACCCTCCTGTTGTAATTTGCACATCTTTAAATATTCCCGACGTAACATTATCCGGAAACAGCGCTCCCGAGATATAAAAGCCCAGAGTATCAGCCCCGGCATTAATGTTCTCGTACATATACTGCTGAAGATAAATCTCTTCTTCACCATGAACTATATGCTTCTCCGTAGGTTCTCCCTTAGTCAAGCTAAAATCCTTAAACGGCCCGAACTTGGTATCACCCGGAATAGAATAATCACTCTGCTGGAACAGATAGCCTTTGTTAGGATTACAGTTGCTAAAGGCCAAATCCTTCAAGATAATAGTATTCTCCAGAGTATTGTTTCGAATCTTAAGTGTAATCTTCGCACAGCAGCGGACCACTTCGGCACTCACCCTGTTAGTTCCGGCACCCACCGACAGGCTCACAGAAGTGGAAAGTGGCATACCTATGGCAGAGTTGGCCTCATCGTATGGCGGAAGTTTATCCACCACCTCCGGAAGCACATACTTCAGAAACGCTTCGCCAATGTTTGAACCCACAGGATATGACTCAGGAAGAGTACTCCCCTCCGGCAGATTAGCCACGATATACAGAGTGCAGGCACCCCTATCCACATTCTTAAATGTGGCCGTAGCTGTAGTACTGTCAGCTGCGATGCTCAGGTCAGCATCT
>JBJEBS010000004.1:0-4597 GCA_051870275.1 Candidatus Cryptobacteroides sp.
GGCTATGGTGCCCTTTTTCTTACCCCTCCAAGGCTTTTTCCCGCTGCACAGATGGGCTATATAGCTCTTTTGAACTTCTCTTTGGGAGAATTGCCTCTGCATATTCACCTGACTCTCAGGATTACGGGCATAGAGAATTAGACCGCTGGTATCCATATCCAGCCTGTGACAAGAATACAAAGTCCCTTTGCGCTCGGAGAGTATCTCCTGAAGAGATGGGGTGCCAGTAAGGCCAGGGGCACAGAGCATGCCCGAAGGCTTATTGGCCACAAGAATGTCTTCATCCTCATAAATAATCTCGATATCTTTAATTTGAGGAACTCTCTGCAGGGGATTGTCTTCCACATCCAGCCCTTCCAGCATATAGCTGAGCAGAGGGCCGCATTTGCCCGTGCAGGAAGGATAGAACCTGCCTTCTTCTCTCACTTCTCCACTGAGAGGGGAGTCTCCGAACCAGAATTCTCCGAAAGACAGAGGGTGAAGATTATTCAGATAAGCATAATTCAAGAGCTTGGGGGCTGCACATTCTCCTGTCCCTCCAGGCGGAACCAGGCCTTTTCTTTCGAATACTTCCCTTATGGAAAGCCTCTCTCCTCTGGCATTCAGAACTATGTAGGAATCAAAGAGTTTCGCTTGTAGTGCAGCGGATTCCCCAGGACTGAGATTATGAGACCATAATTCAGGCATCGAAATGGTGTCGAAAATGGGTGGAACGAAACCCTCTATCCGGCTACGGCCCTTAACCAGGCCGGAAAATGCTTTCAGAATCACCTTTTCTCCTTCCTCGTTCTCGCATATCATAATACCGAGCATCTTCCCTTCCTGAAACATGGTCCGAAGTGAAGGCTTGGATTTAATCTCTAAGATAAATTTCTCTGCCTCATCGATTATCTGAGGATGGGGCACATATCTGAAAGGATAGGGAAAACGAGAGAAAGAGTTCATCAGAAGTCCTTTAATTCCTGATAGATTCTATGCACTGGCAAGCCCATTACATTATAAAAGGAGCCTTCTATGGAGCTGATGGCGGCAAAACCTATCCACTCCTGTATCCCATAGGCTCCGGCTTTGTCCATTGGTCTGTATTTGTCTATATAATAGCTAATTTCACTCTCACTTAAAGGAGCAAAGCATACTTTGGTGCTGTCGGTGAAGGACTTTTTCTTATTCCTGCTTCTGAGCACCACTCCGGTCAGCACCTCGTGGCATCTGCCCGAAAGGCTTCGGAGCATAGCCTGTGCCTCTTCCCTGGAATGCGGCTTTCCCAACACCCTGCCATCCACTATCACCACCGTATCTGCAGTGATAAGAATCTCATTATCTGCCAATTCCCTATGGAAGCCCAGCGATTTTCCTTCGGCGAGGTACAATGGCACTTCGTCGGAGGACATGTCTTCGGGGTAATGTTCCTCGAAACCGGTTCTGCTATCTACCGTGAAGTCCAAGTCCAGGGCGCCCAGAAGTTCTTTCCTTCTGGGCGAGCCGCTGCCCAGAATAATTTTATGATCTTGAACCATTGTTCCCTCCCATCAAATCGGAAAGATTGATAGTGGCTCCAGCAGACCTGCCTTGCTGGGTGAAATTGATAGGACCGAACTGGGCTTCATATTTGGCGACATTGTCTTTCAATGCGATCAGAAATCTTTTTGCATGCTCAGGATGCATTATGACCCGACTGCATACCTTGGCCTTGTTAAAGCCTGGGGCCATTTGTGCAAAATCGAGATAAAATTCCGTAGCGGAGTGGCTGAGTAAAGCCAGATTTGAATATTTTCCTCCTGCGATCTCAGGATCCAATTCGAGGCTGAAGCCTTTTTCTTTCTCTTCCATATCGTTAAATCGTTTTTATTATAAAAATCATTTTACAAAGTTACTAAAATTCCGTATTTTTGTGCGCTATGGAATTATCTAAGAAATATAATCCTTCCGAGGTGGAGGACAAGTGGTACGCCTATTGGCTCAAATACAAGTTTTTTCATTCAGAACCCGATAACAGGGAGCCCTATACTATAGTGATACCGCCACCAAATGTGACCGGAATCCTGCATATGGGCCACGTCCTTAACAATACTCTTAACGATGTTCTCATCCGCAAGGCCAGAATGGACGGCAAGAACGCCTGCTGGGTGCCAGGAACCGACCACGCCAGCATAGCCACCGAGAATAAGGTGGTAGCCAAACTCAAGGATATGGGCATCAAGAAAGAAGATCTCAGCCGTGAGGAATTCCTCAAATATGCCTGGGAATGGAAGGAAGAGCATGGGGGCATCATCCTGCAGCAACTTCGTAAACTCGGTGCATCCTGCGACTGGGACCGAACCCGTTTCACCATGGAACCTGAACTTAACGAAGCTGTAATCAACACCTTCGTCTATTTCTACAAGAAGGGTTGGATCTACAGAGGAGTCCGTATGGTGAACTGGGATCCTGTAGGACATACTGCAGTATCCGATGACGAAGTTATCCACAGGGACACCCAGAGCCACTTCTACCATATGAGATATTTTATCTCCGATGGAGAAGGGCATCCTACCGACAGATACATAGTAGTGGCCACCACCCGTCCGGAGACCATCATGGCAGATGCTGCCATCTGTGTCAATCCTAAGGATGAAAGACATCACTGGATGCGCGGCAAGAAAGTGCTTATTCCTCTTATTAACAAAGAGATACCTATCATAGAGGACGAGTATGTGGAGATGGATTTCGGAACCGGTTGCCTCAAGGTGACACCGGCTCATGATGCTAACGACTACGAGATCGGACTGCGTCATAATCTTCCTATCCTCGATATCATAGATGAGAACGGCTGTCTTAACGAAGATGCTCAGATATTGGTGGGCGAAGACCGTTTCGTGGCTCGTGAGAAGATAGTCAAGATGCTTCAGGAGGCAGGGAACATAGAGAAGATAGAGGATTATACCTCTCCAGTAGGCTATTCCGAGCGTACTAACGCCGTAATCGAGCCTAAGCTCAGCGCACAATGGTTCCTGAAGATGGAAGAATTGGCCCCTGCAGCCTTGGCCAAGGTGGAAGACGGGCTCATTAAATTCATCCCTGACAAATACCGTAATACCTATCGCCATTGGATGGAAAATGCCCGCGACTGGTGCATCAGCCGTCAGCTATGGTGGGGACAGAGAATTCCTGCTTATTATCTTCCGGACGGCTCCTATGTAGTGGAGAACAGCTTCGAGAAGGCTCTCGCAGCTGCCCAGACTCTTGATCCTTCCGTCAAGGCAGAGGACCTCAGACAGGACGAGGATGTGCTGGATACCTGGTTCAGCAGTTGGCTTTGGCCTATCTCCGTATTCGACCCTCAGATGCCTGGAAACCCAGAGCATAAGCCTAATGCCGACCTTGCATACTATTATCCTACCAATGACCTCGTTACAGGTCCGGACATCATCTTCTTCTGGGTAGCCAGGATGATAATGGCCGGAGGAGAGTTTATGGGAGACGTGCCTTTCAGAAATGTGTACTTCACCGGAATCGTACGTGACAAGCTCGGCCGCAAGATGAGCAAGACCCTGGGTAACAGTCCTAATCCTTTGGACCTCATCGACAAGTACGGCGCTGATGCCGTAAGGCTCGGCATGCTGCTCTGCTCTTCAGCCGGAAGCGACATTCTGTACGACGAATCCCAGATAGAACAGGGCCGCAACTTCTGTGGCAAGATATGGAACGCCTTCAGGCTTATTAGTGGCTGGAGCGTGGACGAAAAGGCTGAGCAGAGCGATGCTAACATGGTGGCCGTCAAGTGGTTTGATCATCTGCTTTCCAAGACCATAGAGCAGGTCGAAGATCATTATGCCAAGTTCCGCATCTCCGATGCGCTTATGACTATCTACAAGTTGTTCTGGGATCAGTTCTGTGCCTGGTATCTGGAACTTGTCAAACCAAGTTTTGGTCAGGCTATCGATGGAAGGACATATGAAAGCACTTTGGACTTCTTCGAGAAACTCCTGAAGATGATACATCCTATTATGCCTTTCATTACCGAGGAACTCTGGCAGAACATGAGCCCAAGGAGGGAAGGCCAGACCATTATGTTCGAGAGAACTCCTGTAGCTGGTCCATACGATGAGAAATTCCTCGAGGATTTCGCTCAGCTCCAGGAAATCATAGTCGGAGTCAGGTCAGTAAGAGCCCAGAAGCAGATATCTCCTAAGGAGAGTCTCAGACTCTTCTACGAAGGCGAGATAAGAGAAGAACTTAAGACAGTCCTTCTGAAATCGGCCAATCTTTCTGAGCTTCTGCAGTCCAAGTACGAAGGTAGCTCAGTTTCCTTCATCGTAGGCACCATAGGACTGTGCATCCCGCTCGAAGGTTTTGTGGATGCAGAGGAGGAGAGGACTAAGATATTGGCAGAACTGGAACATCAGAGAGGCTTCCTCGCAGGAGTGCAGAAGAAACTCTCTAATGATTCTTTCGTAGCTCACGCACCGGAAAAAGTAGTGGCTTTGGAAAGAAAGAAGGAAGCGGACGCACTTGCCCGCATCCAGGCCTTGGAAGCATCACTTAAAACTTTATAATTATTATTAAAAGTTTCGCATGTGCGAAACAACCTCTGTACGGAGATGCTATAGCATCGACA
>JBJEBS010000005.1:0-4544 GCA_051870275.1 Candidatus Cryptobacteroides sp.
CCCTGTCAGGTCTTTGGAACTCGCCGAAACTGTTAATGATACTTGCCTCGTTAAGGCATTTCAGATCTTCACTGAACCATTCTCTATGAGATAAAATCGCAGACTTCAGGAACTCTTTTTCTTCTGCACTTGCATCAGAGAGCACCCTGTCCATATCCTTCAGACTCTCTATCATGGAGAGAAGTTTGTGAAGCCGTATTCCGTTCAGACGCCTGCTGTTAGCAATTCCCTCGCTGCCGAAAAAGTCCCAGGCCTCGGTAGAAGCCACAAATCTCTTCGGGTTCTCTTCCGGATTCATAGGGAAGGACTGATATTTGGCAGGAAAAGCCTGGATTACAGATTTCTTCTTTTCCTGTAGATGGAAATCGTATGGCTTCCCCTGGCTATAGTGTGCGAGCTGGCTGTTCAAGAGCAGGCAGACGAAGAGCAATTGGGACATATCCTTCGGCTCGCCTCTGTCCAAGAGAGTCTTGGGGACAGGTTTAGCTATGATATGCATCTCCTTTTCAGCTCTCGTACAGCAGACATAGAAGAGGTTCAGGTTATCCACTATCTGCAGATCCCTCTCTTCTTTATAGGATTTCTCGAAATAAGTCAGGGCACATTTGTCTTCCAGATTGATAGGGTAAGGGATATCGAATCCCTCTCCCATCGCCTGAGGATCATCCAGCACACACCATTTGGTCTGAGCCCTGTAAAGTCCTACCTTCTCGGCAAATGGGAAGATGATGACGGGGGCGGACAGACCCTTGGATTTGTGTATGGTCATAATCCTTACTGCATAAGGGTCGTCTGGTGAACTGACCAGGATGTCGCTCTCCTCCCAGTGTTTCAGGAACTGGTGCAGGTCATTTCCCTTAGTCTGGGTGAAATTCAGGACATCGTCCATAAAACTCTGTACGAAAAGGGTTTGACTGTCGAAATCTTTCTCGTTATTCTCCCTCAAAGTCCTGAACAGGTACTCACAGAGATCTACCAGGGAATGATATTCGTATTTCAGATCGACATCGATACTTCTAGCAAGATATTTCTCTATGGAATTATCCTCGGAGATCATACAGTAAAGCAGGGCCACCACTTTTCTGATCAGAAGGGAAGACTTCAGCCTAAGGGAATCGTCAGAGATTACGGATATATTGTTCTCCAGAAGTTTCTGGGCTACCTTGCTGCCTTCGTTCCTTCCTCTGACCAGGATGCAGATATCCGAAGGCTTGGCTCCTCGGCCGATGGCTTCGAGCACATAATCGTAGCATTCTTCCAACTGCTCCTCACAATAATCTACCGTGATATAGCCCCTCTGTTTATCCTCTTTTCTAACTGTCTGAACTACATCCTTATAGATCTCACTCTTGCCCAGAAACTCCGCCGCCTTGGTGAAAAATGAATTGTTGAAATTCACTATCTCGGCACAACTCCTCCAGTTCTCCGTCAAAGGCCTCTCAGCTATAGCCCCCGGGAAATCTTCTCCCACTTTCTTCGCCAGCAGTTTCCAATCCGAATTTCTGAAACGGTAGATACTCTGTTTGATATCCCCGACTATGATGTTCTTATAGCCTGCGGAAAGGGAATTGGCCATCAAAGGCCTGAAATTCTCCCACTGCACCACGGAAGTGTCCTGGAACTCGTCCAGCAGAAAATGCTGATATCTCACTCCCAGTTTCTCGTACACGAAAGGGGCGTCGCTCCCGTCTATGATATCCTTCAGCAGATAGGTCGATTCGTCTATGCTTATCACCGAACGCTCCTGTTTCACTTCCTCGTATTTCTTGTAGAATTCCTGGGCAAGGCCAAGCGTAAACAGCAGTTTCTCAATTATTTTAGCAGTAGCGTACTGTTTCCATCTCTTGCCTCTGTAATCCAGCAGGTCCACGATTTCCCCCTCTCCCTGAGCCAGAAAATTGATGCTCGCCGCAGGAACCTCGTCCCTGTATTTGAACTCCCGCTTGTATCTCAAGATGTATTTTTTCGGCTGCGCCCTCCATCCACTCGTATCCGTTGCCTCCGCCACCTCCTGCACGTCCTTATGAAAACGGACTATGATATCCTTGCATTTCTGCTTCAGCTCATTCAGATTCTCTTTATTGTATGCCAATTTTCCTTCGACCTGCACGAACTCTTCGCCGATTTCGTACAGCCTGCTCTCCACATCCGCCGCTTCTCCGTTCTGCAAGGATTCGTCTATCTGCGTGCTGAACCAGTTCAGGAGCTTGGTCTGCTCCTCGGTCATATCGTCCAGGAGCCTGTCCATGGCCTCGTGAACCAGGCTGTTTCTGTCCAATTCTATCTGGTATTCGCTGCTGTGGGCTATCTCCCTGGAGAAAGCCCTCAGAGCCTGCTGGAAGAAACTGTCTATGGTGCTTATGGAGAATGCGCTGTAGTCGTGGAGCATCCTGATAAGGATGTCCTTGGCCCTGGAATCAGTCTGGCTCTTCTCGAAGAGGTCCCTTAAGATCCTCTCTTTCATCTCTTCAGTGGCCTTGTTGGTAAAGGTCACGGCCAGGATGTTCCGGTAGGAGGAAGGGTTCTTGTCTCCCAGGAGCAGTTCCAGATAAGTTTTGGAAAGGGTATATGTCTTGCCGGAGCCGGCAGATGCTTTATACAGGTCTATCATCGCCCACAGATATTTTTAAAGTCACACCATTCGCATATTCTGACATTATCGGTCTTGGTCCAAGGCTGCTTAAGGTCTTGGATTTCCTCAAGGCAGTGTTTAAGACCGGAATCCATATAATCGAAGAAGTCAGTGCAGACATCTTTTTCCAAAAGACTGTCACTGAACAGCTTGGTAGTCTGATAGATGACATTCACGATGTTCTTCTGAGGGTATTTGTCCATAATGAAGGAGTCGTATAGGTAGAGCTGCAGGGCTATCTTCGGTCTCTTGCTGTCATCATCTCCGAAGACATTTTCGGCCACTGTCTGGGCGTTGTCATAGTTGATGTCTATGTCCTCGTCCTTGACGGCTCCGGTCTTGTAGTCCACCACCCTGATGATATCGTCCTCGAAACTGTCTATCCTGTCGAGGAATCCCACGAAACGGAAACTATCTATCTTTTTCTCCACGAACTGCTCCAGACCTATTATCTTGAACTCTTCCTTTCCCTTTGTTTCCAGAAGTTTGAGATCGGTTCTCAAGATCTGGCTTATGTAGCGGGATATCAGATTCTTATATAGTAGATTACGGCCTTTTATCTCAGGGGATTTCAAACTCTCAAGGATTTTAGCGTCTATGAGAGGCTCGAAGGATTTGGATTTAAGAAGCTGCTTAATGTAGCTTCGGCTGATAAGTTTATCCTTCCTGTTATACAGTTCGCGCATCACCGAGTGTACTACATCTCCTATCTTTCCCTTATCCAGGTATTCGCTGACTTCCTGAGCCTTGCTCAGTCCTTCTACCTTGGAGTAATAGAGCTTGGCGGGGCAGCTCAGGTAATTCTGTAGGGCAGATGCGGAGAGATTCTGTTCCTTTAGAATCACCAGATGGTCTTTGGTCTTTTTAATGGCTCTTTGGTCCTCAAGTTCGGAGATAGGGGATTTGGCCACGAATCTGTTTACCTTCAATTGGAAATGCATCTCCAGTTGTTTGATAAAACGGCTCTCTTCGCTGCTTTTCATCTTCTGCTGGGTGTTGCTTCCGAATACCATCCACACTTTC
Organism: Candidatus Cryptobacteroides sp.; assembly: GCA_051870275.1. Lineage (GTDB taxonomy): Bacteria > Bacteroidota > Bacteroidia > Bacteroidales > UBA932 > Cryptobacteroides. Next base: position 3,656 of record JBJEBS010000005.1, read on the forward strand.
TCAGCTCTTTGGATGAGTCTGTAGAAATAATAGGCCCAGAGGGCGTCCTGATTCTCGTAGGTCGGCAGTTCGAAGATGCGTCTCAACTCAGGCGGGATGAAGGACTCGCCGACATTGCGTCTAGGAAATACCCCCTCGTTACAGCTCAGGATGATTACATTCTCGAAGTCCAGGGCTCTGGTCTCCAGAGGCCCCATTATCTGAAGTCCCTGCAGCGGTTCGCCCTTGAAAGGCACTGAGGCTCGGCGCAGCAGTCTGCCCAGGAGTTTATAAAAATTGGCAGCTAGCAATTCCAGCTCGTATTTCTCCAGACTCTCTATGGCCAGGTATATGTCGCGGGCGAAGTCGAGCTCTACTGATTCCTTTCCCTGGGCCAGGAGCCTGTGGCTCAGGTCCACTATTATATCTTTCAGGTATTCGCAGATCTGTCTTATCTGGTTTTTGTCGGCACTCTGTGTGTCTTTCACTATCGGCTGGAAGATGAGCCTGAGGATGCCTTCCTCTGGAAAATCTTTCTCTCCAAGATAGTGTTTCAAGCTGAGTTTCAGGTTTTTAGCAACGTCTTTTTCCTCTTCAGTCAGGATACTTCCCAGCAGAGGATTAGAGAGTATGTCGAAACTTTGCTTGTGATAGAACAGATACTCTGAAGTCTTCTGATTTACTCTCAGGTGTAACTGCATATCGAAAATCTCGTCCATGAGGGAGAAGATGATGCTGCCTGAGATAGGGTAGCCCATCGTTACGTTCACTTCCTTTATCTCCGGAGGAATGGAGTTCAGGCAAGGGATGAGCAGGCTCTCGTCCGGCAGCACTACGGCCGTGTTCAAGCCTATCGTCTCGCAGTCCAGGCTTTTGAAGATCGCAGGGAGCTGTTTGCATTGGCCTATAG
>JBJEBS010000006.1:0-4473 GCA_051870275.1 Candidatus Cryptobacteroides sp.
TGTCGATCAGGGCTCTATGAGTGCAGAACAATTTGTAGAATACATTAAATCAGCGATTGCTGAAGAATTAGCTTAATGCCAGGACCTTACAGACCAAAGCCATCCGGACCACGTCCACAGCGCAGACCGGATACCCGTCAGCAGAAAGACGAGTTTGAGCTTCGCATTAACGAGGAGATAACTGCTCCTCAGGTTCGTCTCGTAGGGGATAACATTCCAGAACAGGGAATCTATCCTCTTTCGAAGGCGATCCGACTTGCAGATGACCTAGAACTTGACCTTGTGGAGATTAGTGCCAAGGCAGATCCACCTGTGTGCAAGATAATGGACTACGAGAAGTATGTCTATCAACAGAAGAAAAAGGCCAAGGAGATGAAATCCAACGCCGCTAAGATAGTGGTTAAAGAGATTCGTTTCGGCCCTAACACTGATGAGCACGACTTCCAGTTCAAACTCAAGCACGCACAGGAGTTCCTGCAGGAGGGCTCTAAGGTCAAGGCTACCATATTCTTCCGTGGACGTTCCATAATGTTCGCAGATCAGGGAGAAAAACAGCTTTTACGTTTCGCGGTGGAACTTGAAGCCTACGGACGCGCTGAGAATATGCCTGTTCTCGAAGGAAAGAGAATGACCATGATGCTCGCACCTTTAAAGAAAAAATAGCCGTAGAGATACGGACAGTATTATAAACAATTATTAATTAAACATTTTTACACAATGGCAAAGCTTAAATCCAATTCCGGTGCTAAAAAGCGTTTTACGCTTACCGGGTCGGGCAAGATTAAGAGGAAGCACGCTTACCACAGCCACATCCTCACGAAGAAGACCAAAAAGCAAAAAAGAAATCTTGATCATTTCGCATTGGTTCACGATGCTGATCTCAAGAGAGTGAAAGAAATGTTGGTTCTCTAAAAAAAGTATTGAATTATGCCAAGATCAGTGAATTCAGTTGCCTCAAGGGCACGCCGCAAGAAGATTCTTAAGAGAACACGCGGTAATTTCCTCGCAAGAAGGAATGTATGGACGGTAGCAAAGAACACCTACGAGAAAGGACTTACCTATGCTTACCGTGATCGTAGAGCCAAGAAGCGCAATTTCCGCGCACTTTGGATTCAGAGAATTAATGCAGCTGTACGTCAGTACGGTTTGACATATTCTCAGTTTATGGGCGCTCTCGCCAAAAACGGAATCGGTCTTAACCGTAAGGTTCTTGCCGACCTGGCCATGAACAATCCACAGGCATTCGAAGCTATCGTTAAGTCAGTTAAATAGTTTGAGTCGTGAGCCTGAAGGAATTCATCCATAACAAGTGGACAAAGTTCATTTTCTGGGCTTTGCTCTATGTCGCGTGGGTGATTTGGCTTGGAAATTATTGGTTCCTCATTGGCCTGGCAGTGATATTTGACATTTTTATCACACGCAAGGTCCATTGGAATTTCTGGAAGAAAAGATATAAGGAGGGGGAGAAGCATTCTGCATGGAATGACTGGCTCGATGCCATCATCTTCGCAGTGATCGTAGTTACCCTTATCAACACCTTCTGGTTCCAGGCTTTCAAGATTCCTTCCTCTTCGATGGAGAATACTCTCTTTACGGGAGACCATCTCTTTGTAAGCAAATTGACTTATGGACCAAGATTGCCTCAGACTCCTCTGACTCTTCCATTTACACATAACACGGTATTTGGAAAAGAGTCCTACTCCAAGGCCATTCAGAATGACTATCGCAGACTGAAAGGTTTCAGGGAAGTGGAGAAAGGTGATATAGTGGTGTTCGGATTTCCTCACGGAGATACCGTTCTTCGCAAAGCTCCGGCCGATGACTATTACGCCCTCTGCCGTTATTATGACAAGAAGACGGTCATTTCCAAATTGGGACCGGTAATCGCACGTCCTGCAGACAAGGTGGACCATTACGTGAAAAGATGTGTAGCCGTGGCCGGTGACACTCTTCAGGTGAAAAAGGGGCTTGTCTGGGTGAATGGAGAAAAGCAGGAAGTATATCCTGGAGTGCAGTTCAGTTCCCATTTCGAAGAAAGCCAGCGCGATTATAGGGATATTTTCCCATTTGCGGAGAATTTCACCTGGAGTCGGGATGAGTTCGGTCCTATCTGGATTCCTAAGAAAGGTGTCACCGTCAAGTTGACTTCTGAAAACCTGCCTCTTTACGAGAGGATCATAGGAGTTTATGAACACTCCTCCGTCAAGGAAGCACTTGCAGCCGGAGAATACACCTTCAAACAGGATTACTACTTTATGATGGGAGACAACAGGCACAATTCCTTGGATTCAAGGTATTGGGGTTTTGTTCCGGAAGACCACATCGTGGGTAAACCGGTGCTTATATGGCTCTCGACAGATGCTGAGGAACGCTTCCCTAAGAGCATCAGATGGAATCGCTTCCTCAAACTGGTAAAAGATAATTAATAAATAAAAGAATACAATTATGGCAAAGGTTTGTCAAATAACCGGAAGAAAGAGAATGAAAGGTAACAATGTTGCCCATTCCAAATTGCGCACCAAGCGTGACTTCTCCGTAAACCTCAAGAACAAGCGTTTCTGGAGCGAGGAGGAGCAGAGATTCATTACCTTGAAAGTATCTTGCAAGGGAATGAGAATCATTGAAAAGAATGGTCTGGAGGCTACTGTCCGCCAGGCTCAGAAGAAAGGATACGTTAACCTTGTTTAGTTTTTGAAATTATGGCAAAGAAAGCAAAAGGCAACAGGGTGCAGGTCATCCTTGAGTGCACAGAACAGAAAGCAAGTGGTGTACCGGGAATTTCTCGTTATGTAACCACCAAGAACAAGAAGAATACGACAGAGCGTCTCGAAAGAAGGAAATATAACCCATTCCTCAAGAGAGTCACTGTTCATCGTGAAATCAAATAATTTTAGGAGGATATAGAATATGGCAAAGAAAGCCGTCGCTACATTCGCAGCTAAAGCCGGTGCTAAGAGCATGGTTAAGTGCATCCGCATGGAAAGATCTCCTAAGACAGGTGCTTATGTTTTCACAGAGCAGCTTGTTGAGGAATCTCAGGCTAAAGAGATGTTCGGAAAGAAATAATTTTCGAAGTTACTTTGATATGCAGAGGGTGGCCATTTGGTCACCCTTTTCATGTGTGTATTCTTGCAGTCTTTACTGAAAATGATTATATTTGCGAGTTATGGCGATTAGTTTTTTTCAGAAGATAAGCAGGGCCATCATAGGCCGTTCCAGAGTCGATGATGATACTTTGGATGCCATTGAAGAGGCTCTTATTGAATCGGATATGGGGGTGGACACCACCCTGAAGGTGATAGATGCTCTGGAGGAAAGGGTATCCAAGGACAAGTTTATGTCCAGGGAGGAACTTTTCGGCATGCTCCGTTCAGAGATTTCTTCTCTTATGGAATTGGAGGAGCAGGAGAGTAAAAGCCTTCATCCTCAAGTAATTCTGGTCGTCGGAGTGAATGGGGTCGGGAAGACCACTACCATAGGAAAATTGGCCTATAAATTTAGAAATAAAGGGAAGAAGGTGATGCTCGGGGCTGCGGATACTTTCCGTGCCGCGGCTGTGGATCAGCTGTGCATCTGGGCGCAGAGAGCAGGCGTGGAGATAGTCAGGCAGCAAATGGGCTCCGATCCGGCTGCTGTGGCGTATGATACGGTCAAGTCTGCAGTTGCCAAAGGCTCCGATGTGGTGCTGATAGATACTGCAGGCCGTCTGCATAACAGGGTGGATCTGATGAACGAACTCAGCAAGATACGCAATTCTGTGGGGAAGGCTCTCCCTGGGGCGCCGTCAGAGGTGCTTCTGGTACTGGATGCCAGTACGGGGCAGAACGCTTTCCAGCAGGCGAAAGAGTTCGCGAGAGCTACGAAGATTAGTGAATTGGCATTGACGAAGATGGATGGAAGCGCGAGGGGTGGAGTGGCCGTGGGCCTGGTGGACCAGTTTCAGATTCCGATACGCTATATAGGTGTAGGTGAGGGAATTGAGGATATTAGGGATTTTGACAGGGAGGAGTTTGTGAAGACTCTTTTCGAGGAAGATAATTTGAAATAAAAAACGATATGAAGCTTAGTTACAATTGGCTTAAAGACTACATCGGCTGTCAGCTCAGTGCACAGCAGATTGCTGACATAATGACCTCCATAGGTATAGAGGTGGATGCAGTGGAAGAGAGTGAAGTGATAGAGGGTGGTTTGAAGAATGTCGTGGTGGCGAAAGTGCTGACCTGCGAGGCCCATCCGGATTCGGATCACCTGCACATTACTACGGTGGACGACGGGGGAGAGGCTCCGGTTCAGGTGGTATGCGGCGCCCCTAACGTGGCTGCCGGTCAGAAGGTACTTTTCGCCAAGGTCGGGGCCGTGCTCCCCGGGGATTTCAAGATCAAGAAGTCCAAGATCAGGGGTGTCGAGAGCCTGGGAATGATCTGTGCCGAGGACGAATTGGGTCTCGGAGAGAGTCACGACGGCATCAAGGTC
>JBJEBS010000007.1:0-16817 GCA_051870275.1 Candidatus Cryptobacteroides sp.
TAGCCTGCTTCCGGATATGCTGGAATGCAGCGAGCTGGTGAATTCCGACGAGTTCGCGAAGAGCCTCTCCCCTTTCAACCCATCCGAGGCCTCGGTGATGGCGAGCCGCTACATGCTGATGAAGATCAAGTACCTGCTCTCCAAGAAGGCGGATTTCATTATCGAGACCACCCTTGCGACCCGCTCCCTTGTGAACATAATAAAGGAGGCCAAGGGTTTAGGCTACGAGGTAACCCTGCTGTATTTCTGGCTGAATTCAGTGGAACTGGCCATAAAGAGGGTGAAAAACCGAGTGGAAAACGGAGGTCACAACATCCCAGAGGATGTGATCCGCAGAAGATACGTAATGGGATTAAAATATTTTTTCGAGATATACCTGCCGGTCTGTGACAGATGGGTCCTGGCGGACAACTCGAAGAGTCCTTTCGCCGTAGTGGCAGAAGGAAACAAGAATAACATTCAGATAAAGAACGAAGAACTATATGCCAGCATTAGAAAGATTTGCTATCCCGAAGAATCAACTCCAGAGCCTGACTTCAAAGGCTCTGAGTAGCGGAGGCAGCTGGTGCGACCTCTATTTCGAGAACACCAGCATCTGGTCTCTCGTCCTGAGGGACAGCATAGTCAGCAGCGGAGGCTACCACAGGGATTATGGATGTGGCATCCGCGTGCTGAACGGAGAGAAGACGGGCTATGCCTACACTGAATCCACCGATATGGAGTCCCTTAGCAAAGCCGCTAAGGCAGCCGGAAGCATAGCCGACACTTCAGGCGTGGCCACCTTTCCCCAGAAAGGAGTGAAGATAGAAGGCGCACCTAATTATTACCCTATGGTTCAAGATCTTCGAGAAGCCCAGACGAGTGATTTCGTACCCCTTCTGCAAGACTTGGACAGAAAAGTCCGCCAGGCTGACAGCAGGGTTACTAATGTCCTCGCCATGCTCAGCTATTCCCTTAGCGAGATTATGATGTACAACTCTCTGGATGAGCTTACAGAGGACCTCAGGCCGCTTTGTTCCCTCGCTCTAACTGTAGTATTCCGTCAAGGGGATGACATTCAGACTAAAAACTGCTCGAAGAGCCTAAGGATGGGAGCGGAGTTCTATAGCGAAGCCCTCATAGAGGAGATATGCAGCCAGGTCTCCCGCGGGGTGGACTCCCTTTTCGAAGCCAGCCGTCCTAAGGGCGGAGTAATGAACGTGGTGATGGCCGCCGGTGCGAGCGGCATACTGCTGCACGAAGCCATGGGCCACGCCTTCGAGGCCGACTTTAATCGTAAAGGCCAATCTATTTTCGCCGACAAGCTCGGAAAGCGTATCTGCAAGGCCGGACTTAACATCGTGGACGATGCGACCCTTCCATTCTTCAGGGGCAGCACGAATTACGACGATGAGGGCGTCCCTGGGCAGAAGACCTATATGGTAAGGGACGGAGTGCTGACTTCTTTCCTGCACGACAGGATCAGTGCCTCCTACTACGGAGTGGCCCCTACGGGCAATGGCAGAAGGGAGTCTTTCCGCTACTACCCTATTCCGAGAATGCGTTCCACCTATATGGAGAACGGACAGGACGGAACCCTCGAGGACCTGATCTACAGGGCCGGCAACGGCATCTATGTGGATGAGTTCTCCAATGGAGAAGTGAAGATAGGAGAAGGCGACTTCACCTTCTATGTAAAAAGCGGCTATATGATAGAGAATGGCCATCTGACCCGTCCTATCAAGGATGTGAATATCATTGGCAACGGTCCGCAGGCCCTGGCAGACATAGAAGCGGTGGCTTCGGACCTGAAGATAGACGAGGGCAAATGGACCTGCGGCAAGGGGCAGAATATGCCTGTGAGCTGTGGCATCCCTTCGGTATTGATTAAGAACCTGACAGTAGGAGGATCAGCTATATGATAAGCAAGCAAGAATTGGAATTGGCCAGAAAAACCCTGGAATTCGCCAGAGATGAAGGGGCTCAGGAATGCAGAGTGGTTCTAAATAAGAGCGAATCGAACATCCTGGACACTCTTAGCGGAGAATTGGACAAGATCAGCCACTGCCTGGACAGGAGTCTGAGCCTGAGCCTTTTTATAGATGGAAAATACGCCAGCTTCTCTACTAACAGGCTGGAAGAAAAGGAATTGGCAGAGTTTACCAAGAACTGCGCCGCCATTACCCGCATGCTGGAGCAGGACCCTTGCAGAAAGCTGCCGAAGAAGGAGCGCTGCTGCCAGGAAGCCCAGAGCGGACTGGAGATGGAGCTCTATGATCCGGAGTACGAGACTCTGGATGAGCAGAAAAGAAAGGTTATCGCCCTGCAGTACTGCCTGGATATGAAGCAGAAAACTGAGGGCTTCAGGATTATCTCCGAAGAAGGAGAGTACTGCGATTCGGAATTCGACAGCATCAGCCTGGATTCGCAGGGGCTTTTCTGCAGGCATCGTGAGACCGCCTTCGAGTATGCCTCGGAAGTGACCGTGGAGGGCGAGGACGGAACGAAGAGCAGCAGCTATTGGTGGAGCTCGAGCTGCAGACTGAAAGAATTGGCATACAAAGAGATAGGTCAGATAGCGCTGAAAAGGGCTGTATCGAGCCTGGGGGCCGGAAGCATCAAGAGCGGGAAGTACCGGATGGTGGTGGATTCGAATGTGGCTTCGAAGCTGCTGACTCCCCTGCTGAATGCCCTGAACGGCTTTTCACTGCAGCAGAATAACAGTTTCCTGATGGATAGCCTCGGGAAGAAAATCTTTAGCGAGAAGATGACTCTGGTGGACAGACCGCATATCAAGGGCGAGAGCGGATCGAGGCTTTTCGATAGCGAAGGAGTGAGGACCAGGGATCTGGACATCATTAGCAAAGGGGTAGTAAACACCTATTTTATAAATACTTACATAGCCGAGAAGACAGGACTCGAAGCTAGCGTCGAGGATTCTACCAGAGTGAAACTCCTGCCTTATCCGGAGCAAGGGCTTTCTCAGGAAGAGATTCTTCGCAGCTGTGGAGAAGGGATTCTGGTGACTGGTTTCAACGGCGGGAACAGCAACTCTGCTACGGGGGATTTTTCCTACGGAGTAGAAGGATTCGAGTTCAAGGAGGGGAAGATAGGAAGGCCGCTGTCGGGGATGCTGATTACAGGGAATTTCATAGAGCTTTGGAATCAGCTGCTCTATGCAGGAGCAGATTACAGGCCTTGTATGAGCAAGCTCATCCCGAGCCTGGCTTTCGAGGATGTAAGTTTTAGTGGTTAGATAAACAAAGAGAAATGTGCGTGGGAAAAAGTTTCGCAAGCAGCACAAATCTCTTAATATTAGATAATTAATTACTTGCGAAACTTGAGTTATTGATATGAAGATAGACAAGAACAAAGTGGTAGCTCTCAGCTACGAATTGACAGTGGACGGAGCCATAGCCGACAAGGCTGGAGCCGACAGACCTTTAGAGTACATTCACGGCACAGGCATGCTGCTGCCTCGCTTCGAGGAAGAAGTGGAAGGAAAGGAAGTGGGCGAGAGTTTCGCCTTTACTCTCAGCCCCGAAGAGGGCTACGGGGTATATACCGACGATGCCATCTTCGAACTGCCTCTGGAGGCTTTCCAGATAGATGGACAACTTCGTGAGGACCTGCTTCAGATAGGCAGGGTTATCCCTATGATGAACGACGCCGGCGGCATAGTCCAGGGTACAGTAAAGGAAGTGAGAAGCGAGTCAGTGCTGATGGATTTTAATCATCCTATGGCCGGCAAGACCCTTAACTTCACAGGCAGCGTGGTAGCCGTAAGAGAGGCCAGCGAAGAGGAATTGGCCCATGGACTTCAGAAACACTGTGGCTGCCGCAAGGGCGAAGGCTGCGGCTGTGAAGGTGGAGAAGGCGAATGCAAGTGTGATTCAACAGAGGGCTGTGGCTGCGAGTCCGACTGCAACTGCAAGTAGCACGTTCACCGCTTTCCCTAAGAAAAAGCTCTTTTTGTTCTCGGCAAGCAACGCCAGTCCGCTATGTCCATCCTGACTGATGCAGTTGGCGAGCAGCACAGGCAGTGGCAGGATGCCCTGAGCGAAGAGAGTGACGAATATCAGATGCGGTCCTGATTCAGGAATTATTCCTATCAGGGCCGCAAGCAGTATCATAAGGATAGTGTTATCGGAGATCCAGCTGCTGACATCCACATAGTTCTCGAGAATGGAGATCAGCAGGAGCACTCCGAAAGTCCAGGCGAAGACCCTCGGCAAGTGCTTGATTATCACGTGATGTAGCAAGTTTTCCTTCAGGAAGCTCTTCAGAGTACGATGGTGGTGACAGTGCTCAGCGTCGGGGTCAGGAGTAGTGTCTATGTCGTCGCAATGATGAGCGTGGATCTTAAGTCTGTCCACTACAAGTCCTGCCAGGAAGGAGAGAACGAGCAGGAAGAGCATTATCAGAAGGGCAGTCTTGGGGAACATCGAAAGCATCACGAAGGCCTCGTCTCCGGAGGCGGCTATCATCATGGCTACCAGGGCACCGAAACTCAACAGACCGTGATTATAAAGGGAGGTAACGGCAAAGCCGCCCGCACAACCCGGAAGAATTCCGAGCAGGGAACCGAGAGCGATTTGGCCTACACGATGGGAGCGAAGGGAACGGAATATGCGTCCGTGAGACTCCAGATTCAGAGCCTCTATTATAGTCATCATCACCATCACGAAGGCGCATACCTCCAGGGTCTCGCCCAACACTTCCAATATATTCATCTTCGAGGTCTGATTCCGATTACATACAATAGTGAGAATATCTCCAGACGGCCAAGCAGCATAAGTATGGTGCTGAAGAACTTAAGGAAGGCCGGCATAAAGGCGTAGTTGCAGACAGTACCTACCTCTCCGAATCCAGGACCGACATTGCCTATACAGGCCATGCTGGCAGTGAAAGAGGAGGTGAGATCCAGCCCGAAAAGACTGAAAACCAGAGCTCCGACCAGCATTATCACCATATAGAGCACCATATAGGTCTTGGTGTCAGATACTCTGCTTTCAGAAATGGGACGTCCGTCCACTTTCACCACGCTTATCTGGTTCGGATTAGCCACTCCGGCGAGTTTGGCCCTGATGGCCTTGATTCCCACCAGCATCCTGTCGAACTTCATACCTCCGGAAGTGGAACCGGAGCAGCCGCAGACGATCCCGCAGGCTATCAGCACGATGATGCTTGTAGTAGGCCAGAGATTGCAGTCCGCAGTGGCAAAACCTGTGGTGGTCACGAAAGCGCAGACATGGAAGACCGCCCTTCTCAGGCACTCGCCGATGCCAGGGAAGGTGCCGGAGAAGAAAAGATTGGCAGTTATGATAAGAATGCAGCAGCTCACTACGACCATGTAGGTTCTGGAGACCTCAGACTGGAACATGTTCTTCTGCTTGTCTCGGGTGAAAACCGAATAAACCAGGCAGAAATTGATGCTGGCCAATATCATAAAGACACTCACTACCATCTCTATCAGAGGACTGTTGAAGGCTGCTATGCTGGTGTTCTTGGTAGAAAAACCACAGGTGGATACCGTGGACATGGCGTGAGTGATGGCATCGAACCAGCCCATTCCACAGAGTTTGTAGGCGGCAAAGGATAATACGCTCAGACTCATATAGGTCGTGACCATCATCTTCACGAGTGACTTCTCGCGGGTAGAGGCGTCATCTCTGGCTATGCCGGATACTTCTACACCTGTGAGCACGGCCCCGCTGCCGGAGGGCAGGATCAGGGAGAAGAGAGCCACTATACCTATACCTCCCATCCAGGAGGTGGACATTCTCCAGAAGAGAAGGCCGCGGGGCAGAGCCTCTATGTCATTAAGTATAGAAGCTCCGGTAGTAGTAAAACCAGAGACACTCTCAAAGAAAGCATTCACAGGGGTAAATTCTCCGCCATACATAAGGTAGGGAATCATACCGAAAAGGCAGGCCAGAAGCCAGGAACCTACCACTACGAAATAACCTTCCCGAGTAGTGATACGATGTTTGGAGAAGGCTTCGAAACGGATAAATATCTGAGGGAAAGCCCCGAAGATGCCCACTATAAGACCAGAGAAGAGCAAAGGAATCATACTGGCGTCATGGCCGTAGATGGCAGCGACTATGGCCGAGATGAACATCATCAGGGACTCCAGCAGCAGGGACACCCCCACCATTCTCAGAATCAGCTTATATCTCATCAGAATCGGTATAGATTAAGACCTGTCTCGGGATCAAATTCCCTCTGGGGCTGAGCTCCTTTGATTACTCTTACGAAAAGTTCGCAGGCTCCGTTAATCGTAGCGCAGAGGGCATGTCCTCCCACCACTGTGTAATCCCTTCTTCCCAGGGTCAGATGCACGTGCAGATAAGGCTTGCCATCCTTTCTGGAAAGGTTAGCAGTGAGATTCGTAATCTCCATCTGCTCCTCGAACTTCTTGTCCACATAGGCCTTGGTCGCAGGGTCTAAAAACCTCAGAGTGGCCTCGCTCACTGCCCCCAGGCCAGTGATCTCGGCAGCCTCAAGTCCCTCTACCTCACAGAATTGAGTAAGAGTGGCGAAAATCTCGCAATGATTCGCCAGACTAAGTATGTAGTCCTCTCCCGTCTTACAAAAAGTATAGTTCATAACAATTCTCCTTGTTGCCTGACCCTTCTTCCGGTCAGGAACCCGCAAATTTAAGAATAATTATTATCGTAGGCAAATCCCCCGCAGCCACCTCTCCAGACAAAGCATCCTCTCGTAAAGTGCCAGATAATCAAGGTTCTGCGGCAGGTCACTGCTCTTGTTAGTATGCTCTGTAATGCCCGCCGTAAAGAAAATGGCGGGAATTCCGGCTTTCAGAAAGACAGTGTGATCCCCTATCTTCCGGTAGAACATATTCGTAAAGGACTCCGAGCGATAGTATTCGTAATACATCTCTATACGCCCCAGCCTCGCACAAGTCTTGAGTTCCTTCGAGTACTTCTCAGCCCCCAAAGCTATCAGATAATGCGGCCGCCGTTTATCCACAGGCACCAGGGAATTTCCCATCTGCTCCAGGTTTATGAATAATCTAACATTCTGTCTGCCAAGTCTTTCCAGCAGAACCTGTGCTCCCTTGTAAGAATCGTAGTGGGCATCCAGAGCGACGAAAAGCAGTCCGTCCTTCAGCTCCCTCTCCCCCGCCATCTTCCGTGCCAATTCCATCAACACTGCCACAGAAGAAGCATTCGCGTCCGCCCCGAGATAGCTCTGGCCATCGCGTGTCCCGAGCCCATCGTAATAAGCCGCCAGCACTATCCACTTCCCAGTGCTGCCCTCAATCCTGCCAAGCACATTTCTGCCCTTTCCCCCGTCCGACAGCACGAATTCCTGAATATCTGCTTCTATGCCAATCCTCTCAAAGCCTTCTGCAAGCTCCTCCGACAGTGCTCTCATCGCTTCGCTTCCGGCTTTTCTGCCTTCGAAACGGGGATTACAGAGATAATCCACTTCCTTTATTAGATTCTCGTAAGGAAAAGATCGATGTGAGAGAAAATATAGCCTCTGATAATAGATGTCACTATCCAGACCGGCTCCTTCGGAAGTAAAGCAAAAGGCGCCAGAAAGCAAGAAAAGAGAAAAAATCGCGACAAGTTTTTTCAAAATGGGCACGAAAGATGTATATTTGTAGGATTCGCAAAAATACGTAAAATGAGAGGAACTGGCAAGTACATACTGAAAACCCTGACAGCCTTCTGTCTGTTTTTTCTGTGTACCCTGCCTTCTTCCGCCCAATGGGACAAGGACGTGCTGGAATTCAGAGGTCGATTGGCCCTTCAGGACGGCAAATATGCCCAGGCCATAGAGCAGTTCAATATCCTGGCCAAACTCGACACTAACGCACACTGGACCTTCTTCTACAGAGGCATAGCCAAATTCAACCTGGGTGACCTCAGAGGGGCCAAGCAGGACTTCGACCGTTCCCTTAGAATCAACCCCATCTTCACCAACGGCTACCATTACAGGGCCATCACCGAGAGCCGTCTCGGAGAATACGACCAGGCCCTGGATGATCTGGAGAACGCCATCAGCCTCAGGCCCGGGAATACCGGTCTTTATTTTAGCCGAGGCGTAACTTATTTTCTGTCACAGAGATTCGAAGAAGCTATAGCGGACTTCGACACCTATATCAGTTTCGAGAAGGGAGATCCTTCTGCCTACCTTAACAGAGGTGCCTCCTACCTGTTTCTAGGAGATACCCTGAAGGCCCTGAACGACTATAACAAGGCCATCAAGCTGGACCGCTTCGATGCCGAAGGCTATATCCGCAGGGCCAGGCTCTACGCCCAGCAGGAGAAGTACGAGGAGGCCATAGAAGATATGAACAAGGCCATAGACCTGGGTCAGGACAATACCTTCGCTTATTTTAACAGAGCCCTGATGTACTACGAGTGCAAGGACTACCAGAAGGCGATGGCGGATATGGACAAGGTCTTGGAACTCGAGCCGGGGAATGCCCTGACCCTGTATAACAGGAGTCTTATCAAGATGCAGCTGGGGGATTTCGAGGGGGCGCTGGACGACATGGACAGAGTGCTGAACATCAATCCTAAGAACGTATTGGCCTACTTTAACAGGGCGGCCTGTTTCATAGAGCTGGGAAGGCTTCGCAGCGCACTGCAGGACTACGACAGGGCGATAGAGCTGTATCCTGATTTCGCGAAGGCCTATCAGAACCGCGCGTATGTGGAAAATGAACTTGGCATGAAGAAACAGAGCAAAAAGGATTACGAGACGGCCCAGCGTAAGATTCGGGAGTATAATTCCAGCAAGCAGAGCGGTTCCTTTGCGGATACGACCAAGAAATTTAACAGTCTGCTGGCCCTGGATGCCGAGTTCGCGAAAAAGGATTTCGATAACGAACTCCTGCAGAACAGGGACGTGAATATCAGACTGAAACCTCTCTACCGCTTCAGTTTCGCCGAAGAGAGTACTGATATCAGAAAGGCCTTCAGTACTGACTATGAGCACGAAGCCGTATCCCTTATGCTAAAGGGGAACATAGTGCCGCTGCAGATAAGCGGGAAGAACGAGGAGATAGAAAGTGCCCAGAGCCTCTTCGGTTATTCTTCGCATAGGGCTGACATTCATTTCCTTAAGGGTATCAAGGCGGTGCAGGACAAGCAGTATAACACTGCCCTGAACGAGTATAACAGCGCCATTGAACTGGCCAAGGGGGATGAGAAGGCCTTCTACCTGATGAACAGGGCGGTGCTGAAAGCCGAAATGATAGACTTCATCGCTTCTCTGGAGAGCAATGTGCAGACCCTGTCTATGGATGACCAGGGCGCGGCGAAGACCAGGGTAAGTGACAGAGTGGAAAAGACTTACGATTATTCGGAGGCCATAGAGGATCTGCTGGAGGCCGAGAAGATAGAGGGAGATGTGGCTTACATTCACTTTAACCTGGCTAACCTCTACACCCTATCTTCACAGATGGTGAAAGCCCTGGAATACTACGACAAGGCCATCTCGGAATATCCTCTGATGGGCGAGGCCTTCTTTAACAGGGCCTTGGTGCTGATCTTTATCAAGGACACGGAGAAAGGCTGCATAGACCTCTCGAGAGCGGGAGAAATGGGAATCAAGGACGCCTACGGCGTGATTAAAAAATACTGTGGAGAGAATGGGGAGTAAGGTATTGTTCAAGAGTTTTTCTTCAGGGAGTTGCGGCAACTGCTATTACCTCGGAGTGGAAGATGAAGGGGGAAGCAGAAAGGGAGTGCTGATCGATGCTGGTGTGAGCCTACGCAGGGTGAAGAAAGAATTGGCCTTGGAAGGACTGGGACTCGAAAACTTCAGCGCCATTCTGATTACTCACGATCACATGGACCACATAAGGTCATTGGCCTCCTTCTGCAAGCATCTGGGGAGACCGGTATGGGCTACGGAGGAGTTGCACAGGGCGCTCTCGCACCATATCATAACTCATGAATACATAGGTTCTTGCAGAAAGGTACTGAAGAAAGGAGCTTGGAATCCAGTGGTGGAGGGGCAAGTGCTGGTGAGATATTTCGAAGTGCCTCACGATGCGACCCAGACCGTGGGTTTCGCCATACAGATAGGCAGGAAGAACTATGTGCATATAACGGATTGCGGCAGGATGACGACTGAAGCCCTGAGTTTCTGTGCGCAGGCGCAGACTGTGGTTCTGGAGTCGAACTACGATACGCGTATGCTTATCGAAGGTCCTTATCCTCAGGAACTTAAAGATAGAATTCTGAATGGGAAAGGGCATATGAGCAATGACGAGACTGCCTCTGCCATCAAGGAATTTGCTCACGAGGGGCTTGAGAATCTTTTCCTCTGTCATCTGAGTGAGAACAATAACACTCCCGAAAGGGCTTACGAGAGTGCGAAGGCGGCTCTGCAGGAGAGGAATTTTAGGGATATCAGGCTGCAGACGCTGCCTCGGCAGACACCTTCGCCTTTGATCATTCTGTAAGCATAAAGAGAAATGTGCGTGGAATAATAACTTGAGCGTATGAAAGAATTTTGGGTAATAATAAAGAGATATGTCAAACCTTACACCGGCTATCTGGGAGGATCCATCCTTCTGAACATCCTGTCGGCGATATTCAATGTATTCTCCTTTTCATTGCTGATACCTATACTTAAGATACTCTTCGACAGTAGCGGGGCCAGCTACAGTTTCATAGCCTGGGACCATGTGAAGGATTTTTCTGATGTTACTAACAACATCTACTACTACGTGGGAGAATGGATAGGCATTTACGGGCAGAGCAAAGTCCTGCTGGCCCTCTGTCTGATATTCTGCGGAATCACCCTCGTCAAAACTGCCTGCTACTTCGGTTCTTCGGCTGTGATGGTACCTTTGAGAAACGGCATAGTAAGGGACCTCAGAATGCTTATCTACAAGAAGATAATAGCCCTTCCTCTGGGATTTTTCTCTCAGGAGAGGAAGGGAGACATACTGGCGAGAATGAGTGGAGATGTACAGGAGGTGGAATACTCCATCACCAGCACCCTGGATATGCTGCTGAAGAACCCTATCCTGATTATCATCTACATTACAGTGCTCTTCACGATGTCCTGGCAGCTGACCCTCTTCACCCTTATTTTCGCCCCTATTATGCTCTTGATAATGAGTGCCATAGGCCGCAAACTTAAAGCCCACTCCCTTCAGGCCCAGAAATTCTGGAGCGACACCATGTCCCAGGTAGAAGAGACCCTGGGCGGGCTTCGCATAATCAAGGCATTCCTGGCTGAGAAGAAGATGACGGACCGTTTCCAGAAGGTTACCGATAACATGCGCCAGAAGAACATCAAGGTAGGCGTCCGCCAAGCCAGCGCTCACCCTGTGAGCGAGCTGCTGGGCAGTATAATGATAGCCATAGTGCTCTGGTTCGGAGGTACCCTTATCCTCGGAGACCACGCCAGCATAGATGCTCCTGCCTTCATGTCCTATATGACCATTCTCTACTCTGTAATCCAGCCTTTCAAGGATCTCTCCAAGGCTGCCTACTCCATTCCTAAGGGACTGGCTTCCGCCGAGAGAATAGACAAGATTCTCCAGGCTGAAAACCCTCTAAAAGAGAAAGAGAATGCTCTGGAACTCAAGAATTTCGAAAAAGGCATAGAATTCAAGCATGTCACTTTCAAGTACGAGAACAGCCGGATAATCCTGGACGATGTGAGCCTGCTCATCCCTAAGGGCAAGACCATAGCCATCGTGGGAGCCTCAGGAGCCGGCAAATCCACTTTGGTCGATCTGATTCCACGCTTCTACGATGTCTGCGAAGGTAGCATAGAGGTGGACGGGCACGACATCAGGGATGTCTCCACGAAGAGTCTTCGCGCCCTCATAGGTAATGTAAACCAGGAACCTATCCTCTTTAACGACACTATATTCAACAACATAGCCTTCGGTGTGGAGAATCCGACCATGGAAGAGGTGGTATCTGCAGCTAAGATCGCTAATGCCCACGAATTCATAATGGAGAAGGAACTGGGCTATGAGGAGAACATCGGAGACAGAGGCAGCAAGCTCTCAGGCGGTCAGAGACAGAGAATCTCCATAGCCAGAGCCATCTTGAAGAACCCTCCTATCCTCATCCTGGACGAAGCCACGGCTTCCCTAGATACAGAATCCGAAAAGATAGTCCAGCAGGCCCTCGACAGACTTATGTCTAACAGGACCACCATAGCCATAGCCCACAGACTCTCCACCATAAAGAATGCGGACGAGATAGTGGTGATGGATGCGGGACACATAGTGGAAAGAGGCAAGCACGAAGAACTCATAGAACTCGGAGGCTTCTACAAGAAACTTTACGACATGCAGGCACTGTGATGAAAGTATTGGAAAACAAAACCCTATGGAGAATAATCAGTCTGATATACCTCGGGCTGCTCTGCTACCTGTGCTTCAGCACTCCGGACAATCTTCCGAGCGTAAATGATTGGCACTTCTTCATTCCAGCAGACAAAGTCGTGCACTTCTGCATGTTCTTTCCCGCCCCAGTCCTGCTTTTCCTATCCATAGGAAAACGCTGGGAAGGAGCCCGAAAAGCTGTTCCTGTGGTGCTGCTCTGCCTGCTTGTATGCACAATTTTGGCCGGTGCTACAGAGATAATACAGAACTTCCGCCCCGGAAGAAGCATGTCTTTCGGGGATTTCATCGCAGACTTCTTAGGGATGATTCTCAGTTGTCTTCTACTTCTTCCTTCTTTGAGGAAGGTTTACGGAAGATTACGAACTCGTTAAGCACGAAATTCAATAATCCGGAACCACATAATGCCAAGAGATTACAGATCACCGGATCCCACTTGGTCGGGACGGCTATAGCATTAAGTATCATCATCTTGACTATAAAAGCAGAGATACAGGAGATATTATACTTCCATAGATGAGAGAAGTATGAACCTATGGTAAAAATACTGATTCTGTCCCTCCACACATAGAAATAAGCCACGGTGTAATTCACTATCACGGCACACTCGAAAGAGACCACAGGCGAGAGCACATACTGCTCGAAGTGAGACTGCCCCACCACGAAAGTAGTCATCAGCCACAAGACGAGAGTGTCTGCAGCAGTGCCGAAAAGGGAAGTCAGAGAAAACTTCAATCCCTGAGTCAGTAACTTTTTAATCTTCACCAGGCTTTCTATTAAAGAAAAGGGTCACAAATATAATAAAAATCCTACAATCTTCCCTTTTTCACCGCTTTATGAACACATTTCTGAGCTATTTTCAGCTGAGCCTTGTTCACATTCTTAGGAATATAGCTGTTACCTATCACTTTTTTCCCAGTCAGAACTTCATACCAGGTAGCAGCTGCTATATATCTTCCTATATACAGGTCCAGATGATAGCCATCCCTGGTAAGGTCAGGTCCGAGAGCAGTAGCCCTGGCCATCTGAATGGCAGTTCCGCTCGGAACTATGATGCTGATTCCCGCCTCATTACAGGCCCTGCCGGAAGCCTCCATTATAGCCTGGTACATCTTCATCTGGTCACAGTCATAAGTAGGATAATCCCCGTGAGTCGATACCGGTGAATAGGCCCAGGTCTGGTGGAAGATAACTTGAGCCCCAGGGACCTGTTCACGCACCCAATCCACCAGAGTCTGAAGACCTGAATAAGTCTCATATACTCCACTCTTTCCGCTGGCCTGCTGCACGCTGATATAATCCCAATCCTCTTGAGCAATGGCCTCAGAAATTCTGGTCTTAGGGTAAGACCTCAACACTCCATCTCCTTCAATCTTCCTGTAATCATAGGCAGGGAGGTCTCCGGCTATATTCTTAAGATGCGTATCTATATCACATCCAGGCACATAGAGATTGCCGATTATCATCTTCCGCCCATCGGCAGCAGCTATTTCGAAAAGATTTTGCTCTATAGCATCCATAGAAAAACTATTTCCTATGGCCAGCACCTTGATACAATCCTTCGCCCACAGAGGAGCCGTCGCGCAGAGAAGTGCGCACAAAACACTTATTATCCTTTTCATTTTCCAAACATTATCTTCAATGCCAAATTCTTCTCCAGATAAGGCCCCACCTCTTCCGGCGGGCCTGCATAAACTACCTCACCTCCCCTATCGCCAGCATCGGGCCCCAGGTCTATGAGATAATCCGCCGCCTTGATGACGTCCGGATTGTGCTCCACCACCAGCAGTGAGTGCCCCATCTTAAGCAGCGCATCAAAACTCCTCAACAGTTTGTTCACGTCGTCGAAGTGCAGGCCCGTAGTCGGTTCATCGAAGATGAAGAGCGTCTTCCCCTGCCTGCTGCGTTCCCTACTCATAGACAGATAGTAGGCCAATTTTATCCTCTGGCTCTCCCCTCCCGACAGGGTAGCAGAGCTCTGCGCGAGTTTCAGATACTCCAATCCCACATCCACGAGAGGCTTCAGCCTCTCGGCAGCCTCCTTCGCCTCCGGCTCCGGAGCCTGGGAGAAAAAGTCTATAGCCTCACTTACAGACAGGTTCAGGATGTCATCCACATTCTTTCCCCTGTATCTGACTTCAAGTATGTCATCCTTAAAACGCTTTCCGCCACAATGTTCGCAGACAATAGTAACATCAGCCATGAACTGCATCTCTATATTCACCACACCTGCTCCCTGGCACTCAGGACAGCGGCCTCCATCCTGATTGAAAGAGAAAGAAGACGGTCCGAAGCCCGAAAGCCTGGCCAAAGGCTGATCTGACAGCAGCTTTCGTATAAGGTCATATATCTTAAGATAAGTTACAGAATTACTCCTGCTGCTCTTGCCTATAGGGTTCTGGTCCACATACTCCACGGCCATTATTCTGTCCAAGTTTCCCGCGAGTCCCTTAAAGGCTCCCACCTGCTCTCCATTTCCCGTAATATGTCTCAGAAGAGCCGGATATAGTATATCCCCCACCAGAGTGGACTTGCCCGAACCGGACACTCCGCTCACCACGGTAAGCACCCCGAGTGGAATCTTCACATCTATATTCTTCAGATTATGCTCCATAGCCCCCAGAACTTCTATATAATAGTTAGGGCTACGCTTTTCCCGCTGGTATTTCTGTCTGCTTCCCTTAAGATATTGAAGAGTAAGGGAGCTGTCCACCACTTCCGCTGGAAGATTCTCGGAATAAGCCCCTTGAAACACTATCTCCCCACCGAAGGCTCCAGCCTTCGGACCCATATCTATCAGAATGTCTGCAGAGCGGATAATCTCTTCGTCGTGCTCCACTACCACTACTGTATTCCCCTGATCCCTAAGCCTTTTCAGAACCGAAAGCAGATTCTTCGTATCCCTTGGATGCAGGCCCACCGAAGGCTCATCCAGCACATAGAGGGAGCCAACCAGAGAAGAGCCCAGGGCGGAGACCAGATTCACCCTCTGGCTTTCACCTCCGGACAGAGTATTACAGGTTCTGTTAAGAGTCAGATAAGAAAGACCCACATCCACCAGGCAGGAAAGCCTGTCGCACAGTTCTTTATATGCCTCCCTAATTATCTGGCTCTCAGTAGGATCCAACTCTATATTCTTAAAGAAGTCCAGACACTGCTCCACATTCATCTCCAGAAGCTCAGCTATATTCTTTCCAGCCACCCTCACGTAGAGAGCCTCCTTTTTCAGACGGCTTCCGTGGCAGATAGGACACTGAGCCTTGCCGCTGAAGCGGCTAAGCATATACTTGAACTGAATCTTATATTTCTGGGTATCCACCCACTCGAAGAATTCGTTTATTCCCACAGGGCTTTCAGGATTCTCAGGAACACTCCTGATATTCCAGACTATGTCCCTCTCCCTGTCAGAAAGTTTACAGTAAGGTGTAAAAATATCCAGACCCAAAGCCTCTGCATTCTGGATAAGGATGTCCCTAAACCAGCTCATCTTCTCCCCTCTCCAGCAGGCGATCGCCCCATCGTATATACTCTTGGTCTTATCCGGCACCACCAGATCTTCACTGATTCCCATCACCTTGCCGAGTCCCCCGCAATTCGGGCAGGCTCCTATAGGGCTGTTGAAGCTGAACATATAATCGTTAGGCTTCTCAAAGACGATTCCATCCCTTTCAAATCTCTGAGAAAATCTCTCAAGGCTCTGTCCCTGAACTATATACATCACCCCGTCTCCGGAATGGAAGGCATCGTTAAGAGAGGAAAGAAGTCTCGTTCTGTCCTCCAGGGAAGAGAACCTGTCTATCAGTATGTAAGTATCTTCCTGCCAAGTCTGCTCCCCGCTTTGCAGCACATCGTCTATACGAGCTATAGATGAGGCTCTCCAGATACGGCTGTAGCCTTCCTCTTTATAGCGAAGAAGTTCCGCCACCGGAGTATCTCCCCAATCCGGCAGGAAAAGAATATAGGCCGGATTCTCCATGCTCACCCTCTCCTCCATCCAGGCAACCACGCTCGACACCGAATCACATCTCACCTCCTCGCCCGAAATGGGACTAAAAGTATGTCCTATCCTGGCATAAATAAGCCTTAGATAATCGTAAATCTCTGTGGTGGTAGCCACTGTGGAACGGGGATTTCTCACATTAACCTTCTGCTCTATAGCCACTGCCGGAGGTATGCCCTCCACATAATCCACGTCAGGCTTGCTCATCCTCCCGAGGAACTGTCTGGCATAGGAACTCATACTCTGGGCAAAGCGCCTCTGTCCCTCAGCGAAAAGAGTATCGAAGGCGAGGGAACTCTTGCCGGAGCCGGATACTCCAGTCACCACGACCAATTTCCCCCTTTCTATGGAGAGGGAGATGTTCTTCAGGTTATTCACCCGAGCATTCCTTATAATGATACTGCCTTTATCCATTCAGAGAATCAAGTGCCGCCCTCACCGAGCCATATTTCAAGAGCAAGGCCTTGGCCTTGTCAT
>JBJEBS010000008.1:0-16555 GCA_051870275.1 Candidatus Cryptobacteroides sp.
TCTCTTTCCGGCGCAGGCAGGGCAGAGCACGCTTACCGAAGGCAGGAAGTTCATCTCTATGAGCTGAATACCCGAGCCCTTGCACTCTTCGCAGCGCCCGCCCTCCACATTAAAGGAAAAGCGTCCGGCCTTGAAGCCACGGACCTTAGCATCCGGAGTCTGCTCGAAAAGTGCACGGATGTCGGACCAGACACCGGTGAAAGTGGCGGGATTCGAGCGGGGGCTACGCCCGATAGGGCTCTGATCTATCTCTATCACCTTGTCTATATTCTCCATCCCCTCCAGAGAGTCATAAGGCAGAGGCTTTTGTTTCAGATGGTAGAACTTCGACTTCAGGATAGGCATCAGGGTCTCGTTTATAAGGGTGGATTTGCCCGAGCCGGACACTCCGCTGATACCCACGAAACAGCCCAGAGGGAAGCTTACATCTATATTCTTCAGATTATTTCCACGAGCACCCCTGACAGTCAAGAACTTGCCGTTCCCAGGGCGACGCTCAGAAGGCTTTTCCACACTGCTTTGGAAATCCCTTACTTCCCCGCTGTAGCAGATGTTTCCTCCAAGCACTCCTGCCCCTGGGCCCACATCCACTATCCAGTCCGCACTCTTGATAGTCTCCTCGTCGTGTTCCACCACTATCACCGTATTTCCCTCGTCCCTGAGTTTCTTCAGTGAGGCGATGAGTTTACGGTTATCCTTCTGGTGCAGACCGATCGAAGGCTCATCCAATATATATATGACATTCACGAGTTTGGAGCCTATCTGTGTGGCCAATCGTATTCTCTGGCTCTCTCCTCCGGAAAGGGAGGCGCTGGCCCTGCTGAGAGTGAGATACTCCAAACCCACATCCAACAGAAAACCCACTCTTTCACCCAGTTCCTTAAGTATATCCGAGGCTACTGCCGCAGCCCTTCCTCTCAACTTGGAAGGCAGGGAGTCTATCCACTTCTTTAATTCTGATATCTCCATATCCGAGACCTCCGAGATAGTCTTTCCATCTATCCTGAAACACTCCGCCTCCTTTTTCAGACGAGTTCCTCCACAGACAGGACAGACTATCCTGTCATCTATGTCCCCCACTACCCCATCCCAGGTGCAGAGCTGGCTGAAAGCCCCTTCCCCCACCCTGAAGAACTCCTCGGAGCCGAACACGAGCAGGCTGACCACCTCGTCCGGCAGGGCAGCCACCGGATCATGAAGAGAGAAGGAGTATTTGTTAGCTATGGCACTAATGATATCGAACTTCCTGTTCCCGCGGAGCTTGCCCAGAGGGACTATCGCCCCATCAGCTATGCTCAATTCCCTGTCGGGAATGATCTTGTCCATATCCACATCCTGAATCAGGCCAAGTCCCTTGCAGTGCGGACAATAGCCCTCCGGCGAATTGAATGAAAAGCTGTGCGGAGCCGGCTCCTGCAAGGAAATACCCGAAACAGGATCCACCAGCTGCTTGGAATAATACTGAAGTTCCCCGCTCTCCGCATCCAGGATGCAGACACTGCCTTTTCCCATATCCAGGGCCGTGTGCACAGAATTTCGCACCCTGGCCAGATCCCCGCTCCCTGGCTTCATCTTGTCCACCACCAGTTCGATAAAATGCGCCTTGTACCTGTCCAGAGCATCCAGGTCTCCCAGATCCACTATCTCTCCATCCACCCTGACTTCGGCATAACCCTTTCGTCTCAGAGAATCGAAAAGTTCCCTGTAATGACCCTTTCTTCCTCTGACAAGCGGGGAGAGCAGCACACACTTCCTGCCCTGATACTTATCCAGAATCAGATCCACTATCTGGGAGTCGGTAAATTTCACCATCTCTTCCCCGCTGACCGGAGAATAAGCCGTGGAAGCCTTGGCATAAAGCAGACGCAGAAAATCCGATATCTCCGTAATGGTCCCCACAGTAGAACGAGGGTTGGAAGCCGTGGTCTTCTGATCTATGGCTATGATGGGACTCAGTCCCTCTATGCTCTCTACCTGGGGCTTTTCCAGCACTCCGATGAATTGCTTGGCATAAGGAGAGAGGGTATTCAGATAACGGCGCTGCCCTTCGGCGTAGATAGTATCAAATGCAAGCGAGGACTTCCCCGAACCGCTCAGACCCGTTATGACAGTAAATTTTCCGCGCGGAATATCCACATCCACGTTCTTAAGATTATGGGCCTTCGCCCCTCTGATTTGTATGAATTCAGTATTCTTCTCTGACATTACCCAAGTATTATAATAAAGCAGGTAGATGCGTCACTTTCACATCCACCTGCAAAATTAAACAAAACTACTTGTAAAGTTGAATACCAATAACTTTTTCCGATAATAACATTATAGTTTTTTTATAGAAGCATTTCATTTCTCAAGTCAAATATAAAGTGACAACTTGATTTTCGTTTAATAATTAGGTCTTTAAATAAATATTTTTTAATAATACATATGGCAAAATTAATAAAAAAGCACCTCGCCGGAACCACTTAATAAAACACAGGGATCAAAAAGTGGACACGCAAAAGCCAAGTGCCTGCATGTCAGAATATTATAATACCAAAAAAGTAGATTATCTGTAAAGTCCCATCTGCTTTACCTGCTCCTCAAAAGGAGTTTTTGTATCCTTGGCTCCGGCCTTGACCTGGGCCCTGTAGTTATAGATGGTATTCACCGAATAGCGAAGCAGGGAAGCGATATGAGAAGACTGGTCCACTCCGAAACGGATCAGAGCGAAGATACGGAGCTCAGTATTCAGTACTTCTCCTTTCTTCAGAGTAATTCTGCTCTCCGGAACCAACAACTCATTAAAATCCTGTACGAAATCAGGATAAAGCTGGAGGACTGCCGTATCGAAGGCATTATAGAAATGCTTCAACTCTTCAGTCATCTGACTTCTCCCCAGGAAAGGACGAAGTTTGTCCAGATACGAAGAACTCATAGACAGAAACAGGCCGAGGAACTCCTCTGTAGCCCTGTTAGCAGAACGAAGGGCCGACAAAGTCTTTTTCAATTTATGCTGGTTCACCACATAAAGCATCAGCAAGAAAAGCAGGAAAGACACCAGACACACCATCAGCACGAAATAAGCCATAATTTTCTTCTGTGTCTTCTCCTTCTGGGCAAAATAAGTAGCCTCTATGGATGGAAGTGTCCGGATTATATGATTTACTCTCAATGCCGCATTATAATAAAGAGCATCTTCCAGAGCCTTCTGGGTATATTCAAAAGCCCTCTCCACCTGCTGCTTGCGACCTATCAGATTCAAAGCTATGCTATGCAGGGCGGCATTGTCCTTCACGGCAGAAAACACATCACCCTTAGCCGATTCGCAGTACCAGTGTATCAAGCCCTCGAAATCTCCATTTTTTTCACAAATCACGCCCAGGTAATAAGCCGCCTTCGCATATTCGTGAGTATTCGGCCCATAGGTATTCACCAGTTTCAGGCCAATTTTCCTAACTTCTTCGAATTGCTGCGTAGCCATACACTCCAGCAGGAACATATAGTCGTAGTCAAAAGTCTCCTGCGGACACAGTTCCAGAAAACGGCCACGATAATAACTTGCCTGAGATAGCATCCCACTCTTCGGCACTCCTCCGCTTCCACCGAAATCATAGCAGAACTGCTGCCTCATATCGTACCACAGCAGCAGACTTTCCTTTGAGAATGCAGATGTATCCATCCCCGCCACGCACTGCTCGCTTTCCTTATAACAGCCTCCCACGCAGTAGAGCTTGGCCCTCCGCAAACGTGTCTGCGTAAGCAGCTCGCTGTCCTTCAGTTCCAAAGCCACTCTTTCCTGCTCATCCAGCACCTTTAGGGCCTTGTCGAACTGAAAAGAGAAATACTCTTCATAGACTTTGTTCAGAAGGACATATTTGCGACGAAGATCATTCGTGCTGTTCACATCCAGTTCCAGTCTGTGCAGTCTGCTCTCCTTCTGGGAGAGATACTCTGCAGAATTATCGAGAATCTTGTCCAGATAAGCAAGATCCTCCTTAATATCATAGGCCCCTAAGTATAGGCTCTGTAACAGAAGCAATAATACGGCTACTACCAGCTTCTTATTTGATCGTCCATCCATTTCAATCTCTTAGTATAGTTTTCCAGGAGCCAATCCACCTCTCCCTTATAGGAGCCGGTGACCTTGGCATTAGGCCAGACATAGACAGATAATATATCCCACCGTTTGAAATTCCTATCAGGAGCATCCCCAAGCAGATAAACCATCTCGGAAATGTATTCAGGAATGGTCTGCAGCAGAGGATAGACCTCTATCCAGCGCTCCTTTACGTCAGCAGTGAACTGAGGGCTCATAAAAAGCCTGTAATACCAGCCGTGATTACGGCCGTTAGCTCCCTGATCCTTTATCCACCAGCCCTGCCAGGTAGGATAGCCGTCGTAATAGTAATCGCAGTTACCCATGGAGATATCGAAATCCCAGACGTGATACGTCTCCAGCTTTCCTCCCTTCGGAAGAGTGAGGAATGTACTCTTTCTGAGATTTCCGTCCACATTCTTGGTAAGTTCCTGAATGATAAAGTTATTGATAAAGGAATCCTTGTCTATATACTTTTCGAAGACGGTATCAAAGTCCTTAGCCCAAAGGGCATCCTCGAAAGCCTTGAAATAAGACTTGGCATACTCAATCTGCTCGTCAGAAGGCAGTTCAGGGTCGGAGAACATTATAGGACAGCCGTGCTCAGTGGTCCAGCACACAGGTTCGTCGAGCTGCTGTTCTATCTCGAAAAGTATGTCTCCCGCATCCACATTGATATCGACCCGTTCAGGGGAAACTTTCTTATGCTCGCAAAAATTATAAACCCCGTCGTAACGGCCGTTGAAATAGACTTCCACGGGCTGCATCTTAGGGGTCCAGCTGAATTCCAGGCGGCGGGAGATCTCCATGGCGGTAAGGTTACGCAGAAGGCTCTTGTCACAGTAATTGGCCAGAAGACACCATTCCTTATCGGTGGACATATCGAAGATGCGAGCCTTGTCGTCCAATTTGATCTTGTAGGGTTTCTTAGGCATACCCCAGGTGGAGTTGCCACGGCCGCGGATACGCATGGTGGCGGCAAACTCGGTCTTGTCCCAGTAAAGCTGACCTGGATCATTTATCGTGATGGTTCCGCTCTTGTATTCTTCCTTGCTGACCACCTCGCCCCCGTCAGAAGTAGTGAGCTTCACTACCGGGATCTTTAGCTCCGTCCTCTTGATAATGAGATGCTTACCATTACTAATCCTAAGATGTAAGGCTCGGTCGGAAGATATATACAGATAGAAAGGAATGGCCTCCGAATCACTCAGATCAGGGTTTTTAGGCACTCCGGTAGATATTCCTCCCACCATCCAATTCAAGTCAGTTCCGACGGAGACCACCTTGGGATTAGAACCTGTCACTTCCTCCACCACTACATTTTTCAGGCTCATCTTTATGCTGCGGCCGTCCCCTGTGAGCACTTGCAAAGTACCTCCTTCAGTGGAAAGCTGCTTATAAGTTCCTCCGGAAGCGTATAATTCATAGATATCCTTATATCCTTCCGGCTGAACTATCCCTTCAGGAACTGTCTCAGAATTCTTTTCACAAGCATAAACGAGGGCCAACAGCAGGGCCAAAGAAAGAGTTTTAGTGAATTTGTAGCCTTTCATAAACGCGAAGTTACGAAAAATTTAATACTTTGATGTATCTTTGAAGACTTTATCATATATACTTATGTGGTTATACCTTGCTCTTGCATCAGCCCTGTTCCTGGGCTTGTACGACATAGTCAAAAAGAAGGCAGTTTCTAAAAACGGGGTCTTGCAGGTCCTGCTTGTAGCTACTGCTCTGTCCACCCTTTTTCTCAGTCCCTTCCTATTCAAATACGAACTCAGCCTGCATTCCCATATGCTGCTAATAGGCAAGGCCCTGATAGTAACCACTTCGTGGATAAGCGGAATGATAGCTCTTAAACTCCTGCCTATCACTACGGTTAGCACCCTGAAGGCTACCAGGCCATTTCTGGTGGTAATCTTCTCCATCATTCTGTTCGGAGAGAGACTGAACCTCACCCAATGGGCCGGAGTAACGGCAGCCCTCGTAGCTCTCTTTCTACTCAGCAGTTCTCACAAGGATGAAGGGATAAGTTTCAAAAAAAACAAAGGTCTCCTGGCGATGCTCATCTCCATAGTCAGCGGAGTAGTAAGCGCCCTTTACGACAAGTATATCATCACCGGAATGGAAGCCCTGAGCATACAGAGTTGGGGAAACCTCTACATCACCCTGTTTCTGCTCCTGTGCATACTCTTCGAAAGATATTTCGACAATACAGAGAGAAAGCCCTTCCGCTGGGATTGGGCTCTGGTTCTAATAGCCGTACTTATCACCGGAGCCGATGCTCTGTACTTTTTCGCCATCAAGGAAGAAGGAGCTATGCTCTCCGTAGTCTCCCTTCTGAGACGCTGCTCGGTTCTGGTCACCTTCATAGCAGGAGCCCTCTTCTTTAAAGAAAAACCTAACTTCAAAAAGATCAGCAGCATAATGATTCTTATGCTCGGAATGTTCCTTCTGTTAATAGGTTCCAAATAATGGGTAAAAGTTCCGAAATAGAACTTATCCTGCTCGCCTCCACTAAAGTGGGAGAAAAATCCCTGGTCCTTCACTGCCTCAGCAAGGAATACGGGCGCAGATCCTTCATCTGCTCCATCAGCAAGAGCAGTTCCATGACTTTTTATCTGCCGCTTAACATCCTTAGATGTACCCTTTTTGAGAACGCGAAAAGCGAATTATGGAGAGTCGCTTCCCCTCAACTCGTCTTTCCCCTGAATTCCCTGCGCTCCGACATTCACAAGAATACGATGAGCCTCTTTCTGAGCGAAGTTCTGTATCGCAGCATCAGGGAAGGAGGCAGCGACAGCGAACTCTTCGAATGGTGCAGAAAGAAAATACTGGAACTGGAGGCCCTGCAGAGCGACTTCTCCTCCTTTCACCTGAGCTTTCTTCTGGAATTATGCGAAGTACTGGGCTTCAAGGCTAACCTGGAAAGTCTCGCTCCTTTCGCCGGAACCCATTACGAAGACATAAAGGTCCTGCTTTCACTTGATTATACTTCCTTCCTGCTCTATCCCCTTAGCGGCAGAAGCAGAAACGAGATAGCCGAGATACTTATAAACTATCTCGGCTATCATCTGGAATCTCATCTGGACATCCGTTCTCTCAAAGTTCTTCGAGAACTTTACTCATAAGGCTTAAAGCCTTGAACCTGTGGGAGATAGTATTCTTAAGCTCCTCCCCTAACTCCGCCAGGCTTCTGCCTTCATAGCCCTTAGGGATAAAGACAGGGTCATATCCGAAACCCCTTTCCCCGCTTTTCTGAAAGGCTATATACCCCTCCAGACTACCCTCGAAGACATACTTTTCAGAATCCTTCAGCAAGGTCACCACGCACTTGAAACGGGCCGTCCTCTGCTCCATAGGAAGCTCGCCAAGTTCCCGTAGGAGCTTGTCCATATTCTTGTCGAAATCACATTCCTCTCCCGCGTACCTGGCCGTATGCACCCATGGAGCTCCTCCCAGAGCATCCACCTCCAGACCAGAATCATCGGCAAAACATATCTCCGAGGGACCCAGCTCCCGCTGAACATATTCAGCTTTCAGCAAGGAATTCCCTGCCAATGTATCCGCGTCCTCTACTGCTTCCCCCTGCACTCCTGCTTGACTTGCGCTGATTATCTGATAAGCTCCGCCAAGTATCTCCTGAGCCTCACGAAGTTTACCTTTATTAGAAGTAGCGAAGACCAGTCTCATAGTACCAACTCACTTTTTAGGGCTTCCTTAAGCTGCTCATCGTAGCGGAGTCTTCTTCTGGCTCCTTCTTCCTGATAGTAATATCTGGTAATAATCTCCTCTTCTATGAAAGGACGGAACTGCTCCATATCCATAGCCTCGAACTTCGCCTTGCTTTCTTCCTTGAGAAGGCCGAGAATGAAGTTCTTGAAATCCTCCATCTCATCGAAAACGAATTCTTCGGCAGGGGCTATCTGTGGATGAGTCTGCTTGTAGTGCAGGGCATAAGCATCTATGGAGCCACCCAGAACCAATACATAGACCATATCTTCATATTCCTGGGACGGAATGACTATGTCCGGAGTAATACCGCCGCCATCCCTTACGATACGGCCTCCTGCTGTCTTGAATTCATGGGTCAAGGAATCCGGAATATGTCCCACACTGCCGTCTTCGTTACGGTTAGAATAGTCAATGGCCTGCACACAGCGTCCGGAAGGCGTGTAATACTTGGAAACTGTAAGTTTCAATTGGCCTCCATAAGGAAGGGGACGGATATTCTGCACAAGGCCCTTTCCGAAGGTGCGGGTGCCGATAATGCTGGCACGGTCCAGGTCCTGCAGTGCGCCGGAAACTATCTCCGAAGCCGAAGCGGAGCCGCCATCGACCAGCACTGCGAGTTTAAGACGCTCATCCAGTGGCTCCTTGGTAGTCACATATGTCTGAATATTCTGCTCGTCACGGCCCTTGGCAGTCACCACCAGAGAACCCTTAGGCAGGAAGATGGACACTATCTCCACAGCCTCGGAAAGCAAGCCGCCGCCATTGCCACGGAGGTCGAGGAAGAGCTTGTCCATACCCTGGGACTTCAATTCCTTTACTTTGTCCCTGATAATCTCACCCACGCCTTCGGTAAATCCTGTCACCTGTATATAACCGGTCTTCGGCGCTATCATCCCTGCGAAAGTAACATCCGGAATATGTATCCTTTCCCTTCTGACCTTCACCTTAAGGGTATCCCCGCTATTAACTTTTTTCACCAGAAACTCTACACTGCTGCCTGGCTGGCCTTTCATCCTGTCGGAGCTTTCCTTGGTGGTCAAAGGCTTGACATCCAAGCCATCTATAGTCAGAATCTCATCACCGGATTCCAAACCGGAGAGCACGCAAGGCGAATCGGCATAAGGTTCGTTCAGGATGACATTCTTTCCCACTTCCTTGGTGATGATGGCTCCTACTCCACCATAGGACTTGCCGAGCTGATTCGAGAAATCCTCGACCTCCTCGGCAGGCACATAGATGGTGTAAGGGTCCAATTCAGCGAGCATGGCATCTATCGCCGCCCTCTGCATCTTCTTAAGCGGAAGGGTATCGACATAAGATTTGTCCAACTCCTTAAGTATGGCATTCTGAATCTCTATCCAACTCCCTAACTGGAAGCTCTTTGACTGGGCGAAGCCCAGAGTTCCGGCCAAAGCCAGTCCAACTACTGCTGCAAGATATCTTTTCATATATTTTCTTCCCATTTGTAGATTTTATCTCCTCGTTTCAATTTGACAGGCACAGCCACCGAACACCTCTCTCCCTTATGGGCACATTCCACGCTCTGAAAATTCACCCTCATGTCCTTAACCTCGAATTCCTCCACTCCGGTAGTCCGACCTATTCCCATCGCCTTGTCCCCGAGATTAAGTTCCGCGCTCTCCACAAGTATCTCAGCCACCCCTATTCTATCGAACCAATTGGTCACCTTCCCCACATAGACTTTCTTAAGCTTGGCCTGGCTGCCATAGACCTCACTCCACTGTCCCAGATAAGCCCCCTGATAATAGCCGTCCCAGAAGCCCCTGTTAAAGACCTCGCTGAGAGACTCCTTCAGTGAAGCCGCAAGTTCAGGAGTATAAGTTCCCTCGCAGACCGCATCCGCAGCCCTGCGGTAGCACTGAGCGCAGCGCTTCACATATTCAGCGCTGCGAGCCCTGCCCTCTATCTTGAAGACCTTCACCCCAGAGTCTATGATCTTATCCATAAACTCTATGGTACAGAGGTCCTTAGGCGACATTATATACTTGTTGTCTATATCCAGTTTGTTCCCCGTCTCCAGATCGGTCACCTCATAGCCCCTGCGACAGATCTGATAACAGGCTCCCCTGTTAGCGGAAGCACCATAGGCGTGCAGCGAAAGATAACACTTGCCGCTAATGGCCATGCACAGGGCTCCGTGGGCGAACATCTCTATTCTCACCAGCTCTCCCGAAGGGCCCTTAATCTGCTCCTCTTGAATGCACTGATAGATACTCTTCACCTGATCCAGATTCAATTCCCTGGCCAGCACCACCACATCGGCATACTGGGCATAGAATTTCAGAGCCTGGGCATTGGAAATGGAAAGCTGGGTAGAGATATGCACCTCCAAGCCCAATTCCCTACACATCAGAATGGCCGCCATATCGGAAGCTATCACCGCACTGACCCCCGCTTTCTTCGCACTTAATAACGCCTCGCGGGTATCCTCCATATCCTCCGGATACAGGCAGATATTCAGTGTCAGGTAAGTCTTCACTCCAGCCTCGCGGCAGATTCTCACCACTTCTTCCAGGTCCTCAGGCGCGAAATTGTTCGCCGAATGAGAGCGCATATTCAGCCTGCCCACTCCGAAATACACGGAATCGGCTCCTCCCTGTATCGCCGCCTGCAGACACTCGAAATTCCCTGCAGGGGCCATTATCTCCAATTCTTTCCTATCCATTACTTTACCCTTCCCACCAGGCTGTGGGCAAATTCCTTCATCACTTCTATGTCTCCGGAAGCGAAACCAGCCTCCCTGAGCGGATCCAAAGCCCTGAGACTGAAACGACTAATCTCTTCCTTAGCATCGCCATTCACTCCCAAAGCCACATATTCAGCCTTTACCCTGTCTATGTCCTTGGTCTTGAACAGCTCTATGAATTTCTTGTCACAGGCCAATGCCCTTATCGTAAGCCAGCTCTTCTTCTGCTGGAGTATGTCCCCACCTATCGGCTTTCCGAAAACCTTCTCATCCCCGAAGGCATCCAGATAATCATCGGCCACCTGAAAGGCCATACCCAGTTCATAGCCATAGCGATAGAGAGCCTCACACTGCCTCTCATCCGCACCGGCCACCAGCGCCCCCATCTTCGCAGAGCAGGCCAGAAGCACCGCCGTCTTCAGGCCAATCATCTTTTTATATTCCGCAAGTGTCACGTCCTCTCTCTGCTCGAAATCCATATCCAGCTGCTGTCCCTCACAAACCTCAGCCGCAGTGGTCGAAAAGAGCTCCAGAGCCTGATTCACGCAGAAGGCAGGAGCCTTGGCTATACGTTTGTAAGCATCTATCAGCATCACATCTCCACTCAGGATGGCAGTATCCTCGTTCCACTTTTTCCAGACCGTCTGCTCCCCACGCCTGAGCGGGGAACGGTCCATAATGTCGTCGTGAATGAGGGTAAAGGTATGGAACACCTCCAAAGATACAGCCGGACTCAGGATCTCTTCAGTAAAATCCTTCTTGAAAAGGCTGTAGGACAGAAGGCAAAGAGCAGGTCTGATACGCTTACCCCCTATGCCTATCATATAGCGGAGAGGGTCGTAAAGTCCTTCCGGACTGGACGGAAACTCTATTCCTTCGAACAATTCTTCTACGGTTTTCTTAACTTGTGATATCATAACTCAAGTTTCGCAAGTTACTAATTATTAATTATTAAGAGATTTGTGCTGCTTGCGAAACTTTCCCCCACGCACATTTCTCTTTGTACTAACGGAATTTACTATCTTCTTCCAACATTCCCAGATACGAAGCGTATCTGCTCTCAGAGATTTTCCCATCCTCCACCGCAGCCTTCACCGCACAGGCAGGCTCGTGGGTATGGGTGCAAGGCACATACCTGCACTCATCGCTCAGGGCGAGCATCTCAGGAAAATACTTGGCCACCTCCTCCTTTTCCAGTCCATAGAGCCCGAAGCCCCTAAGCCCTGGCGAATCTATCAGACAACCTCCACTGGCTATAGGGTACATCTCGTAGAGGGAAGTGGTATGCTTGCCTTGCAGATGCGAGAGGGATATCTGTCCTATCTTCGGACTGAGACTCGGGTCCAGGAGCTTGATTATCGAGGACTTGCCCACTCCGCTCTCCCCACTCAAGAGATTGATACCCATACCATTTTCTCCAGCGCAGAGCCTTCTTATCTCCTCTATCCCCTGCCCCGTCTTGACAGAACACTCTATCACCTGATAGCCTGCCGAAGCATATATTCTCTTGAATTCCTCCACCTGCCCAGCAGCCTCCTCTCCATAGAGGTCCAGTTTATTCAAGACTATGCTCACAGGTATCTTGAACATCTCGCAGCCCACCAGTTGTCTGTCCAGGAAAGGGTATTTGAGCTCAGGAAAATACAGACTGCATACCAGGAAAGCCCTGTCTATGTTAGCGGCTATGACATGAGACTTTCTGGAAAGATTAGTGGATTTTCTAATCAGATGATTCTCCCGAGGCAGAATCTCCGTAATCCTGGCAGGAGCACTCTCATCCGGAGTACTCTCCCACTCACAGAGCACCCTGTCCCCCACGGCGACAGGATTGGTCGCTCCGTCCTGGGACAACCTCACCTTTCCCCTCAACACTGCGGGGAAAAGTCGCCACTGCGGCAGACAGCTCAGATAATACAGGCTGCCGGAGTTCTTCACCACTGTCGCTTCTGTTCTCGTCATAATCAGATCAGCTCGAAATCCAGCAATCGTTGTTCCAAATTGGCATTTTTTACTCTTATTCTCACTTCATCCCCAAGTCTGTAGATCTTCTTGCTCCGCTTACCCCTAAGCCTGTAGAGTTTCTCCTCAAACTCGAAGAAATCCTCCCTGATAGTTCTCAGAGGCACCATCCCCTCTATATGGGTAGGTTCTATCTCCACATACATACCCCATTCGGTAAGTCCCGAGATATGTCCGCTGAACTCCTGACCTATCTTATCCTGCATAAACTCCACGAGCTTATACTTGACACTGGTCCTCTCAGCTTCAGAAGCGAGAGCCTCCCTTCCCGAAGCATACTCACACTCCTTCTCATAGTACTCCTGGTCCTGACTGCGGGCATTGTCCAGATACAAGGCCAGCAGCCTATGCACCATCAGGTCGGGGTATCTTCTGATAGGAGAAGTGAAATGAGTATAATCCACGAAGGCCAATCCATAATGCCCTATGTTCTGCGTACTGTATTTGGCCTTAGCCATAGAGCGCAGGGCGATGTCCTTGAAAGCAGCCCCTTCCGGCTTTCCCTCAGCCTTCGAGAGCAGCTCCGAGATAGACTTGGCCGCCTTGCGACCCTCCAGCTCTGCGTTCATCTTATATCCCAGACTCTTCGCGAAATGCCTCAGGCTCTCCAGCTTGTCCGGATTCGGCACATCGTGAATACGATACACGAAGCACTTGTTCTTCCCCGCCACGAACTCAGCTACACTCCTGTTAGCCAGTAACATGAATTCTTCTATAAGCCAATTCGCTTCGCAGCTGTACTTCTGGTACACCTCCACCGGCCTGCCCTGCTCGTCACAGCGTACCTTCATCTCCGGCCGGTCGAAATCTATCGCCCCCGCCTTGCGTCTCCTGCCTTTCAGTATGGATGCCAATCCATTCAGCACCTTGATCGCCTGCTCTATTTCACTCTTCGGCTCTTCCGAACTCATAATTATCTCCTGGGCCTGGTCATAATCCAGACGATAATCAGAATTGATCACAGTGCGAGCGAAGCTCTTCTTTCTTACTTGAGCCGTAGGAGTCATCTCGAAAATCGCAGAAAAACAAAGCTTGTCTTCGTGTGGACGAAGGGAACAGAGAGTATTGCAGAGTTTTTCCGGCAGCATAGGGACAGTCCTGTCCACGAGATATACCGAAGTGCCCCTGTCCCTGGCCTCCTTGTCTATGACATCTCCAGGATGAACATAATAAGACACATCAGCGATATGCACGCCGATCTCGTAATTCCCATTCTCCAAAGCCTTGAACGACAGGGCGTCGTCGAAGTCCTTAGCATCCTTAGGGTCTATGGTAAAAGTGAAAGTATCTCTGAAATCCCTCCTGGCCTTAATCTCCGAAGCCTTTATCTTGAAAGGAATCTTGGCAGCAGCCTTTTCTACCTCATCTTCAAACTTGTACGGCAGACCGAACTCAGCGAGTATGCTGTGCATCTCGGTCTCATTCTCTCCTGGAGTACCCAGCACGTCTATGATCTGGCCCTGAGGCAGACTCTGCCCCCTTTCCCAGCCCAAAATCTTCACTGAGACTTTCCAGCCCTTCTGTGCTCCCATCTTCTCCGCCTGAGCGGGATCGACTTCTATGTCATAGGGCATAGTCTTGCTCTGCATCAGCACCCAGGCTCCCTGGGAACTGCTGTGATAGATACCCACGAAAGGCTTCGCAGAGCGTTCCACCACATCCACCACTTTGCCTTCCCGCCTGCCGGGGTTAGGATTTTTCTTAGTTATGGGTTTGGACTCCTTAGTAACGGCTACCCTCACTTTATCGCCATGCAGAGCGCCATGGGTCTTGGAAGCGGGGACGAAGATGTCCTCTTCATCCCCTTCCACGCTCACAAATCCGAAGGCCTCGCGGCTCATCAGAAAAGTACCTATTACTTGCGGAAACACCTTCCGCCCTTCTTTTCTCTTCTTCTTTACGATTATCTTTCTTTTCATCGATTGCAAAGATAATCATAAAGATATTTATTTAGAAGGTTTTTTATAGCCGAGAACCAGCAATCTTACGACAGGGATTCGCTTCAAAATCTCGTACAGGACTATAGAGACTACCGGCACGCATACGAGCAGTATGGCATAAATTGCCGCAGGCTGCAATGTTCCCATCTCCCTGAGATGGTAGGCGAAGACCACCAGCGGCAGGTAATGCAGCAGGTAGATGCCGTAGCTGCGAGGGACAAGGAAGCTGCTGAGAAAGTTAATTGGCCTATCCAGATAGCGTACAGCTACGCTCACAAGGCAGATACTGCCCAGGCTGGCGAAAAGGGCGCTGGTCCAGTCCTGCTGCACTGCTCCATCGGTGTAGCACTGCGGATACCAGCGCAGGCAGTAAAGCACGGCCATCACTACGAAAAGTACAGCGGCGTATGGAGCGAAGGAGCGGAGCTGATTCAGGACATCATCATTAGAGAAGATGAAGTAGCCGAAAAGGAAAGGCACCATATAGAAAGGTATCCTGTAGAGGCCCATCAGCGGAGCGTCGTAGTTCGTAATCAGGCTGCCGGCATAGCAGAAAACGATGAAAAAGAGCGTGGCCATAAGAACTCCGAGACTGCTGTCAAATGCATTGGAGATAAAGTCATTTAATCCACCCTTCTTATCAAAGGCTCTGATAGTCAGAAGGATAAGACTATAGAACCAGAGAAGCTGGATAAACCAAAGAGGTCCTATGCCGGATACGGAATAGAGAAGGTAGCGGACCAGTTGCGGAAGTTTCTCCATCTCTGGAATGCCTCCACCGGCGATGACATTGTAATAGCCGACTATCCAGTAGAGGACGAAAAGTCCCACTGTGGAAGGAAGCAGGAGTTTGACTGTGCGTCCGCGGAAGAATTCTTTGGAACTGCGCTTGTCCAGGGACCATTTGGCGGACATTCCTGCGAGAAGCAAGAGCAGGGCCATGAACCAGGGATATAGGGCGTATTCGATCACATCCACCGGCTGCTTTTCCTCGAATGGGCCGAGGCCTCCGAAGACTCCTACAGAGTTGAAGATATAGAAACAGTGGTAAACTACCACGAGTAACACTGTGATACAGCGTAAGTTATCTGCCCAGATGCGTCTCATTTCTCCTTGCCCTCCATTACTTCTGAAATTAGTGAAGAGAATATCTCTGTCTTTACCAGAGCCATTCCTTTATCGTCACCGAGGACCAGCAGGGCGTCGCCGCTGTTAAGTCCATAAAGTTTGCGGGCATCTTTAGGGATTACTATCTGCCCCTTGTCTCCGAGTTTAACTACTCCGAAGATGTACTTTCCGTCTTGTTCTTGCATAATAAATCAATTCGTAGTAAAATTCCTACTTTTCTAACTTTTATGCAAATATAAGAATAATTCCTAAAATATACACTTATATTAAAAAAATATAATGGCACTATAGTTGCATAGTATAGGCCTCAAAATCATCAGCTTATGAAAAAGATCATCGTATTTTTATGCGGATTGCTCTGTATGAGTGCGATCGCATCTGCCCAACATGTCAGCGCGGGCGTTCAAATCGGGACTGGTCCTGAATTATATGCAGACTATTATGGTCCTTACTTTCTTGACAACAGATCTGCACTTCATAAATGGGGACCTATTCTTTATGGAAGGGAATATACCAAAGCTTCGAACCAGCTGGCCTGGGGAAAGACCCTCGGAATATTGGGTATTACCTTTGCTCTCTCATCAGCCCTCTGCTTCGGTAATGAGATCGAGACTGGCCTGGCCCTGCTTGGCTCTGGAGCCATCTTCTGCGGAGTCGGAATCCCTCTATGGGTCAAGGGTCAGAAAAAGATGAATGTCATGGAGGACGATTTCTCCAAAAGGGCCCGGGACTATATGGGCATCTCGATGAATCTCACAGTAGGTCCTACCCGAAACGGCATCGGCCTCGCTCTGAATTTCTAACAATCAAGCCCCTTTCTCAAGGGGCTTGATTGTTATTTTACTATGATCTCTGTGGTAGTAGGAATTATCAATTAACTTTTAGTTAACAACCTTTGGTGCCGAATTCAATTTGACAGTGCAACAGCACCATCAGGTGTAAAGTTAAACAATT
>JBJEBS010000009.1:0-4259 GCA_051870275.1 Candidatus Cryptobacteroides sp.
TTAAGAGTTTTGTGCTGCTTGCAAAACTTATATTTTTAAGTTTTTTTTATTCAATATACAATGCCAATCCCCATCCACAAATTTCAGCGTAAATCCATCTCCCACTGCTCCTTGTGAGGCCCTTTTCAGAAGCCTTCCATCGCCTCCCACTGCCAGCAGATAGCCCTGCTTCAGAAGCTGCCTCGGGTCTGCGGCTTTAATGCTCATCTCCAGCAGGGAGAGCTGACTCTCCATCTGGGCCAATTTCGACTTTAGGGCAAAGCTGATCCCAAGGCAAGCCCTCTCCATCTCGTTTTCGACTTCCTGAACCCAGTCAATCAGATAATTGGCCGCCGCTGTAGGGGTCTTGAAATAGTCCTTGGCCACCATATCGCAGATGTGATAATCCCTTTCGTGCCCCACGGCAGTAAGCACCGGCAGCGGAAAATCCGCAATCGCCTGGCACAGTGCCTTCTCGTCGTAACAATACAGGTCTGATTCAGCTCCTCCACCCCTTAGGATCAGCACCATATCGAAGCCTCCCTGACTGCGGATCTGCTCCAGGCTGTTTATAATGGAGGCCGGAGCCTTCTCTCCCTGCATCAGGGACTGAAAGAGCACATAGTCGAAGACATAGCCGAAAGGGTTCGTGGCCAGATGCTTCGTGAAGTCTCCATAACCTGCTGCATCTGAGGAAGATATCACTGCTATCTTCCCCGGCAGATAACTTAATGCCAATCTCTTCTGCCTTTCCATCGCCCCTCTTTTTTCCAGCTCGGCTATGCATTTCTGCCGTTCCAGTTCTCTCTGTCCAAGGGTGAAATTAGGGTCCAGTTCCAGAACGGTCAGAGCCAGGCCATAGAGCGGATGGTAATCCACTGCGACTTTCATCACCACAGTCATCCCCGCCTCCAGACTCTTGCCGCAGACCCATTCGAATTCGTCCAGGATCTGAGAGTTCGAGGCCCAGATGCGGGCGCTCGCCTTGGCAGCTACCAGGCCGCCTTCCTTCTTCTCGATCAGGTTAATATAGTGATGTCCTTTCACCACCCTGTGAGACTCTATCTCCACTTTCACCCAGCACTCCAGAACTCCTATTCTTTCGCCTATGAGTTCCTGCAGTTCCGAAAGCTCTATGTAGTCTATGCTTTTTCCCATTATAAAACAAAATTAGGCAGAATTTTAAAAAATGAAAAGCTTTTTTCGTACCTTTACACGCTGTAGATTGGTTGTTTTATGAAAAAAAGTAGTGTATTAGCCTTAGTTTGGGCGTGTATCTGCCTGTGTGGAAGCGGATTCCATCAAGTATATGCCCAGAGTAACAAAAACAAGTTAAGCACGATTACGGGAGTGGTGGTCGATGAAGATGACTTCCCGCTTCCAGATGTGGCTGTCTATGATGCTTCAAATCCTCAAAGTGGAACCATTACAGGGAAAGACGGCAGATATACCATAATGGTCTCCGCAAAGTGCAAGGAGCTTACTTTCGAATTCCTGGGTTACGAGACTCAGACTCTTTCTCTGGAGAATGCCGCTCTGGTTCATCTTAAAGAAAATATCGAGATGCTGGAGGCTACGGTGGTAACAGGTATCTACACCCGAAAGGCAGACAGTTTCACCGGCTCTGTCCAGACTATCAATTCTGAGAGTCTGAAAAGGGCGGGAAACAAGAATGTAATCGAGTCCCTGAAGAATCTCGATCCTTCCCTTCTGGTCTTGGAGAATCTGGAAGCTGGTTCTAACCCTAATGCCATGAGTTCTATGCAGATACGTGGAGCATCATCTCTGATGGGAGAGACTACCAATCTGAAAAGCAATTTCAATTCCAATGTCAATTCTCCTCTTTTTATTCTCGACGGATTTGAAACCAGTCTCGAAAAGATTCAGGATATGGATATGAACAGGGTGGAGAGTATCACTATTTTGAAGGATGCTTCGGCCAAGGCCATCTATGGTTCTAAGGGAGGAAACGGAGTCATAGTCATAGAGACCAAGTCTTTGGACTCCGGAAAGACTCTCGTGTCCTATACTGGAAGCTGTTCCCTCGAGATGCCGGACCTGAGCAGCTACAATCTCTGTAATTCCATGGAAAAGCTCGAGATAGAAAGGCGGGAAGGCTATTATGAAGGAATATACAGTAACGCTTTTGATTCTTATGAGCGCTTGGAAATATATAATGAAAGACTTCGCAGGGCTCTCGACGGGGAGGATACCTACTGGCTTTCCAAACCGCTTCGCATAGGAATAGGTAACAAGCATTCGCTCAGTGTCGAGATTGGAAATAAAGAGCTCAAGTCCTTTACCAGTTTCGGTTACAGCGATACCGAGGGTGTAATGAAAGGATCCTCGCGTAAGGTCTTGAGTGGAAGTATGAACCTCTCTTACAGGAAAAAGGCCTGGACCTTCCGAAACATTATGTCGGTATCTTCTATGAAAGGAGTCAATTCCCCTTATGGCTCTTTTGACCTCTATGCTTATATGAATCCTTATTATAATCCTTATGACGAGGAAGGTAATCTGGTAAAAGTTTTCGATGATATAGCCAATCCTCTCTACGATGCCAGCCTTAACACTAAGGATGATTCTGAATACTTGGATTTCGCTGATAATTTCTATGTGGAGTACAGCCCTGTCAAAGCCCTTAAGATGGTAGCCAGGGTGGGAATTGATGCCAAGAGAACAGGAGCCGAGGTATTTTTACCTTCTTCTCATTCTTCTTTTTTCTCTGCCCATTATGACGCTTCCGACAGCGATATGTCCAAGAAGGGTTCTTACGAGCAGACTGCTGGTTCATATACTTCCCTGTCTGCCGACGTTTCAGCCCAGTTTAACCATACTTTCAACAAGGTGCACGACGTCTTCGCCACTGCCCAGTATAATGTTTCTGAGGAGAAGTACTCGGAAGTGACCCATTTTGCCAGAGGTTTTCCAAACAGCAAGATGGACAATATCATCTTCGCCAGACAGTATGCCGAAGATTTGACTCCATATGGAACTACTGGTCTTAACCGTAACCTCGGTTTCCTGCTGACTTCCGGTTACTCCTATGATAACAGGTATATGGTGGACCTCACAGGCAAGACCAGTGCCTCTTCCGTATTCGGAACCGATAACAAGTGGGCCCTGTTCTGGAGTTTCGGACTCGCGTGGAATCTGCATAATGAAGAATTCCTGAAGGGTTCAGATCTTCTTAAGCAACTCAAGCTAAGGGCTTCCATGGGCTCTTCCGGTAACCAAAACTATACTACGAACAAATCCATCACCCTTTATAATTATTACTTTAAGTATTATCACGGTTTTTCCGGTGCCCTGCCTGCGAATATGTCGAATCCGAATCTGGCCTGGGAACAGAAGATGGACTATAACGTCGGTCTGGATATGAGGGCCAAAAGACTAACGGCCAATCTTGACTTTTACATCGCAGACACCGAGAATCTGGTCTTTTCCCAGAGCATTCTGCCTTCCACGGGCTTCACTTCTGTGAGCAGTAATATGGGAACAGTCCGTAACAAGGGCGTGGAGCTGAATCTCTCCTATACTATCTGGCAGGAGCGCGCATCCTATTTTTCCCTCCTTTTCAATGCCTCTCTGAACGACAACCGTATCTACAAGCTCTCCAGCTCCCTGAAAGAGTATAATGAAATGCAGATAGAAAATGCTAAAAACAGTGGAGATAAAGTGCTTGAACCTGTCATCCAGTATGTGGAGGGATATCCAGTGAATTCCATCTGGGCTGTGCCTTCTCTGGGCATAGACCCTGTGTCTGGAAAGGAGATTTTCCTAAATCAGCAGGATGAAGCCGTAAATACCTGGAATTCGGCCTATCTTCGTTGTTTCGGATCGGAAGATCCGCTCTTTAACGGCAATTTCGGATTCAATTCCGAAATCCACGGCTTCGGCATGAGCTGTATATTCAACTTCTACGGAGGAGGATATATGTATAATTCTACCTTGGCTTATAAGGTGGAAGGAGCACACATCAGTAATAATGTGGACAGGCGTATCTTTACGGACTGCTGGTATGAGGAAGGACAGGTGGCGAAGTTTACACGCAGCAGTACCAACAGCACCATTAACCCAAGTTCCCGTTTTGTGCAGGCTAACAATGTGCTTAGGCTATCTTCTGTCTCACTGTACTATGAATTCCCGTATTCAGCTATTCATAAGCTGGGCTTGAGCAGGCTCCGGTTCAGTATCTATGGCAGTGATCTATATAGGATCACTGCTATACTTCCGTGGCATGCCCGTTCTCTCCTGCGAACATTTTTACCAAGGCCAAT
>JBJEBS010000010.1:0-15998 GCA_051870275.1 Candidatus Cryptobacteroides sp.
AGGAAGACGATGTCCGTCATGGAGGACATCGACATGTTAGGGTCTGCCTTTACTGTTCTTCTCAGTGCCATATTATTCGTTTTCTGAGTTAATCTGTGGCTGCTCGCTTAGCAGGTCCATGAATTCGATAGTGGCGTTCTCCATCTTGAAGACCACGTCTGAAACCTTGGCTGTAAGGAAGTTGTAAGCGAAGTAGGCGATGATACCTACGATAAGACCTCCTACGGTGGTAATCATGGCCTCGTAAATGCCGCCGGACAGCAGGGAGATATCGATATTGTTACCGGCATTGGCCATATTGAAGAAGGCTTTCACCATACCGGTTACTGTACCCAGGAATCCGAGCATAGGGGCGCCGCCGGCAATCGTGGCCAGGTATGGGAGTCCCTTTTCCAGACGGGCGATTTCGGCATTGCCAACATTGTCCACTGCAGTCTGTATGTCAGAGAGAGGTTTGCCGATTCTGGCTATTCCGGTCTCTATCATTCTGGCGATAGGAGAGTCAAATTTTCCGCAAAGGGTCTTCGCAGATTTGATCTTGCCGTCGAGAAGGTAGTCCTTGATGTCTTTCATGAAGTCTTTGTCGATCTTGGAAGCCTGGGCGATCACCCACCACTTCTTGCCGAAGATGTAGAGTGCCAGGATTGAGAGCAGCAGCAGGACTATCATTATCCAGCCGCCCTTTGTCGCCATCTCGAGGATGGAAATAGACTGTGTCGTAACCATATTTTTCGCTTTTTAATTATCTTTTCTGGCCCTGAGGGCATAATCGCGCAAATTTACTAAAAATAATCCACTTTTGAAAGGAATAAAGCGTGTCCGGGGACACTTTCACCAGCATCGCTTCGGCTGCCACCATCAAGCAGATCGGCTATGCTCTCGGGACTTCTTTTTCCTCTGCCTACTTCCAGGAGAGTACCTACTATGGCCCTGACCATATTCCTTAGGAAACGGTTCGCGGCGATGTGGAAAGACCAGTGTGTGGGGTCGTCTTTTACCCAATAGGCTTCGAAAACTGTGCATATTGAGCTTTTGTTGTCCGCCCCTGTTTTTTCGAAGCAGGAGAAGTCTCTGGTGCCTAAGAGTAGAGCTGCCGCCCTGTTCATCGCTTCGAAGTCCAGTTCGGGATATCCGCAGTGGTAGGAGTACTTCTGGGAGAAGGGATCTTTCTCCCTGTGGATGCGGTAAATGTATTCTCTTCGGGTGGCGCTGAAGCGGGCGTGAAAACTCTCGTTAACTTCTTCTATCGAGTGAATTGCAATAGAATATGGAAGTATGGCATTTAATTTGTATTTTAGCAGTCCGGTGTCGAAAGAACCTTCATAGTCGAAGTGCGCCACATAGTTCAGGGCATTCACTCCGGTGTCGGTTCTGCCAGCCCCGCAGATTTTCGTTTCAGCGCCCAGAAGAGTCGAAAGAGACTCTTCGAGTTTTTGCTGGACACTTGGCGCGTGGGCTTGAATCTGCCAGCCGCAGAAGGGGGCGCCATCATAGGAAAGTGTGATCTTGTATCGCATATATGGAACTAATTGTACAAAATTAAAGAAAAATATATGGAAAGTGTAAACATTAAGGAATTGAATGAAAAAATCCAGAAGGAGAGTTCTTTTGTAGATCTTCTCTCGATGGAGATGTCTAAGGTCATAGTGGGGCAGAAGCATCTTGTCGAGAATCTGGAGATAGCTTTACTCTCTAACGGCCACATCCTTCTGGAAGGTATGCCAGGACTTGCCAAGACTTTGGCTATCAGTACTTTGTCCAAAGCTGTAAGCGCACAGTTCTCACGTATTCAGTTTACTCCTGACCTGCTTCC
This sequence comes from Candidatus Cryptobacteroides sp., assembly GCA_051870275.1. Lineage (GTDB taxonomy): Bacteria > Bacteroidota > Bacteroidia > Bacteroidales > UBA932 > Cryptobacteroides. Next base: position 1,814 of record JBJEBS010000010.1, read on the forward strand.
TGCCGATGTTACCGGTACTTTGATATACAGTCAGAAAAAGGAAGAGTTCGAGGTTCACAAAGGTCCTATCTTCGCGAACTTCGTGCTGGCTGACGAGATTAACCGTGCCCCTGCGAAGGTGCAGTCGGCTCTCTTGGAGGCTATGCAGGAGCGTCAGGTTACACTTGGAGATAATACCTTCCCTCTTCCGGATCCTTTCCTGGTCCTGGCTACGCAGAATCCGGTGGAACAGGAAGGTACATATCCTCTTCCGGAAGCTCAGGTGGACCGTTTTATGCTGAAGGTCCTCGTGGACTATCCTAAGAAGGAAGAAGAGAAACTCATCGTCCGTATGAATAACAGTGGAGAATTCCCTAAGCCATCCGCCGTGGTGGGACCGGAAGACATAGTCAGGGCCCGTCAGGTGGTAAGGGAAGTGTATATGGATGAGAAGATAGAAAGGTACATAGTGGATCTGGTTTTCGCTACCAGAAATCCTGAGGATTATACATTGGCCTCCCTGAAGTCGATGATTGCTTTCGGAGCCTCTCCTCGAGCAAGTATCAGTCTTTGTGCCGCTGCCAAGGCCTATGCCTTTATCAAACGCAGGGGCTATGTCATCCCTGAAGATGTGAGGGCTGTGTGTCACGAAGTGCTCCGCCACAGGATAGGTCTCAGCTATGAAGCAGAGGCTGAAAATGTTACTACGGATGATATCATAGATCAGGTAATCAATGCAGTCATCGTCCCATAGTTCCAGAACAGACACCGCTGAATTCCTGAAGAAGATTCGAAAGATCGAGATCAGGACGAAGGCTCTCTCGCATCAGATCTTTGCGGGAGAGTATCATTCTGCCTTCAAGGGCAGGGGTATGACCTTCAGCGAAGTCCGTGAATACCAGTGGGGAGACGATGTGCGTTCCATGGACTGGAATGTTACTGCCCGACTTCGTAAACCTCACGTGAAAGTGTTCGAGGAGGAACGCGAACTGACTATGGTCCTGCTGGTGGACGTGTCCCGAAGCGGGCTTTTCGGTACCAGTGAATCCACTAAGAGGGAGAGAATAGCCGAGGTGGCTGCCGTTTTGAGTTACAGCGCTATTTTGAACAATGACAAGGTGGGAGCTCTCTTTTTCTCGGACAAGGTGGAGAAATTCATTCCACCGAAAAAAGGCCGATCTCATCTGCTTCATATAATCAGGGAGATGTTGGAGTTGGAACCGGAATCAGACGGAACTGACATCAGTGTAGCCCTTCGTTTCTTAAGCGGAGCCATCAAGAAGAAATGCAATGCTTTTCTGCTCAGCGACATGATGGATGTCAGCCCTGAGGGTGCGCCTCTGTATGAAGAGGCCTTGAAGGTGCTGGTGGGCAGGCATGATCTCTCTGTCATCAGAGTCTGTGATCCCAAGGAGTCCGAGATACCGGCTATGGGATTGGTGCATATCAAGGATAGTGAGAGTGCTGAGACTTTCTGGGTAAACACAGATTCTGCCAAGATGAGAAGGGACTACAGGGATTGGTACAATTCCTTTGTGGGCCAATGTAAGAGCCTGCTTAACAGGTACAAGGTCGATTCCGTGGAATTGAGTACCGAGGGAGATTATGTGAAAAGCTTAATGGCACTTTTCAGATGAGAGGAATAGCATTAATAATATTGTCAATCGTTCTGGATATCATTCCTGCGGGGGAGGCTTTCCTGAAAGCGCTCCAGCCGAGGGACAGTGTTCTGGTGGCGGACCAGTTCGAGTATGGTTTCACCCTGGAGGGTGTAGAGCCCGGGACGGTATTGGGATTGGCCGATTTCGAGCAGGTATGTAATGATACGCTTGTACTTGTAAGGAATTGGCAGATAGATACTTTAAAGAATGGAGACATCAGCGGGTCAGTGCTGGTGGCGCCCTTCGAGGAAGGACTTTTCGCACTGCCTTCCATATATGTGATAAGGCAGCAGGGGGAGAGGGTGGACACTTTGAGATATGCAGGACAGACCCTTGAAGTGTGTCCTATGCAGGTGGATACCGCCACTTTCCAGATTCATCCTCTGAAGGAGCAGATCAATTATCCTTTGACCTTCGAGGAACTGGCTCCTTATATTTTCGGCAGTCTGGCTGGAATAGCCCTGATAGTGTTGGCCATTATTTTTCTGCCACGTCTTTTCAAGAAAAAATCTGTCAGGGAGAAGCAGAAGGACCCTCCGCACGTGGTGGCCCTCAGGGAACTGGACCGGTACAGAAGCGACAAATATTGGGCACCAGCCCAGCAGAAGGCTTTCTACTCCGGCATTACTGATATCTTGAAGACATATATAGACCAGAGATTTGCCATAGATGCTCCGGAGATGACCACTGAGGAACTCTTCAGGGAGTTGAAGTCTTGCTCTGAAGTGGATGGAGAGTTGTATGCTGCTCTGAAGGAACTTTTTGAGAGAGCTGATTTTGTGAAATTTGCCAAGTTTGTAGCTGAGGACAAGGACAATGCCCAGGCTGTGCCTTTGTGCGTGCGCTTTGTGACCAGTACTTATCAGGCTCAAATAGAGGAGGAAAGCAAAAATGTTCTTTGAGTACCCTAATCTGCTTTTCCTGCTGTTGATTCCTCTGCTCCTGCTCCTTTTGTATATAGTAAGAGAGTGTATGGGCAGGCGGCCTCACCTTAGGGTCAGCAAGCATTATGCTTGGACCAGAGGGGGAAAGAGTTTTCTTTCAGTCTTAGTACATCTGCCTTTCCTGCTTAGGATTGCAGCTTATTGTCTCATAATCGTAGCTATGGCCAGGCCTCGTTCTTCTTCTCAGGTAGAGAAGGTGGATACTGAAGGAATAGACATAGTTTTCGCGATGGATGTGTCCACCAGTATGCTGGCCAGGGATTTTACTCCTGACCGCATCAGTGCGGCGAAGGACATAGCCATAGAGTTCATAGCCCAAAGACCTTCGGACAGGATGGGAATAGTGGTTTTCGCAGGTGAAAGTTTTACCCAATGTCCGCTGACTACCGACAGGGCCACCCTTATCAATCTGATGAAGGATGTTCAGACTGACCTGATAGAGGATGGCACCGCCATAGGCAATGGTCTGGCTACGGCGGTGGCCAGGCTTTCCACTTCCGATGCCCCGAGCAGGGTCATTATCCTGCTTACGGATGGCGTAAACAACACAGGAGAAATTACTCCTCTGACCGCCGCCCAGATAGCCCAGACCTATGGGGTCAGGGTCTATACCATAGGGATAGGAGCTAATGGCATGGCCCCTTATCCGGTTGTAACTCCTTGGGGCATAGAGACTAAGAACATACAGGTGGAATTGGACGAGGAACTTCTGAAGCAGATAGCCAGCAGTACCGGAGGAAGGTATTTCCGCGCTACGGACAATACCAAGCTCGCCGAGATCTACGGCGAGATTAACCAGATGGAGAAGGCCAAGGTCAGCATAGACTCCTTCCCTGTGTATAAGGAACTTTTCCCGAAATACGCGGTATGGGCTTTGGTGTGTCTGCTTTTGAGTGTGTTTATTCAATTGACAATTAGGAGATTACCATAATGATTATATTCGCCGCTCATAAATTTTTGTGGCTCTTGCTTCTGGTGCCTCTTTTTCCTGTCTTTCACGCCATATATTTGGCATGCAGGAAGAGAAGGCTGGCGTGTTTCGCTGACAGGAAGATGGCTGCCGCCCTTATGCCAAGTTACAAGCCGGCCAGGGGCTGGATTAAGACAGTGCTTTTCTCCCTGGGTTTCTTTTTCTTCGTCATAGGACTTTCCCGTCCTCAGATAGGCGCCAAGTTGAGCGAACGGCAGACCCGTGGGGCTGAGATTATGATCTGTCTGGATGTCTCGAACTCTATGCTTGCCCAGGACTACTCCCCTTGCCGTCTGGAAAGGGCCAAATTAGCCATATCTTCTCTGGTGGACAAGTTGAGGGATGACAGGATAGGCCTGATAGTTTTCGCCGGAACTTCCTTTGTCCAGCTTCCTATCACTACGGACTATGTCTCTGCGAAGATGTTTCTCTCTTCCATAGATACCGGTTCCATTCCGGTGCAGGGTACGGCTATCGGAGATGCCATTCTGACGGCAGCGAAGAGTTTCAGCGCCCAGAGTGAAAAGAGCAGGGTCATCATTCTGATTACCGATGGAGAGAATCACGAAGACGATGCCATCGATGCGGCCAAGGAAGCCGCCAAACTGGGCATTAGGATATATACCATAGGAGTGGGTTCTGCCCAGGGGCAGCCTATTCCGCTGAATGGGGCTCTGCTCGAAGACAAGGACGGGAATATAGTGGTCTCTAAACTGGACGAAAAATCTTTGCAGCAGATAGCTTCTGCGGGCAATGGAGCTTATATTCACGCAGGAAACGATGAGTTTGGCCTGAATCCTATCATAGAGGATATCAGAAAGCTGGAAAGCGAGGCGTTTTCTTCCGTGGTCTTCGAAGAGTATGACGAGCAGTATATGTATTTCTTTGCGATAGCCCTCTTTTTCTTTACCCTGGAGGGGCTTATAGCTGAGCGCTCGATTAAGTTTAAAAGAAGGAGGTCCTGATGAAAAGATTGATATGCAGTATAGCCTTAATCTTATGTGCTCTGCTTCCGCTTTCCGCCCAAAGTGAAAAGAAGGAGGTCAGAAGAGGCAATTCTGATTATAAGAAAGAGAATTATAAGGATTCCGAGATTCATTACCGTAAGGCTTTGGTTCAGGATTCCACTTCCTTTGCGGCCACGTATGACCTGGCTAACACCCTTTATCAGCAAAGGGATTACGAGGGCGCGGACAATACTTTGAAGAAGATAGAGGAAGAAGCTACGGATAGCCCTCACGCTTCCAAGTATTATTTTAACAAGGGTAATACGGATTTGCAGAAACAGGATTATGCTGCGGCTGTGGAAGATTTCAAGCAGTCTCTTTTAAGAAATCCTGCTGATATTCAGGCCAAGGAAAGCTATATCTACGCGAAAAAGATGCTGGATAATCAGAATCAGGGAGGACAGGACGGAGAGCAGAACCAGCAGGATCAGAAGCAGGATGATCAGAAGCAAGAGCAGAACCAGCAGGACCAGCAGCAGAATCAGCAAGACCAGCAGAATCAGCAGCCTCAGGAGCAGCAGATATCTGCCCAGCAGGCCCAGCAGATGCTGAAGGCCATTCAGGCCAAGGAGAAGGAGACTCAGGAAAAGGTTGAAAAAATGAAGGCGGAGAAAGCAAAGAGCCGCCAGAAGGAAAAGAATTGGTGACGGATATGAAAAGACTTTCTATGATATTGGCATCCTTATGGATGACTTGCGGTCTGGCTTTCGCTCAGGCTCACATTACCGTGCAGGTACCTTCGGTGGTCTCTCTGGACGAGCAGTTCAGACTGGTCTTCGTAATCGAAGGGGAAAGGGTCAGTGACTTTCAATGGCCTGGGACAGAAGATTTTAGTGTTCAGTGGGGGCCGCAGAGCGGCAGCAGTTCCCAGACTTCCATAATAAACGGAAAGGTCAGCAAGACCGTCAGCACTTCCTATACTTATGTGCTTATGCCTGTAAAGGAAGGTGTTTTCACTATTCCGTCCTGCAGCGTGAAAGTGAAGGGCAAGACCTTGACTTCTGATCCTGTAAGTGTAAATGTGGGGAAGGCTCAGAGTTCTTCGACATCTTCCGGAGAGGATCTCTTCATGACTTTGATTCTTGATAAAAAGGATGTGGTTCTGGGAGAGCCTGTTAACGCCACCTTGAAATTATATACCAGAGTCCCTATAGGAGGTTTCGAGGATGTGAAGTTCCCGGCTTTTGACGGCTTCTGGAGTCAGGTTACCGAGAGCCCGAATACTGTGGAGTTCCATAGGGAGTCGCTTAATGGAGAAGTGTACGACGCTTCCGTTCTGAGAAGATATAGCATAGTGCCCCAGAAAGCTGGAGATCTGGTGATAGATCCTGCCCAGATGGTCTGCCTGGTACAGGTTAAGAACAGGAATTCTTCCACTGGCAGCATTTTCGACAGTTTTTTCCAGAGTGATTACAGCACTGTCCGTAAGAAAATCAGCACAGCTCCAGTCACACTTAAGGTAAGACCTCTTCCGGAAGGAGCTCCAGAGTCTTTCTGTGGGGGAGTGGGCAAATTTAACATAGCGGTGATGCTTAGCAAGGACTCTCTTAGAGTACACGATGCCGCTTCGCTTATCCTTAAGGTGAAAGGAGAGGGGAACCTGAACATGTTGGAGGCTCCCAAGATTAAATTCCCTTCTGATTTCGAGGTTTACGACGTGAAGGTGTCCGATGACGGCAATATACGCAGTTTCGAATATCCTTTCATTCCGAGACATCACGGCGAGTACAGCGTAGGCCCAGTTGAATTCAGCTATTACGATATTGGAAGCAAGTCTTATAAGACAGTCAGTACTCAGGCTCTGGAGCTTAAGGTCGAAAAATCCCTTATTCCTGATTCTCAGACTGCATCTACCCCTTTTGTCGGAGTGGTGGGAAAGGACGTGAAGAATCTCGGGACAGACATCAGATATATCAGCGTGACAGATCCTAAGTTGAAACAATCGGGCACTTTCTTCGTGTCATCTCCGGCTTTCCTCGTCTTGACAGTCTTCTTTATTATCTGTGCCATAGTTATTTATATAGTAGCAACGACTCTCAGGAAAAGGCGGGGAGACCTGCTGTCCGACAGAAAGCGTAAGGCTTCCAAGGCGGTCAAAAAGAAACTTGCCAGGTCTGCTTCCTATCTGGAAGAAGGACTTTACGGGGCCTTCTATGAGGAGTTGCACAAAGCCTTGCTGGGTTTCGTTACAGACAAACTCAGTATGGAGACTGGCAGCCTCGACAAGGATAACATAGCCCAGGCTTTGAGAGATAATGGCTTGGGAGAGGCTCTGGTAAATGACTATCTGGAACTTCTGAACGCCTGCGAATACGCCCGTTATTCGCCTCAGCAGGACAGCTCCCAGATGCGTGAGCATTATAAGAAAGCATTGGATATCATATCCTTAATGGATGAGAGTATGAATAAACATAAGAAAGTCTCGGCCAATTCCCTTGCGGCCCTGCTGTCACTGCTTTTCTTGAGCCTTCCTGCTGGTTTTAAGGCTGAAGCTCAGGAACTTGACTGCGCTCAGCTCTGGGAGAGCGGGGTAGTTGCATATTCCGCAGGAGAGTGGGAGGAGGCCTATGCCAATTGGCATAAAATATATGAAAGCGGACAGCAAAGTGCGCAGTTATGCTACAATCTGGGCTGTGCGAGCTTTAAATCCTCGCGGCTCAGCGAGGCGGTGCTTTTCTTCGAAAGGGCGCTGAAGCTCGACCCTAACTACGAGGATGCAAGGCATAACCTGGATTATGTAGGCCAATTTCTTCTGGACCGAATCGACCAGGTTCCGGAGTTTTTCCTGCTTTCCTGGATTAAATCGGCGACTAATGCCCTGAGTTCCGATGCCTGGGCTGTGATAGCCCTGCTGTTCTTTGTGCTCTTCCTCGCCTGTGTTCTGCTTTTCCTCTTGAATCACAGCCGTAAAACCAAGATATGGACTGCTTCATTTGCAGTAGTGACACTTCTGTGCTTTGCTTTCAGCCTGTCTTTTTCCATATCTTCGAAAAACAGGGTTATGGACGAGTCCGAAGCCGTGATAATGTCGGCAGTCTCTGTGGTAAAGAGTTCTCCTGACGACAAGTCTGGTACGGAACTGTTTGTGCTTCACGAGGGTACGAAAGTGAGGATACTCGAGAGCGTGGGGGATTGGAACAAGATAGAGCTTGCTGATGGTCGTCAGGGATGGAGTAAAAAAACAAACTTGGAAATAATTTGAGATTTAAGGAATAATGATTATCTTTGTCTCCGATTGTGTAAAAGGACAATAGTAAATTTACAAATAATAAAACACTCATGAAACTTAAAGCTTTAGTTATTGCAGGCGCTCTCCTTGTAGGTGGAGCAGCTTATGCGCAGGAGTCTTATGTAACAAACTCCTTCAACAGTAACCTCTTCGTAGGCTTGAGCGCTGGTGGTCAGGTATCTTTTGATGGTATTTACGGTGCTATCCAGGGATCTGGTTCAGTTGCTTCCGGCGCTGGTCTTGGCCTTGAACTTACTGTAGGAAAGATGTTCGTTCCTGAGTTCGGTGTTCGTCTCGACCTTACCGGAATCGGAACTTCAGTTGGTAACGGAAATGTTCCTTACTGGGGAGCAGGTGTTGACTTCCTTTGGGATGCATCAGCTACATTTGCAGGATATAATCCTGGCCGTGTAGTATCTGTAGTTCCTTATCTCCACGCTGGTTATATCAAGAGCGAAGGCCGTGGTGCAGGTTTCGGCGCTGGTATCCAGTTCCCTATCGCCCTCTCACAGAACTGGGCTATCGTTCCTGACATCCGCGTATCAGGTTATGGCGACGCCATCCTTCTCGGTGCTGGTTCAGGTGTATGCGCTACTCTTAGCGCTCTCGTAGGTGTTCAGTACAAGTTCGGTAAGACCACCGAGTTTACTACTGCTGCCGCTGTCACCACTCCTCTCGTAGCTGCTGCTGCAGAGGCCGAGGCCGCTAAGGCTGAGGCTCAGGCCGCTCAGGAGAAAGTTGAGGCTGACAATTCAGCTCTCATCGCAGAGAGAGATGCTCTCGCTGCAGAGAACGAGGCTCTCAAGGGTGAGCTCGCAGGTGCTGCCGCTCAGAACGAGGCTATAGTGAAGAACCTTATGAGCACTCCTGCTTGCGTATTCTTCGAGATCGGTCAGGCTACCCTTAGCGTTAAGGAGCTCGAGCACTTCGATCGCATCGTGAAGACTATGATCAGCCAGGGTAAGAACATCACCTTCACTGTTTCAGGTCACTCTGACAAGAACACCGGTTCAGTTCGTCGTAACAACCAGCTTGCTAAGCAGCGTGCTAACTACATCGTTAAACTCCTCACCGGCAAGTACAATCTTAGCGAGGATCAGTTCGTAGTTAAGGCTGAGGGTAACCAGAACGTATTTACCACTATCGAGCTTAACCGCGCCGTCATCATCGAGGCTGCTGAGTAATCCTTCGAAAGTGAGAATAAAAAGTGCCGTCCCGAAAAGGACGGCATTTTTTATTCCTTCAGGGCTTCTGCCACCACGAAGGTGCTTCCTCCTATATATATAAGTTCGTCTTCTCCGGCCTTTTCCCGAGCCTCATTCAGGGCTTCTTTAACAGAGCCTATGGGATGTAGCTTCAATTCAGGCCTTGCCTTATGTAGCCTTTCATATAGCTCGGGTACTTTCATGGCCCTGTTGCCTGCAGGGGCGCAGAGATAGTAATCCGCCTGTTTGGGCATAAGCGGGGCTATGTCTTCGAGGGCTTTGTCTGCCATTATTCCATATACTATATGAATTTTCTTATGATAGCTTTCCAACTGAGAGAAATTGTATCTTAGGGCAGCCGGATTGTGTCCTATGTCACAGATTGTAAGGGGCTTGTCGTTTAAGACTTCCCATCTGCCCCTCAGCCCGCTGATTTTCGCACACTTGCTCAGGGCGTGTCTGTCAGGGTTTTCTTTCAATATCTCAAGGGTGGCCAAGGCGGTCCTGAGGTTCTGCTTTTGGTATTCACCTTTCAGGTCCAAGTCCCATTCTGGCGGCGTCTCTATAAGTTCGTCCGCATAGAAGAGTTCCGCTCCCGCTTTTTTCGCGCAGTCCACGAAGACTGGCTCGCACTCAGGGTCGTGTCCCCATACCAGAGCTTTTTTCCCTTTTTTGAAGATTCCTGCTTTCTCGAAGGCTATCTGCCTTCTGCTGTTTCCCAGCAGCTCGCAGTGGTCCAGCCCTATGCTTGTTATCACTGCCAATTCCCCCTCTATCACATTAGTGCTGTCCAGTCTTCCGCCCAGGCCAACTTCCACTACTGCGGCTCCGATGCCTATCTGCCGGAACCACCATAGGGCCATTCCGGTACAGATTTCGAAAAAGGAAAGGCTGTTTATCTCTTCACTATATCGGGTCAAAAATTCCATGACAGAGTCTTTGTCTATGAGTTCAAAATGGGCTTCGCCTCTGCCATCTACGATTTTTATTCTTTCCCTGAAGTCCAGCAGGTGGGGAGAAGTGAAAAGTCCTACTTTGAAGTGATGGTTTGACGCCAGGTTGGCTGCCAGCAGGGAGCTGACAGAGCCTTTCCCGTTAGTTCCTGCCACGTGAATGCAGGGATAAGCTTTCCAGGGATTGCTCAGAATGCTGTCGAAGCGGCTCATGGCTTCTATTCCGGATTTGTAGGCTCCAGATTTGAAACCGGAATTCTGAACACTGGGATGTCGGCGGAAAATATCTTCTATTAACTCTTCGTATTGCATACAAATTCAAAAATAACTAAATTTGACCGATTTATTACAGTTGTGGATGTCAAATAAAGATATATTTCACTCTTCCTATGTCATAGACGGTGTGACTATGGAGGCAAGTCCGGCTCAGTTGCTGGGTTCGGAGGAAAAAGCGGAAATTTCTCACTGTATCGTGGACGAGAGCCTGGATCCTTCTCCAGGCGGTTACCCTTTCGAAGATTCAAAGATTCAGACTTACCTGAATGCTATCAGGGGCAAAGTTTGTCCTATCGACCTGGCTTATGGCGCAGCACGGGCCAGGTGTGAATTGGCCTATGCCTTGACAGATGCCTTGTGGACAGAGGGACATTTCCTTTTGGAAGATTTGTCCCTGGGGCTGGACTGGAGTTGGAAGGTGGATGAGCTCGGCTCGGGGGCGGCCCTGTACAGGGCCGCGGAGGAGGTGGCGGAATTGGCATCCGACCTGGATCTGAGCATTAGGGAACGGAAGTTCACTGAGGGGGAGAGAAGATTGGCATTCAATATAATAGGAGCGGAGAAGCAGAGAAGACTCTCTTCGAAGCTGCAGGCGCAGGAGGGGAGCTGGATTATCTATCTGCCTTTCGATACTGATGATTTTCATCTTGGAGGCTCGCTGCTTACCTCGGTGCTGGGGATAAAGGGGGGCAAGTCGCCGAGGATGGAAGACCCTGATTATCTGATGGATTGCGTGGAACTCGTGAGAGAGTTGGTCGAGGACGGAATTCTTCTGAGCGCTGCTACGGTTAGAAGGGGCGGTCTGCTTTCGGCTTTGGATTCGATGACTTCGGAGGATGTGGGGCTGGATATAGACATATCCGGACTGAAGAGGGCTTATCCGTCTTCTGATCTGTGCAGAATCCTTTTCTCGGAATTGCCAGGGGCTGTGATTCAGATAAATGATTCGGATTTTGACTATATAGATGCCGAGATGCTGCTACAGGATCTGATGTATTTTCCGCTGGGACATCCTGTGGCTGGAGGAAAAGGAGTCAGGGTCTGCTGGGGACAGAAGAGCGGAATAGAAGCTATTTTGGATTCTCTGGTTCGTTGACTTGCTCTTCTGCGGAATTTTTTGTAACTTCGCCGTCCTTTGAATATAAATATAACACATATCTAAAAAATTATGACAGAAACTAAAAAGAGAGTTTATTGCTTCGGTGGTAAAACTGCCGAGGGCGATGGATCTATGAGAGAGCTCCTGGGTGGAAAGGGAGCTAACCTTGCCGAGATGAGCAAGTTGGGTATGCCGGTTCCTGCCGGTTTTACCATTACTACAGAATGCTGTGCTGAGTATTATGCTCTCGGTGGGGGTTATTCAGATGAGTTGAAGGCTGAGGTGGCCAAGGCTCTGGAGGCTACTGAGGCTATCATGGGGAAGAAATTCGGAGATACTTCTGATCCTCTTCTCGTGAGCTGCCGCTCCGGTGCCCGCAGCAGTATGCCTGGTATGATGGATACCATCTTGAATATCGGTCTTTGCTCTGCCACCCTTCCAGGTATGATTGAAAAAACTGGTAATCCTCGTTTCGTTTATGATGCTTACCGTCGTCTGATTATGATGTATTCAGACGTGGTTATGGAGAAGGCTGAAGGTATCGAACCAGCTGATGGTCAGGGTATTCGTCAGCAGCTTGACCGTATGATGCAGGAACTTAAGGACGCTAAGGGTTATAAGTCTGATACCGATATTACAGCTGAAGAGCTGAAGGATCTCTGTGACAGGTTTAAAGTTCGCGTAAAGGAGGTTCTCGGGGTTGATTTCCCTGATACAGCCGAGGCTCAGCTTTGGGGTTCCATCGGTGGCGTGTTCAAGAGCTGGAACGGAAAGCGTGCCATCGCATACCGTCGTATCGAGAAGATTCCAGATGACTGGGGAACAGCCGTAAACGTTCAGTCCATGGTATTCGGTAATATGGGTCCTACTTCAGCTACAGGCGTGGCTTTCAGCCGTAACCCTGCAAGTGGTGACAACAAATTCTATGGCGAGTGGCTTATCAATGCCCAGGGAGAGGATGTAGTTGCCGGTATCAGAACTCCTAACCCTCTTAATGAAGCTACCAAGACAGAGCATAACAAACATCTCGAGAGCCTCGAGACCGCTATGCCTGAGGTATATGCTGAATTGGACGCCATCCGCAAGCGTCTCGAGGAGCACTTCCACGATATGCAGGATATCGAGTTCACCATTCAGGATAAGAAACTCTATATGCTCCAGTGCCGTATCGGCAAGCGTACCGGTATCGCCGCACTCCAGATGGCTATGGATATGCTCGACGAGGGTATGATCGATGAGAAGACAGCAGTTATGCGTGTGTCTCCAGCTCAGCTCGACGAGATTCTTCACCCTATCCTCGATCCTGCCTCTGAGAAGAAGGCTGAGGTAGTGGCCAAGGGTCTTCCTGCTTCACCTGGTGGAGCTGTGGGTACTATCGTATTCACCTCCGAGGCTGCCATGGAGGCTGCTGCTAAGGGACAGAAGACCATCCTTATCCGTGAGGAGACCTCTCCTGAGGACATCGAGGGTATGCGTGCTTCTGCCGGTATCCTTACCACTCGTGGAGGTATGACCTCTCACGCTGCTCTGGTAGCCCGTGGTTGGGGTAAGTGCTGTATCGTAGGCTGCGAGGCCATGAAGATAGATTTCGAGAACAAGACAGTCAGCTTCGAAGGCAGCGATGCCGTATATCACGAAGGCGACTGGTTCTCTCTTAACGGCGCGAAGGGAGCTGTATATGCTACCAAACTCGACACTATGGACGCATCTGAGAATCCTCTCTTTGTAAGATTCATGAGCATTGTGGACAAGTTCCGCCGTCTCGGTATCCGTACTAATGCTGATACCCCTGAGGATGCACAGCGCGCACTTCAGTTCGGGGCAGAGGGAATTGGCCTCTTCCGTATCGAGCATATGTTCTATGGTAAGAACAGTGAGACTCCTCTCTCTAAACTTCGCAAGATGATCATGTGTAACACCGATGAAGAGAGAAAGGCCGCACTTCTGGAGCTCGAACCATTTATCAAGGCTTCTGTTAAGGCTACCCTTAAGATTATGGATGGCAAGCCTGTAGTCTTCCGTCTGCTCGATCCGCCTCTTCACGAGTTTGTGCCTAAGAGCGAGGACAAGAGGGCTGAGCTTGCTTCCGACCTGGGAATTTCAGTAGAGGAAGTGGATAAGCGTGGTGAGAATCTGCACGAGATTAACCCTATGATGGGTCATCGTGGAGTTCGTCTGCACGTAACTTATCCTCTTATCGCCGAGACTCAGTACCGTGCTATCTTCACCGCTACAGCTGAGCTGCAGAAAGAAGGTCTGCACCCTATGCCTGAGATTATGATTCCTGTGACAGTGTCTGCCCGTGAGCTCGAGTTCCAGAAGGCACACTGCGAGAAGATCCGTCTTGAGGTTGAGTCCCAGTTCCACGATGAGATCCACTATCACTTCGGTACTATGATTGAGATCCCTCGTGCCGCTCTTACTGCTGACCGTATGGCTCGTACTGCCGAGTTCTTCAGCTTCGGTACTAACGACCTTACCCAGATGACCTTCGGTTTCTCTCGTGACGATGTAGGTACCTTTATGGGTGACTATCTCGGGAACAAGATTCTCGATGCCGATCCGTTCCAGACTATCGATGTTAAGGGTGTCGGCCGTCTCGTGGAGCACGGAATCACAGCAGGTCGCAGCAAGCGTCCTGAGTTGATGTGCGGTATCTGCGGTGAGCACGGTGGTGATCCTGATTCTATCGCCTTCTTTAACAAGATAGGTCTTGATTATGTCAGCTGCTCTCCATTCCGCGTGCCTATCGCCCGTCTCGCAGCGGCGCAGGCCGCGATACAACAAACGCGATAGGATGTTGAAATACAATCAATTAGGCGGTAAAGTTCTGATAAAAAAGGCTTTACCGCCTTTTTTGTG
>JBJEBS010000011.1:0-4224 GCA_051870275.1 Candidatus Cryptobacteroides sp.
AGGCTGTTCCATAAAGAATTAACCATCACCTGGTTCTGATACAGATTCTCAGGACTGGCCGAAGATCGGATGTACATCTCACCGGCTGATTTGTACTTGCCGTGACGGATGAGTTGAACTTTTATGCCTATTTTATCCAGGGCATCTCCCAGGAAAGTGAGCTGGCTGGACAGACCATTGAATACAGGAGTACCTCCCTGATATGAACCCATATATACCTTGTCTGCCACGCTGGCCAGATAATAGGTACCTGTGCTTGGATTCTCCATATATGCCACTACGGCTTTACCACTGCTCCGGAAATCGGCAAGAGCCGACCTAATCTCCTGAACTGCAGCGATTCCGGCGGAAGTACCGTCAGTCTTAAGATAGATATAATCCACTGCAGGGTCCTGAGCCGCATATTCGATGGCATTGAGCACTTTTCTGAGACCTATGCTCGTCCTGTCACTTGCAAAACTTTGGGTAGCCTGTTCCGTGACGGCTATCTTGGACATATCCAATTTCAGGACTCCCTCGGAAGGGATGTCCATGCTTTTGCTGCCCAGAAGAGCTATGCTTCCTAACATAAAGAAGGAAATGAGCAATCCTATCAGGCGGACAATCAATATTCCGCAGATTACAGCGAGTAAGGTTTTCAAAAAATTCTTCATTCCTCTAACATTTTATTGCGGCAAAAATAGTAAATTTGTAGCTTAATCGTAATAGTATGGCACAAAAACCGTCAATTCCCAAAGGAACAAGAGATTTCGGTCAGTCTGAGATGGCTGAAAGAAACTATATCTTCGATACTATCAAATCGGTATTCAGGCTTTTCGGCTATTCCCAGATAGAGACTCCGGCGATGGAGAACCTCTCTACCCTTATGGGCAAATACGGAGAAGAAGGCGACAAACTGCTTTTCCGTATTCTCAACTCAGGGGATGCCTTCGCGAAGGTGGATCCGGAAAAGCCTATAGTATCCCAAGTTTGTGAAAAAGGTCTCAGATACGACCTCACCGTACCTTTCGCCCGTTATGTGGTCCAGCATCAGAGTGAGATATCCTTTCCTTTCAAACGCTTCCAGATCCAGCCGGTCTGGAGGGCTGACAGACCTCAGAAAGGCAGGTATCGCGAATTTTACCAGTGCGATGTGGATGTAATAGGCTCCAAGAGTCAGCTCTGCGAGCTGGAATTGGTGCAGATCGCGGACGAAGTCTTCAGAAGACTTGGCATAAGGGTACTGATAAAGATTAACAACCGTAAGGTGCTCAGCGGATTGGCCCAGATATGCGGAGCGGAGGACAAGGTCGTGGACATCACTGTGGCCATAGACAAGTTGGACAAGATAGGTCTGGATGCAGTGAAAGCCGAGCTGCTGGAGAAAGGTCTGAGCGAGAAGGCAGTGGCCCTGCTCGAACCGGTACTCTGCCTTAGCGGGGATAATGCCCAGAAGATATGCACTATGCGGGAGCTGATGGCTGGCAGTGAAATTGGACTGAAGGGCCTGGATGAATTGGATGAGCTTCTGAGCTTCATCCAGGCAGCCGGAGTTCAAACCGAGTGCGAGATAGATTTGTCATTGGCCCGAGGACTGAATTATTATACCGGAGCCATTTTCGAAATCAAGGCTCTGGACTATCAGATAGGCAGCATCAGTGGTGGAGGACGTTACGACAACCTCACCGGTATCTTCGGACTTCAGAATATGTCTGGAGTGGGAATCAGCTTCGGCGCAGACAGAATCTACGACGTGCTCAAAGCCCTGGACGCCTTCCCTAAGTCACTTGGCAGCTCTACTACCCTGCTGATAGCGAATATGGGAGCTAAGGAGAGCGCTTATACCCTTCCTGTCAGTAATGAATTGAGAAAGAAGGGCTTGAGTGTGGAGCTTTATCCGGAGGCGAGCAAGCTGAAAAAGCAGTTCGAATACGCCGAAAAGAAGCAGATTCCATTCCTTTCCATCTGCGGAGAAAGCGAGATGGCGGAAGGCAAGTTCCAGATTAAGAACTTAGGCAGCGGAGAGCAGAAGGCTTTCGCGAAGGAAGATATCGAAGAAATATTGGCATTCATAAAAAGGTAATCGAAAAATCCTATGGATGAGCTGAAGGAACTGCGGGAGGAGATAGATCGCGTGGACAGGGACCTGGCGACACTCTTCGAGAGGAGGATGGAGATAGCGGGGCGTATAGGGAAGCTGAAGAAGAGCCGTGGGCTGCAGGTGCTGGACAGCGGGAGAGAGAATCAAGTCAGGGAAGAAAGAAAAAACTATATTAAAAATCCGGAGCTGCTGCCTTATTGGTCGGAGCTGCTGGAGGAACTTATGAAAATATCTAAGGAGTATCAATGGACTTTAAACGAAGATTGCCCATCCCGAAAGAGGTGAAGGCGATGTATCCGCTTTCGAAAAAGGGGGAGCAAAGAAGGGAATTTTTTATCAAATCCATCAGTGGCATCCTGGAGGGAGAGGATTCCAGGCTGCTGCTGATGATGGGGCCTTGTTCTGCGGACAGAGTAGATGCAGTGATGGAGTACCTGCAAAGACTTGCAGTACTGGCAGATAAGGTAAAAGACAAGGTGTTTATAGTCCCGAGGCTCTACACCAGCAAGCCCCGCTCTAAGGGTAACGCTTATAAGGGGATGCTGCACCGGCCTGACCTGGATTCGGATTATGACGATATCTTCAAAGGTCTGCTGGCCATCAGGAACATTCACCAGAAGGCTTTGGAGGAGACGGGATTCGGTTGTGTGGACGAGATGCTATATCCGGACACTTACAGATTCCTTTCGGACCTGCTCTGCTATGTCTCCATAGGGGCGAGATCTTCTGACAA
This sequence comes from Candidatus Cryptobacteroides sp., assembly GCA_051870275.1. Taxonomy (GTDB): domain Bacteria; phylum Bacteroidota; class Bacteroidia; order Bacteroidales; family UBA932; genus Cryptobacteroides. The sequence goes on from JBJEBS010000011.1 coordinate 2,814, forward strand.
TCAACAACATAAACTTATAGCCAGCGGCCTGGACATTCCGGTGGGTATCAAGAATGCGATGAACGGAGATATCAAATCCCTGCTTCAGACCATACATACGGCTCAGAACCCTCACACCTTCATCTACCGTAATTGGGAGGTGGAAAGCCAGGGCAATCCCTTCGCCCACGGTATCCTGAGAGGCTATGTGGATCCCGAGGGAGTGAGTCATGCGAACATAAGTCCTCAAGAATTGGCCCGCTTCTGCTCCATGTATGAGGAAAGCGAGCTGAAGAACCCGTCTTTCATCATAGACTGTAACCATTCGAATTCCGGCAAGCAATACCTCAAACAGATAGACATAGCCCATGAGATAGCCCGCTGCCGTAAGGAGAATGCCACGGTGGGCAAAGTCATAAAGGGCTTGATGATAGAGTCTTATCTGGAGGACGGGAACCAGTGCGATAACGGTGGAGTCTTCGGGAAATCTATCACTGACCCTTGCCTGGGTTGGGAGAAGAGTGAGAGGCTGGTAATGGAATTGGCAGAGAATTGGTAATATCATGAAATACGGTTTTGACAACGACAAATATCTGAAGGTCCAGTCCGAAGCCATCAGATCGAGGATAGCTGAGTTCGGGGACAAACTTTATCTGGAATTCGGAGGCAAACTCTTCGACGACCATCACGCGAGCAGGGTTCTCCCTGGCTTCAAGCCGGACTCGAAGATGCGTATGCTTCAGCAACTCTCCGACAGTACCGAGATAATCATAGTTATCAGCGCCCTGGACATAGAGAGGAACAAAGTCCGTAATGACTTGGGTATCACCTACGATATGGATGTATTCCGCCTTCACGACGAATTCGAAAGACACGGTTTTTTGGTGAGTGCCGTGGTCATCACCCACTATAACGGCCAATCCAGTGCCGACGCCTACAGGACTAAACTGGAACGCCGCGGAATCAAGACCTATTACCACCACACCATAGAGGGCTATCCTAACAATGTGGCTCTCATCGACTCTGACGAGGGCTTCGGCAAGAACGACTACGTACCTACTACCCGACCTCTGGTAGCTGTCACCGCCCCAGGCCCTGGCAGCGGCAAAATGGCTGTCTGCCTGTCCCAGCTCTATCAGGAGCACAAGAGGGGCATCAAGGCCGGCTATGCCAAGTTCGAATCCTTCCCTATCTGGAACCTTCCGCTGAAACATCCGCTGAACCTGGCTTACGAGGCTGCCACTGCGGACATCAACGACATAAACATGATAGATCCCTTCCATCTGGAGGCCTATGGCAAGATGGCAGTGAACTATAACCGTGACATAGAGATATTTCCAGTTCTGAATGCCATCTTCGAAAACATCTACGGGGAGAATCCTTACAAATCCCCTACTGATATGGGGGTGAATATGATAGGCTACTGCATGTG
>JBJEBS010000012.1:0-15774 GCA_051870275.1 Candidatus Cryptobacteroides sp.
AGACATTCACCTATGATAGCGATTATTTAAAGCACGTAGGTACTTCACGATATATAGGAGTTTACAATGATCAGGATTGGCGATGCTATACTTCTACAACTGGTAATATTGCCAGTCAGACTTTCGGATTCTTCGTTGAACAGTCCGGTTCTTCTGAGGGTGGTTCGGATCCTGTGAAGCTTGATGCTCCGTTTGTCAGCTGCACTGCTCAGACTGAGAATAGCCTGACCTTTACTTGGGAGGCAGTGGCTAATGCTTCTGGATATCAGGTGAGTCTTGATGGCGGCACTTCTTACGAGGCTACCCAGACTGAAACCAGCTACACCTGGAGCGGTCTTTCTGCAGAGACTTCTTATACTCTGTATGTCAAGGCTGTCGGTGATGGTTCTTCATATACAGATTCTAACGCCGCTTACGCAGAAGGCACTACCACTGCTTCTTCTGGTGGAGAGGGTGGAGAAACAAAGGCTTGGAAGCTAGTTACTGATGCATCAACTTTAGCATTCGGAGATCAACTGATTATTGTAAGTACTAGTAAGGGTTTCGCTGCTGGAGCTATATCCAGTGCAGTAATGGGTAATGTCACCGTTACCATTACTGATAATGTAATTTCATCTTTGCCAAGTGATGTTGTTGTGTTGACACTGGGAGGATCTACTGGTGCTTGGACTTTGGCAAACTCTGATGGACAACTCTTAGGCGCAACTGCTGCTAAGAAACTAGCATGGGATAGTGGCACAACTACTTGGAGTATTTCCATTGAAAGTAATTCTGCAACAATTCAGAACGGAACATCGACATATGGAAGATTCTTGTATAATGTAAATTCTCCTCGATTTACTACATATACAAGTGCTACTTCTACAAGTATGCTTCTTCCTGAGATTTATCGTTACGAATGAACTTCATCCGGCGGAGGCGCCGGTGGGCAAGAACCCAGCGCGAGCGTAACGACCGGAACTGTGTCGGATATCAGTCAGACAGGGGCGACCCTGTCTGGCTCTTGTCCTTCAGTAACGGGGAATGTTACAGAGAGAGGCTTTGTGTATGGCCTTTCTGAAAGTTCATTGACAAGTTTAGTTAAAAGCAGCACTGCGGCAGATGAGTTCAGCGCCAGTATAAGTGGATTGGCCTCGAATACGACCTATTACTACCGTGCATATGTGAAAGTGCAGGGTACGGGATCGTATTCTACGACGGAAAAGACCTTTTATGGCACTGACATAAAGTCTTTCACTACCACTGGGGCAGTGAGCACTTGGCTTTCGTTTTATGAGATGCCGGCGACTAACGCATCGGCAGTGAGTGAGAGCAATACCCCGTACGAAGGGCGCTATTGTCACGAGATTTTCAGTGAGACTTTCGGCAGCACGAAGGCTTGTAGATATAACACTTCGAATTCGAACCAGAAGGTGGTGACTCATACGTATGAGTATAACAGTAAAGTAATTAGGAACTACAGCTTCCTCTACGACAAGACTTATAAGGCTGCGCTGTGGGTGGCTTATGCTACTTCGAACAGCGGAGACTTTAAGGATAATGATGTCAGCAGGAACGAAGCGTGGGGTTATGACCCAGCGCTTGACCAGAGCTGGCAGCCTAACTTGAGTTCATCATATTCTTCGGCTGGTGGTCTGAGTTATGACAGGGGCCATCAGGTGGCTTCGAACGATCGCCAGACCACGGTGGAGCAGAATAAGCAGACCTTCTATTACTCGAATATGACTCCGCAGTACGGCAGCCTGAATCAGGGACAGTGGGCAACTTTTGAGAGTAAGGTCCAGGGAGTGGCTACAGTTACGACCGGCAGGGATACGCTCTACGTGGTGACAGGACCACTCTTCGAAGGAACATTGGCATCGACTACGGATAGTAACGGAGCGTCGTGTACGCTGCCGACGGGCTACTGGAAGTGCCTTATGAAGTGCAGTTTCGACAGCTCGGGAGTGATGACTGGAGCGGTGGGTTGTGCTTACCTTGTGGATACGAACTCTGAAAATGTGGCGCCGACTGCGACCACTATCGATGCTATAGAAAGCAGGACGGGTTTTGACTTTTTCGCTAATGTGCCAGCTTCGCTGCAGAACTCGGCGGAGAGTCAGACCTACTCCTTCTTTTAACAGACCCATACTCGGGATGATGACCTGAGTAGTTGTCGTAAGACAATATGTATTGATTTTGTAGATTGAACCGCACAGTCGTGAAGACTCTGCGGTTTATTTATAAAGAACATGTATGTATTCGATGGTTTTATTTGCTTTATGATTACGGTTATTCTCTTTATCAGCTCTGTATCTTGAGTATTCTTTACAAATAACATCGTATTGTCCATATTTAGACATTATTCTTTTAATGTCCGATGTTGACATAAGACCTTCATTATTGTATGAAAGGAAGATATATTTGAATTGTGCTTCCTTGATAAGTGATTCAAAAGCATTACAAACTGTGTTTTTTCCACAGAATAGAGAACGGGTATATTCTCTTAAACCAGTTTTTCCTTTTGGGGTGAAAGGTTTGTATTCAGCTATAGTATTCAGTAGGTGATAATTGGCACCATATTGTCTTGAATTATATGGAGGGTCAAGATATAATATGTCTCCGCTAATTTTTTTTATTAATGAATTGGCATCTTCGCAAAATACTTCGTGTTCGTTAGAGTTGATGACAAAATTAGCCGGTTCAATATGTAAACTTTTTTTTGCAGTCTTTTTAATATGCTTTAAAAATGCGCCGTAAACCGAAGTGGTGTTAGCTAATTTGTCTGCACTCTCCAATAAACTACATAACAGAAAATAGTATAAATCTTCAGATATTTCTGCTGTATTATGCCAATTTTCAATCTGGGTACGTACTGTATCTATTATTATACCGTTCTCGTCTGAAAAATACTGTCTTCCGCTTCCGCTTCCTTGGCAATAGTTGTTATAAATAAAGCCTTTTGTTGTTTTGGGTAACTTATTTAAGGCCTCAATATATGATTCTTTATCCTTAATCTCCTTATGGTTCCCGATATAATTCCGATTCAAAATATAGCTATAATACTCGATATCATTTGCTATAAGTTTTTTCACTTCTGGCTTAAAATGTCTTCCGACTATTCCCGTTCCTGCAAACAGATCACAAAAGATGATATTTGATAGGTTCTCCCCGACCACTTCTTTAATAGTCTGGCTCAGAAAAGGGAGAAGCGTATATTTTGATCCTATATAATTCATGATCAGTATTGTATTCTGTTAAATATAAGGCCTTCTGGACTTAGTAAATATTCAATATAAATCAAAGGTAAATATCTTGATACCCCTAAAATGTTAAAGTTTATAATATCCTGTTTAATATTATCCAATCCTCCTGGTGTACAAATTAGCACTGGTTGGATAGTACTTGGTCTGTTTGGAATATAGTATTGTTCAATCCAGTTGATATACCGTGCCAGTTGCAGAAGATTATATGGTGAAGCAGGAACATCTTTTAATTCTATAGGCATCACTTTTTTTTCTGTATCTTGAATGTTTATTGACAACATTATGTCGATTCTTTGCATTCCAACCCCACAAGATACCTCATTTCCTATCCATTCAACAGTTCCATCATTAATGCCTAATGCTGTATCAATGATATTATTACGGCCAATATTTTGTGTCAAATACATTTGTAGGTGAGATTCGCATGCTCTGTTTGCATTTTTTAATGCTGTTAATCTGGGCAAAATGTTAAATAACTCTATACGACCAGAGTAGGAAAACCTTGATTGTTCAGCTTTGATTTCATTGTTGATAAATGCGTAACTCGGCGAATTAGGGAGAGCAACGTAATTATTATCTCTCCGGATCAAATCTATTAGTCTTTCCGATTCGTATATGGTAATCATGGTGTTGCCGCGATTACCCTTGAGTTTTCTGTATATCAAGCTCCATAACATTTGGTTGGGACTTGAAATATTACGTATTTCATCTAAAGCTTGCCATTCGGAGACCCCTTTTGCATAGACTTGATATGGAGTTATTGGCACCCTAAAAGTAAGATTTTTTCCTAATTCTAAAAGTAAATACTGGTTTATTAGTCTGTCTAAAAATGGCTCGCCGGATACCTGAAATACACCGTAAAAACGTCCTTCTTGTCCGGCAGTTGCTTGTAAATAAAAAATTACAAAATCTCCTTCCCTTACTCTACAACAATCTGCCATCATTGCGACAAGCCCTCGTTCTGCTGCACTATGTCTGGAATCATATAAAACAGAATTATCAGTGTTGTTGAAGTCAACATCTTTATTTTTAGCTCCAGTGCCAGCAAATAAATACTTTAGATGGCAAGGAAAGGTATTATGGTCGACGATAAATACGTGAGTAGTCATATCTAATCTTCCGGATATAATTTCTTTAATATGTATTCTGAGGTATGTTCAGATGCTTCTCTGGAGATTCTTTTTACACAATTTTTTCTATATTCAACAGGGTCATATTGGTAGCATCCGACGCAACCTAATTCATCATTATATTGAGAGTCGCCTTCATAAAAAGGGTAAGGGTTACCTTTTATATTAGTAGCATCCCATCTGATGTTGGTTATTTTACATTCTTTGCATATTTGACGCTTTACATCGTTGGCCGCTTTACAAAATGGCTGGAAATCTTCTAATCTTTGAGTACTAAGATTGGAAACACGATCGTCATTTTTCCTTCCATCTTTGTGATCAACTTCTATTTTAGTGTTTTCTGAGAATCCTTTCACTCCCAGCATAACACAACGTTGTTTTTTATAATATTCCTTTATGTCAGAGCGAATAGATTGGTTGAAAGAGTTGTTGTTCTTGTATCCATTTAAACGTATTGCATCAATTTTTTGTCCTGGAGTGATGCTTTTGTCAAATTCTACGTTATATCGAGTTGCTAAAGTAGAACTGGATCTACACCAACTTGCACCATTTTCAAAATACAAAGGTGCATATTCTTCAACAAACTCTGATTTCATTACCCATCGGCTAACCCCAGAATCATCTGGTTGGGCTAATTGTATGAATAGATCGGTTTTTGTCATATCAGTTATCTTTTTTAAATACAAAGATATATTCGTGCTTAAACAGGAAGTAGTCGCTATTTAGTGCTCTATATTTCCAAATATCTTGTGCGCCTAATTTACCTCTATTCCCTTCGATATTTTTGATCACTATTCCTTTGAGTTTTGCGTTAAGATTTTGTTTAACGGTGTTCATCATATAAAAAGCAAGGGGAATAACTTCGCTATGTTTATAGATATCTCCTGCAACAATCGCAAAGTATTTTCCTTTTTTTAGTACAGACGTCCCATTCTTTATTGCAATTACAAATTTATCAAGAAATACTTTTATATCCGAAATATTCGATAAGTCTCTTTTGTCCTGAGTGAATTTGACTATATCTAAATATGGAGGATGTGCAATCATCATGTCCACTTGTTCAATTGATTGCTGTTTCTTCGCATTATTAATTGATGTTATGAAACTTTCTGTGTCTGTGACATCGCAATCACAAAGAGAGTATTTAATGGATTGACAGTCATTCATTTTTTCTTGAACATAATTGAGTATAGTTTTATTAATGTCGAATCCGATATAATTTCTTTTAAGACTTTCGCATTCAAATAATGTTGTCCCACTTCCGGAAAATAATTCAAGAACAGTATCACCAGGATCGGTATATCGCTTTATTAATTGATTTGGTATTTGGGGAATAAAGTTGCCGTGGTAAAGGTTTGAATGCTTTCCACTTTTATCTCTTTCTCCGATGATCCATAAACTGTCAACATTTATGTCAGATTCTTTCCAATTATCTTTTGTGATGTTTTTCATAATTATTTTTCCTTTTTACAAAAGTATAAAATAGAGTTGAAAAAAAGAATATGAGCAGTGAAATTCTTATTCCGCAAAATTTTTTAGGCCTAAAACCTCCCTGTGCGCAAAATGTTGAGACTTGAGTGTAGCGGAATTGTAAAGTACAATATGGATTTACAGGGATTTTCTGTATATTCGTGGATTGTCTTATGAATGCTATTTGTTTATGAAAAAAGTATTAGCCCTATTGTGTGGAGCAGTGCTTCTGCTGGGAGGATGTGATGTTATCGATATGCCAATCTGGCCTTCAGGGCCATCTGAGGATCAGAATGATCACAAAGACCCAGATAATCCGCAGGATCCTGAGAACCCCCAAGACCCGGATAATCCTCAGGACTCAGATGGTCCGCAGGGACCGGCGGAATCACTTACTCTTCTGTTTACCAATGACTTCCATAGCCAGATCTGCCCTATAGATGCCAGTGCGACATATCACGCAGACTGTGGCGGAATCAGCAGGATAAAGGTCCTGGTGGACAGCGTGAGGGCTGCAGACCGAGCAGTGCTGCTCTGTGATGCGGGGGACTTCGTGCAGGGCAGTTTCTATTTCACTTGCTTCGGAGGCGAAGTGGAGATGCTGGCGCAGAGGGAATTGGCATACAATATAAAGACTATAGGAAACCACGAGTTCGACAAGAAGATGGGAGGGCTGGATTATATGCTCAGGTATAACGATGTGCCGGTGGTGAGCTCCAACTATGATTTTAGCGCTACGAGTATCTCGGACAGGGTATATGAGAGCTACATGATGGAAGTGGAGGGGCGGAAGATAGGCTTTATCGGTTTGAATGTCAGGCTTTCGGGTCTGGTGGACCCGAATTCGAGCGAGGGTGTGGTCTTTCAGAGTGCCATCAGCCAGGCGGACCGCTGCGCGGGGGAGTTGAAGGAGAAGGGAGCGGAACTGGTCGTGGCCTTGTCGCATCTGGGATATCTCAGGAATAGCGATGCGGATTATTACGATAGAGGTATCGCTATGAATACCAGATATATAGACTGTATTATAGGAGGCCATACCCACACTTTTCTTCCCAAGGAGGATTATGTGACTAACCTGGCTGGCAAGCAGGTGCCTATAGTGCAGACAGGCTGCAAGGGAATATATCTGGGGGAGATGAAGGTGGATTTTACAGTCGGAGATCCGAAATTCAAATACAGGCTTATTCCGGTGAATGCCAGACTTGACTCCAGGGTGGACAAGACTTTTCAGGCTCAGATAGATTATTATACTAATCTGCTGGAGGAGTCGATGAACGAAGTCCTGGCTTACTGCCCTAAGACTATGCGAAAGGGGACGCCGGAGGCCCTGCTGTCGAATTTCACGGCTGATGCCGTCTATAATATTTGTAAAGAGTATTTCGGGGTGGAGCCTGACCTGGCCATATACAATAACGGAGGAATTCGTGCGGAGATGCCAGCAGGAAATGTGACCAGAGGTACTATCTACAGTATTTATCCTTTCGATAATGTGCTGACTCTCATAGAGATAAAGGGGAGTGACCTGCTGGATGCATTCCAGGGGATAGCTGCATACGGCGGAGAGCCGGTGAGCTCGACTGTGGAATTGAAGATCAGGGGCAGGGATGTGGTGAGTCTAATGATAGGTAATAAGCCGATAGTCTCTGACTGGACTTATAAGGTAGCGACCATCAACTATCTAATAGACGCAACCAATTATCTGAGTGCCCTGAGGAATTACACTTCCAGAAGGGAGAGCGGGGTATATATCTATGAGTTGATGGCGGATTATGTGAAATCCCTCGGCGATCAGGGGATTCCGCTTACTTCCGAGCTCGACGGCAGGGTTACTATTATAGAATAAGTATCTTCGCGACGAGTTCCACGAGCAGTTCTCCAGGGGAACTCTCCACTCCGTCACCGCCCTTGGAGAGGTAGTCGAACTCAGTAAGCAGGCTTATGATACGCATAGTATGGGGCAGCGGATAATTTCTTACCGCTGCCTCATAATCTTTATAGAAATAAGGATTCACTCCGCTGAGAGCCGCCGCTTTCTGAGAAGGATTCAATGGTCCCTTGGACCTCATCATGGCAGCTTCGTAACGAAGGATACGGTTAAAGGTGGCGAAAATCACACTGATGGCAGGGGGAAGAGAGAATCTGGCTCCGCTACCCAGATGCGAAGCTATCTGAAGGGCTCTCTGGCTCTGTTTATAGCACAAAGCCTTCGTAAGTTCGAAGACACTGAACTCCCTGCTGATACCCACATTCTTCTCTATGTCACTGATAGATATCTTCTTACATCCCTCGTCCAGGTTCTTCAGGAGCTTGTCAGTCTCTATGGCTATGGCGCAGAGATTACTCCCGATGTACTCCGCCAGAAGGTTCGAGGCCCCCATCTCCAGTTCCAGACCCAGGGACTTATAGTAATTGTCTATCCAGCGGGGAAGCTCGTAGTCTCTAACAAGAGGGGACTCCAGAACCACTCCGTTTTTCGAAATACTCTTGTAGAGAGCCTTTCGTTTGTCTGCTCCGCTTCCGTGCATAAGGAGTACCAGCACCGTGCTCTCAAGAGGATTCTCGCAATAGACCGAAAGATTCTCCAGACTTTTCATCATCTGGGCCTCCTTCACTACCACCAGGACCCTGTCCGACATCATCGGAAACTGCCTGGCCGCCCCTATCACTGCATCGGCGTTAGTATCTGCCCCATAACACATTACTTCGTTGAAGTCCTTCGAACTCTCATCGACACAATTCTCAATTATCTCTTTGCAGACAAGGTCAGGATAAAAGGCCTCCTCGCCCATCAGCAGGTACACCGGTTTGAAGATGCCCTGCCTGATGTCCGCGATTAGGCTGCTGCACTGCTGCGCTACATCTATGCTCTGCTTCGCCATCAGATTTTATTTTATGAATGCCAATACCTCCTCCCATACCTCCTGCTTGCCTTCCAGCAGAATCTCGTGCCTCAGGCCAGGGAATAGACGGGATTGCACATCGCTGTAGCCCCTGCTCTTCAAGAAATTTACTGCTTTATAGAAGTCCTTGTCGCTGATGCGGCAAGGGTCGTCTCCTCCGGAGATAAACAGTACCTTCAGTGCCGGATTCTTTATATGCCAATTCTTATCAGAGTAGCACTCCTTCATTATCCTGAAGAGGTTCTGGAAGCCGTTTACGGTAAAGACAAAGCCACAGAGCGGATCATGGTAATAGTTCAGGGTGTTCTGCTTGTCGGCGCTAAGCCAGGAGAGAGGATTCTTCTCCTCCTCGAAGGCTTTGTTATAAGAACCGAAAGCCAGATGGTTCAAAAAAGAACTGCGGTATCTGTCTCCTCTGAAAAAGCCTATGATGGAGGCCAAGGCCAGGCCGGCCCCCTTCGCAGGATTATCCGAAGGACAGCCGCAGACTATCAGACGGGAGATGGCAGAGTCGTACTTTTTAGTGAAAGCCCTTACCACCATGCTGCCCATGCTGTGGCCGAAAAGATACACTTCCAGTCCTGGGAATTTATTCTTAGCCCAGTCCTGAACGAGTTTGACATCCTCCACCAGAGCCTGCGCCCCGCCCTTGTACATATATCCCAGATCTGCGGCAGACTTGACGGATTCCCCGTGTCCCCTGTGGTCGTGAATCAGGCAGATATAGCCCTGCTCACTCAAGAATTCCATGAATGGATAATACCTTTCTTTGTGCTCGGCCATTCCGTGAACTATCTGGAAGATGGCTTTAGGCCCTAACTTGGGCTCCGAATAAGCTACGGAGAGCTGCAAGTCGTCAAATTGTGAGCTAAGTTTTACGCTGTTCATAATGATGATGGTTGATGATTTGGGACAAATTTACTATTTTTACCGGATATGAAAAAAATTATTGTCGCTCTTGACCAGGGAACCAGCAGTTCCCGTGCCATAGCCTTCGACAGCAGGGGAGTAAAGATAGCCGAAAGTCAGAAGGAGTTCCCTCAGATATTTCCCAAGGACGGCTGGGTCGAACACGACCCCGAGCAGATTTGGCAGTCCCAGTACGAGGTCCTCTGCGATGTCCTGCACCAGGTGGGGCCACAGAACGTGGCGGCATTGGGTATCACGAACCAGAGGGAGACTGCCATAGTCTGGGATTCCAGGAGCGGCAAGCCCATATATAACGCTATAGTCTGGCAGGACAGAAGGACGGCGGGGTATTGCAGTTTTCTGGAATTCCATCTCTATGCTGGCATGATTAGGGAAAGAACGGGCTTGAAGATAGACCCGTATTTCAGTGCCACCAAACTCAAGTGGATTCTGGACAATGTCCCGGAGGCCAGGCAGAAGGCCAAGGCTGGGGAACTGCGCTTCGGGACCGTGGACAGCTTTCTGCTCTGGAGACTGACTTCTGGCAGGGACCACGCGACTGATTACAGCAATGCCAGCCGCACCATGCTTTTCAATATCCATACTCTGGAGTGGGACAAGGAATTGCTTAGCCTTTTCGACATACCGGAAGAAGTGCTTCCGGAAGTCTATCCATCTTCGCATTGTTTCGGAACCTTTGAGTTCGAAGGCTATAAGATACCAGTGTGCTCCATCATAGGAGACCAGCAGAGTGCGCTCTTCGGGCAGCTTTGCCTGGATAAAGGAGATGTGAAAAATACCTATGGAACAGGCTGTTTCCTCCTGATGAACACGGGAGATAAGGCTGTCAGGTCTAAAAACGGCTTGCTTACCACCATAGCCTGGGGCCTGGGAGACAAGGTGAGCTATGCGCTGGAAGGCAGTGTCTTTGTAGCCGGCGCGGTAGTGCAGTGGTTGAGAGATGGGATTGGCATAATAAAAAGCTCGGCAGAAGTGGAGGAACTGGCTTCGAGGGTGGAGGATAGTGCAGGGGTGTATTTCGTGCCTGCGCTCACCGGCCTGGGAGCCCCTTACTGGAATCCGCAGGCACGGGGCACTATAGTGGGGCTGAGCAGGGGGACTACGGCGGCCCATATAGCGAGGGCGGCATTGGAAGGGATAGCATTCGAGGTGTTGGATCTGGTGAAACTGATGGAGATGGAATCGCAGATAGCCATACATCAGCTGAAGGTGGACGGGGGAGCATCGGCTAACGGACTGCTGATGCAGATGCAGGCAGACCTGCTGGATACTCAGGTTATTAGGCCGGTGGAGCTGGAGACTACGGCTCTGGGAGCGGCATATATGGCCGGACTGCAGATAGGACTGTGGAAGAGTGTGGAGGAGTTGCAGGGGAATTGGCAGGAAGGAGCCAGGTTCGCAGGGCGAATGGGAGAGGCAGAGAGGAAGGAGAGAATAGAGAATTGGCATAAAGCGATAAAAAAGACTTTAGAATAAGATATGGCAGACGAGAAGATTATTTTTTCCATGAACGGAGTGGGGAAAGTGCTCCCGCACAATAACAAAATCATTCTGAAAGACATTTACTTATCCTTTTTCTACGGAGCAAAGATAGGTATCATCGGACTTAACGGATCGGGTAAATCCACCCTTTTGAAGATTATCGCCGGAGTGGATAAATCCTATAAGGGAGAGGTGGTATGGGCCCCTGGCTATTCGGTGGGCTATCTGGAGCAGGAACCGCAGATGGATCCGGACAAGACCGTGCTGGAGGTAGTTCAGGAAGGGGTTCAGGAGGTGATGGACCTGCTCTCGGAGTATAACGAGATCAGTATGAAGTTCTGTGAGCCTATGGAAGAGGACGAGATGAATGCCCTGATAGAAAGGCAGGGAGAGCTTACCGAGAAACTGGAGCATTGCGATGCCTGGGAGATAGATTCGAAGCTGGAGAGGGCTATGGACGCACTGCAGTGTCCTCCTCCGGATGCTCTGGTAAAAACTCTTTCTGGAGGAGAGAGAAGAAGGGTGGCTCTGTGCCGTCTGCTTTTGAGGCAGCCGGACGTGCTGTTGCTCGACGAGCCTACGAACCATCTGGATACTGAGAGTATTCAGTGGCTGGAGTCACATCTGCAGCAGTATAAGGGTACTGTTATAGCCGTGACCCACGACAGGTATTTCCTTGACAATGTGGCAGGCTGGATATTGGAGCTTGACAGGGGAGAAGGTATTCCTTGGAAGGGGAACTATTCCAGCTGGCTGGACCAGAAGAGCAAGCGTCTGGCTATGGAGGAGAAACAGGAGAGTAAGCGCAGAAAGACCCTTGAGAGGGAGCTCGAGTGGGTAAGAATGGCTCCGAAAGCCCGTCAGGCCAAGCAGAAGGCCCGTCTGGGAGCCTACGAGAAACTCGCCGCGGCAGACGTGAAGGAAAAGGAGAGCAATCTGGAGATATACATACCTAACGGTCCGCATCTAGGGAATAAGGTGATAGAGTTCCACGATGTGAGCAAGGCCTATGGCGACAAGCTGCTTTTCGAGCATCTGTCCTTCGTACTTCCGCCTGCCGGAATCGTGGGCGTGATAGGCCCGAACGGAGCCGGCAAGACCACTCTTTTCAGACTTATTATGGGACTGGAGACTCCCGACAGCGGCAGCATAGACATAGGCGAGACTGTGAAGATAGCCTATGTGGACCAGCAGCATAAGAGCATAGATCCGGACAAGACCGTGTTCGAGACTATAGCCCAGAATTCGGAGTGGATAAGGCTAGGGAACAAGGACGTGAATGCTCGCTCCTGGGTGAGCAGATTCAATTTCTCGGGAGCTGACCAGGAGAAACTCTGCGGAGTACTCTCCGGAGGTGAGAGAAACAGGCTTCATCTGGCTCTGACCCTGAAGGACGAAGGTAATGTTCTGCTGCTTGACGAGCCTACCAACGACGTGGATGTGAACACGATAAGGGCTCTGGAAGAGGGTCTGGACGGCTTCGCAGGCTGCGCCGTGGTAGTAAGCCACGACAGGTGGTTCCTGGATCGTATCGCCACCCATATCCTGGCATTCGAGGGAGACTCCCAGGTCTATTTCTTTGAGGGTTCTTACTCCGAGTATGAGGAGAACAAGAAACTCAGGCTTGGGAATGTCGAACCTAAGCGCTTCAAATACCGCAAATTGATGGAGAATTGATGGATAGGGACGAAAAATATATGCTCCTGGCTCTCGAAGAGGCCAGGGCTGCTGCTTCAGAGGACGAAGTCCCTGTGGGTTCGGTCATAGTGCATGGCGACAGAGTCTTGGGAAGGGGACATAACATGACCCAGCGGCTCTGTGACCCTACGGCTCATTCCGAGATGATAGCCCTTACTGCCGCCGCCTCGTCTATAGGTGGAAAGTATCTGAATGACTGTACCTTATATGTTACGGTAGAGCCTTGCCCCATGTGTGCGGCGGCTCTGAATTGGGCTCAGATAGGCCGGATAGTATATGGGGCTTCGGATCCCAAGCGGGGCTATTCCCTTTATACTCCTTCTCTCCTGCACCCTAAGACTGAAGTCAAGTCCGGAGTGCTGGAAGAAGAATGTTCGAAACTTATCAGTGATTATTTCAAATCGAAGAGATGAAACTATTTTTAATCGATGGCCATGCGCTTGTATTCAAGATGTATTATGCCTTTTTAGGCAGGCCAATGGTAAATTCCAAAGGGGATGACACTTCCATTATCTTCGGCTTTACCAAGTATCTGCTGGAGCTGATCCATAAGGAACAGCCCACTCACATAGCCGTGGCTTTCGATCCTCCAGGGGGGACCTTCCGTAACAGGATGTATCCAGAGTACAAGGCCAACAGGACTGAGACCCCTCAGCTGGTCATAGACTCCCTGCAGCCGCTTAGCAAGATAGTGCGTGCCCTGGACATTCCGGTGCTGATGGTTCCGGATTTCGAGGCTGACGATGTGATAGGCTCCGCTGCCAAGCATTTCGCTTCCCCTCAGCTGGATGTCTATATGGTCACTCCTGACAAGGATTATGGCCAATTGATAGACGAGCACATCTTCCAATATAAGCCAGGGAAAGCCGGATCGGACAGTGAGATAATCGGTATAGAGCAGATCTGCCAGAAGTACTCCATCTCCAAGCCTTCTCAGGTGATAGATCTGCTCGCACTGTGCGGGGATACTGCAGACAATGTCCCTGGAGTGCAGGGAGTCGGCCCTGTGGGAGCTGCCAAGCTGCTATCCCGCTATGACACGATGGAGAATATCTACGAACATCTGGATGAATTGACAGCCCGTCAACAGCAGATGTTCAGCGATGCCCAGCCTCATATGTCATTAAGTAAGGAACTGGTGACTATCAAAACGGATATGGAACTGGGAGTGAGCCTGGACGAATTGAGAATATCCACTGAACTCTCTTCCGAGATAGTGTCCCTGATTAATTACTACGAGATGCCATCCCTTTTGAAACTGCTCCATTCCCAGTGGAAGGTGCAGGAAGGAGGGCAGGAAGTGCTCTCATCGAGCCCTTCCTGCAGCCTGGAATATGATGAGATATCCCTCTCCCAGATGCTTTCCCTGATAAAGAAGGAAGGCAGTATGAGTTTCTGTCTGGACGGGGATATGCTCAGCGTAGCTGTGGGAAACAAGGTCTGCTGCTCTGCCCTGAAGGATTATTCTTCAGTTCTGGAAGACGGATTCATAGAGAAGAGAGCTCACGGCATCAAGGCCCAGATGAAAGGCCTCAGGGAGCAGGGAGTGGAATTGAAAGGCAGGCTTCTGGATGTGGAACTGCTGCATTATGTGCTGAATCCAGAGAAAAAACATAGCCTGGAGAACATCACCAGGGAATACCTGAATGTGGAGCTCGAAGAGGAGAGCAGTGCTTGCAGCCTGAGCCTTTTCGATGAGGAAGGGGAGGCCAATTCTGCTTCGCATTTCAAAGCCGCAGTGGCGCTCTTCAGTCTTGCGCCTATGCTTTACGGAGCGCTGGGGGATATGCAGAAACTCTATGACAGTATAGAGGAGCCCCTGATGGAGGTGCTTGACCAGATGGAAAGGACTGGAGTGCTGATAGACCTCTCCTCTCTAAGGGATTTCATAGAGAGCCTGAGGCGCAGGATGGCCCAGTGCGAGGCCTATATCCGAGGTGTGGCAGAGAATCCGGACCTGAACGTGGCTTCGCCTAAGCAGATAGGCGACCTGCTTTTCGACAAGCTGAAACTCGATCCTAAGGCTAAAAAGACCGGAAGAGGAGCTTGGCCTACAGACGAAGAGACTCTCTCCGCACTGTCCTCAAGGCATCCGGTGATAGAACAGATACTCGATTACAGGGGGACAAGAAAACTCCTGTCCACCTATATAGAGCCTATCCCAAGCTATATCTCCGAGAGGGATGGGAGGGTGCATACTACTTTCAATCAGGCTCTTACAGCTACCGGAAGGCTCAGCAGCTCGAACCCTAACCTGCAGAATATCCCTATTCGAAGCGACGAGGGCAGGGAGATACGCAAGGCTTTCACAGCTCCTAAAGGCTCGGTCATAATGTCGGCGGATTACTCTCAGATAGAACTCCGTATTATGGCGCACTGCTGTGGGGACGAGCATATGATAGAGGCTTTCAGGAGGGGGCTGGATGTGCATAAGGCTATGGCAGCCAAGATCTTCCATAAGAGTATGGAAGAGGTGAGCGCAGATGACAGACGTAAGGCCAAGACCGCGAACTTCGGCATTATGTACGGAATTTCGGCATTCGGATTGGCCCAGAGACTGAAGATATCCAGAAGCGAAGCGGCCTCGCTGATAGAGGATTACTTCGCGTCCTTCCCGAGCATACGGCTCTTCCTAGACCAGACTCTGAAGGACGCGCGCGAGAAAGGCTATGTGCAGACCCTATTCGGGCGCAGACGCTATGTGCCGGATGTGAAATCGGCCAATTCCAATGTCCGTGCTGTCGCGGAGCGGAATGCTATAAACGCACCTATCCAGGGAAGCGCCGCAGATATCATCAAACTCGCGATGATAGGGGTGCAGCGGGAATTGGCAGATAAAAACTTGAAAGCCAAGATGATACTTCAGGTGCACGACGAGCTGGTGCTGGAAGTGCCTCAGGGCGAGATAGAAGTAGTAGA
>JBJEBS010000013.1:0-4122 GCA_051870275.1 Candidatus Cryptobacteroides sp.
CGGTCCGTAGATCTCGATGATGCGGCCCCTCGGATATCCTCCTATGCCAAGTGCGTGGTCCAGTGCAATGCTTCCGCTCGGAATCACCTGCACGTCCCAGTCCACCTGTTCTCCCAGAGTCATGATGGTACCTTTGCCATAGTCTTTTTCTATTTTGTCGATAGTGGCTTGCAAAGCCTTGAGTTTAGCGGCGTTAATCTGCTCGCCCTGCTTGGTTTCTACTTCTTTTCCCATAATTTTAATCACTTAAAAGTTAATGATAGTTTAGTTGGTTAATAGTTGGGCAAACTTAATCAAAAATGCTTATTTTTGCAACCTATGTCAAAGGAAAAGTTACTTGGAAAAAGCCCTGAGGAACTGAAGTCCATAGTCCTCTCTTTGGGGCTGCCCGCATTCACCGCCTCTCAGATCGCCTCCTGGATGTACAGGAAGCGGGCCCGCAGTTTCGATCAGATGAGCGACATCTCGAAAAAGGGTCGCGAACTGCTCTCCGAGAATTATGAAATTGGTCTTTCAACTCCACTCGAAGTCTTTACTTCCAAGGACGGCACCAGAAAGTACCTTTTTGAAGTGCAGGGCGGGGCTATCGAGGCTGTGATGATACCGGACGAAGACAGAAAGACCCTCTGTGTCAGTTCCCAGGTGGGCTGCAAGATGGGTTGCAAGTTCTGTATGACCGGACGTCAGGGTTTTCACGGGAATCTCTCAGTAGCCGACATTCTGAACCAATACCTTAGCATAGAGGAGTCTGAGGAATTGACCAATACTGTCTTTATGGGTATGGGGGAGCCTTTGGATAACTACGAGGCAGTCTCGGCGGCTATCAGGGTGCTTACTGCGGACTGGGGTTTCGGCTGGAGCCCTAAGCGTATCACTCTCAGTACAATTGGCCTTATTCCTTCCCTTAAAAGATATCTGGATGAGAACCGCTGTCATCTGGCGGTGAGTCTGCATAATCCTTTCCCTGAGGAGAGGTTTAATTTCATGCCTATAGAGAAGGCTTATGATATCAGGAATGTGCTGGAACTTATCCGCCGCTATGATTTTAGCGGCCAGAGGAGGGTGAGTTTCGAATACACCATGTTTGCGGGCTGGAACGACGATATCCGGCATGCGGCGGCCCTCGCAAGACTGCTTAAGGGTTTGGAATGCAGGGTGAATCTGATCCGTTTCCATAAGATTCCGGATTTTCCTTACGACTGTGCCCCTGCCCAGAAGATGACTGGCTTCAGGGATTATTTGAACGAAAAGGGAATTACCTGTACCATAAGGGCTTCCAAGGGGGAGGATATACTTGCCGCCTGCGGCCTGCTGGCTGGAAAACATAACATATAGAATTATGGATAGCAAGGATGCGCTTTTGAAATTGCAGGCCCTGTGTAGCAAGAGGGAGTATGCACCCGAGGATATTTACAGGAAAGCTCTGAAACTTCTTGAGGATCAGGAGGATCCTCAAGGCAAGGCCGAAGCCTTGGTGGAGGCCTTGCGCGGGGACGGATTCGTCGATGAACTTCGTTACAGCACTGCTTTCGCTAGGGAAAAGTCAGCCCTGGACGGCTGGGGTCCGCTGAAGATAAGGAAAGCACTCATCCTTAAGAACATAGACAGGGACATTATTAGGGAAGCGCTGACGGAGATAGACGAGCAGAAGGCGGGGGAGAAACTGGAGAGAGCATTGGCCTACAAATGGAAAAACCTTAAAGACGACCCGCAGGGGCGCTTCAAACTGCTGAAATTCGCTCTCGGCAGGGGTTATGAGTACGAGGCTATTCGGGATCTGGTGGATAGAATCGTTTCAACTTCAGATTAGTGAATCCGGCCCTTTCCACCCTTTCGATTTCTTGAAATCCCAGCTCCAGATAGGCGGCACCATCGGATCTGGAGGCATCGACATAGGTCATGATATCCCCTGGCTGATAGTCTTTTACGAATTCATTTAGGATTTTTCCCATTCCGCCCATAACGCGGAGTTCTTTCAGGGAGGCGTAGCGTATCCATTCGTAGCTGAGGTGTCCGTCTCGGAAGCGTCTGGCGTTGGAGAAGGCGCCTACTGCCACCAGGGTCCCTTCGGGAAGCTGGAGTTCATGGCCTCCGGTGCTTCGGCGGGTGAATAGTCCGTAGTAATATCTCGCGGAGCAGGCCCCCAGGTAGTGGTTGCGCTCAAGAAAATCGGCGGCCCGTTTTCTGTCGAGCCGCCTGATCTCACAATTTCTGGCGAAGATGCAATCCGAAGGTCCCATCAGGCTATCTGAGGACGGTTAGATGGTCTCTCTTCTTCCTTAGGTCTGAGGTCCACCATCTTGTTTTCCACCAGTTTGCGGTATTCCTGACGGCGTTTGTAGATCTCTATCGCCTGGTAGATGGCGCATCTCATGGAGGAGGCGTCGGAGAGGTCTCTTCCGGCGAGAGGGAAGGCTGTGCCGTGGTCAGGAGAAGTGCGGACTATAGGCAGGCCGGCACTGTAGTTTACTCCGTCGGCGAAGGCTATGGTCTTGAACGGGGAGAGTCCCTGGTCGTGATACATGGCCAGAGTAGCGTCGAATTTCTGGTATTCTCCCATTCCGAAGTAGCCGTCAGGTGAGAAAGGTCCGAAGGCTTGGATGCCTTCCTGCTGGGCCTCCTTGATGGCTGGGATTATGATGCTCTGCTCTTCATCTCCGAGCAGGCCTCCGTCTCCGCTGTGTGGGTTAAGGCTTAGTACAGCTATTTTAGGGTTGTCGATGGCGAAATCCTGCTCCATGGAGGCTTTCATAAGGCGGAGCTTGCTTAGGATTTTGTCTTGGGTGATGGCGCCTGGCACATCTTTGAGCGGAATGTGTCCTGTTACTACTCCGAGTTTGATCCGCTCGCTTACCATCAGCATGGTTACGTCTTCGACTCCGAAGGCGTTCTGGAGGTATTCGGTGTGTCCTGGGTATTGAAATCCTTGTCCGTTGAGGGATTTTTTGTTAACTGGAGCTGTTACCAGTACGTCTATCTTGCCGGCCTTGATGTCGGCTACGGCTCTTTCGAGGCTGATTATGGCTTCTTTGGCTGCTGAAGGCAGGGCGGTTCCTGGCTCGGCGAAGACATTCTCCGGCAAGCAGTCCACTATGTTTATCTTGCGACTTTGGAGCTGGGAGATATTGGAGATGGAGCAGACATTGAGTCTCTCTATCTCGGGAATGGTTTTGCAGTAGAAACTGAAAAGCTTGGGTGAGCCATAGACTACGGGGATGAACTGGTCTAAAATTCTCTCGTCACTTAAGGCTTTGATTATCACTTCATAACCGATTCCGTTAGAATCTCCTTGGGTAATACCCACTATTATCTTGTTATCTTTAGGCATATTTAAAATAATTCGTTGCTATCACATTCTTTTTCGTTTACATATCCTTCGTCCACTTTCAGAACAGCCCCTTTGCTTGCTTCTACGGCCAGTCTGTCGCATCTTTCGTTCTCGGGATGTCCTGCGTGGCCCTTGATCCAGTGGAAGCTCACCCTGTGTGCTCTGTAAAGCGGCAGGAATCTCTGCCACAGGTCAGGGTTTTTGACTTTTTTCCATCCTTTTCTCTGCCAATTCTCAAGCCAGCCTTCGTTCACTGCTTTCACCACATATGCAGAGTCTGACCAGGCCTGAACCAGGGCATTCTGCCATTTGATGGCTTCCAGCCCTTTTATAACTGCCAACAGCTCCATCCTGTTGTTCGTGGTCTTCTCGAAGCCTTCACTGAGTTCCTTCTCCTTCCCTGCGCATTTGAGCACCACCCCGTAGCCTCCTGGCCCCGGGTTACCGCTGGATGCTCCATCGGTAAAGAGATAAATGACAGGTTTTTCTTCGTTCCCTTGCATATTCCACTTCGAACTACTTTCCACCGAACTTACAAAGGTAATAAATTTTTCCTTTCGCCCTTCTTTCTTATTCTTATTCTCAATCACATGATATCACTATCAGTCACTTCCCATTCTCAGTCCCACTTTCAGTCTCCTGGTTCACACACTACTTTCATTTCTCTCTCCTCGTTCACCTCTCATCTTCTCGCTCCTCCATCTCTTTATATCTGTTATCATTCCTCCACAACACTTCGGCTATCCTCCTTCGTGAAATTCACCTGGCATATCGTCAAATCGTATCTTATTGAT
>JBJEBS010000014.1:0-15507 GCA_051870275.1 Candidatus Cryptobacteroides sp.
TATGGAACAGCCTCGCCGAAGAGATAGCTCAGAGCAGAGATATTAGCGTAGCTGAGCTGGATGAGGCTATAAATAATCTCCAACTCTGTCTTCCGGCCGACTTCCTCTCCGCAGGACTCGTGGATGGACTTCTGTCCAGGCAGGAACTGGAGAATCAATTGGCCATGATAGGGATGAAGGATGACTATAGCGACCTGAGGTTCATTCCGTTTTCAGACTATGCTGAGAAGAAGGTGAAGGAGAATTTCAGGTCCCTGCAGAAGATAGCCGTGGTTTATGCCAATGGTCAGGTGGTGGACGGAGTGGATCTTCAGAATGTCGATGGAGACAGGTTTGCTTCCATACTTGAAGAGATTTATAATGACGACAGAATAGAGGCAGTTGTGCTTAGGGTCAATTCCCCTGGCGGTAGCGTAGTGGCTTCAGAGAAGATCCGTCAGATGCTCGACCTCATAGCCGAAGAAAAGCTGCTTGTGGCTTCTTACGGGGATTATGCCGCTTCCGGTGGCTACTGGATTTCTTCCGGAGCTGATGTCATCTTCGCTAACTCTACTACTCTTACCGGTTCCATCGGAGTATTTGGAATGGTTCCGGACTTGTCCAAACTCTATAAGGAGACCTTGCACATTGGGGTGCAGAACGTCAATTCTCACGAGCACTCGGATATGTTCAACCTCAGTCGCCCATTAGACAAAAAAGAATTGGCCTATATGCAGAGGAGCATAGAAAGCATCTACACCCGTTTCGTAACCCTGGTCAGCCAAAGTCGCGATCTGACTGTGGCTCAGGTGGATGAGATAGCGCAGGGAAGGGTCTGGACTGGACTGGACGCCCTCGAAATCGGCCTGGTAGATTATATAGGTGGTCTGAACGACGCGCTCGCTTATACTGCCAGCCAGATAGGAACGGATTTGTCTTCAGTGAGGGTGGTGGAATATCCTCGTGAGCTCACTTTGATGGAATTGCTCAGTTCTTCGCTGGGTGGAGTCACAAACGATTATTCCGTGACCTCAGCTTGGGCCAATTTCTATAAAAACTGGTATGAGAGATGGCAGAACGGGCAGATGGAGATGGTCTTCGCCACTATGCCTTATATGCCTGTAATCAGATAGTTAGTTCTTCGATAAGAATAGTTTGAAGGTCTGCCTTAGGGTGGACCTTCATTTTTTCACTAATCCTGCGACACAGAAGAGCCAGGACTTCGGAAGAGTTCTCTTCCTGAAGCAGAACTACTTCAGAGGCTTTCTGGTGAGAGGCTATCTTCAGGTCCACGAAGAGGTCGCTGAGTTTTTTACTGCCATTCAGCCCGAGGATCTGCATCCTGTCTCCCTCTCTCCAGTTCCTTAGATAGAATGGAAAGCGAAGTGAACTGCTTAGGTAGAGACAGCTCTTAGGGGCTTTCAGATCGGAGGGAGTCTCTATCAGGCTTATTCTGAAGTGTCTTCCTGAGATTTCGTATTCTCCTTCTCCCTTTATCGTGATGCAGTTTTCTGAATTCCAGGCCTTTTCTAAAGGCAGGAAGTTCAATCTGTCGGAACTTAAACTGAGACAGTATTCGGGGCTGTAAAAGGCTTTGCCGCTCAAGGTGTCTCCGCTCTGCAGCAGCCTGCAGAGGTCCTGATAAGCTCCTTCGCTGAAGCCCAATTCTTCCATCTGTCTGAACAGAAGGTATTTCCAATGTTTAAGAGAAAGCAGTTTAGGGATGCTTCCGATGACTGCCTTGTACTCGAGATAATAGTCTTCACAGATATCGTCCACTTCCCTGATGTGGGCCATATCTTTAGAGAGAGTCTTAAGACAGGATGGATTCAGTTCTTTGAAGACGGGTAGGACTTTGTGTCTTAGGACATTGCGCTTGTAGTGGTCTTCACAGTTGGAACTGTCTTCACGCCAAGGGAGCTGATTCTCAGTCATAAAGTCCAGAATCTCCCGACGGCTGAGGCCCAGAAGGGGTCTTAGGATTCGTCTTGGAAAGACTCCGACATCGGCGGCCATCCCCCGCATGCCTTTGCTGCCGCAGCCCCGAAGCATATTCAGCAGCAGGGTCTCGGCATTGTCATCGGCATTGTGGGCCACCACTGTGGCCTCGAATCCATACTCCTGGCAGAGGGAGGCGAACCAGTCGTAGCGAAGCTGCCTTGCAGCCATCTCTATGCTGAGCTTGTGCTCACGGGCGAAGGAAAGGGTGTCGAAACTCCTATGGAAGAATTCTATGCCTTCTCTTAAGCAGTAATCCCTGACGAAATTCTCATCTCCATCACTTTCTTCCCCGCGAAGATTAAAATTGCAATGCGCCACGGCGAAATCCACAGGAAAAGCGAAAAGGGCTCCATTTTGCGCCCTTTTCACCATATACATCGAATCGATGCCTCCGCTGACTGCCAGCAGGTATTTCATATTATTTCTTGCTTGCGAAAGTGTAGGTGAAGTTGAAGGAGATGAAATCCTTGAACTGCACGCCACGTTTCTTGCTGCTTCCGTCCTCTTGGGTAATGGTTACGTTAGGATCTGAAATGAGCCAGGTCTTGAGGCTGAAAGCTACGTATTTGCTGAGCTGCCAGTTCACGCTGTTATCCCAGTTGATCCTGAAGTAAGGCTCGTTCAGGTAATCGGTGAAGATTACTGCCTGGGTCTCATAGGTGAAGTTGTCGTTGATCACTGCCTTGAAGTTAGCCTTGATCTGGGCACCGAATTGGAAGAGGACGCTTTTGAAATTATGTCCGTCGCTAAGGTCAACTCCATCTTTGACAGGTTTCATACCGTAATTCGGGCGAAGTTCCGGTCTGTTGCAGACGGTAAGACCGCCGGTAAGAGGGGCGAAGTTGACGTCGAAGAAGCTCGACGGCTTCCACTGGATACCGAGTGCGATGTCGGTGTAGGCAGGGGAGATAAAGGCAGATTTAAGTCCCGATGCTTCCCATTCCTTGGTCTCCGAATTTTGGATGTATTCGGCAGGAGTGTCGCTGAACTGGCTGAGGAAGTTAAAGGATGCGGTGTAGTTGAAAGCCGATCCGCTCACTGTCTGGTAGGCCCACTTGCTCTCGAAGTAGATTCGGTCGTTACTCTTCTGGATAACGCCTTTCTTGTCATCGGAATTCAGGAAGCCGTAATCCAGCTGCAGGCGGTTGTTCCAGCTCATAAGGTCTTTTTTATAATTGGCCTGGGCATCCAGACTGGTGTTCAGGGTGGAGGTGTTGTATCCGCCAGCAGCCCAGTTGCTGAGGTTGGTCATGTTATAGCCGAGAGCTATCTTTACGGAACTGGTCCAATAGTTTGGCTTGGCCTGCTCCACTTCGTTAGGGGCATTTGAAAGTTCTGATGCGGCGTCCGCTGCGGCTTTATGAACGGCGTCGTCCTGGGCGAATACGAGGCTGCAGCTCAGAATGGCTGCGGCTATGCTGATGATTTTCTTCATATTATGTTAATTAATAAGCTATGCCGAATACAACTCTTCCCTTAGATGGCTTGCCGGAATAGATGTCCACTCCATCCTCCTCGCATACGCAGCTATCCACCGGAATGCAGCGGATGGTGGCCTTGGTCTCATCCTTAATGGCCTGTTCGGTCTCGGCTGTGCCGTCCCAATGACAGAGCAGGAAGCCTCCCTTCTTGATCTCCTCCTTGAATTCTTCCCAGGAGTCACATTTGCGGATACGGGAGTCGCGTCTTTCGAGTGCCTTGTCATAGATATTCTGCTGAATCTCCTTCAGGAGGGTCTGGATGTACTCTTCGATACCCTCAGCTTCGTGCGTACTCTTCTCCAGAGTATCTCTTCTGGCCAATTCCACTGTCCCCGCAGCGAGATCCCTTGCTCCCATCGCAAGTCTGACCGGAACGCCTTTCAGCTCCCACTCTGCGAACTTGAAGCCTGGACGCAGGGTGTCCCTGTCGTCCACTTTCACGCTAATGCCTATTTCTTCCAGTCTCTGCTTGATTCCTGCGAACTTGCTCAGGATGGACTCTCTCTCCTCGTCCGTCTTATAGATAGGAACCATAACCACTTGAATAGGGGCCAATTCCGGAGGAAGTACCAGACCGTTGTCGTCTCCGTGAGCCATTATGAGCGCGCCCATAAGTCGGGTGCTCACACCCCAGGAAGTAGCCCATACATACTGCTCCTTGCCTTCCTTGTCTGTGTATTTCACGTCGAAGGACTTGGCGAAATTCTGTCCCAGGAAGTGGGAAGTTCCGGCCTGCAGGGCCTTGCCGTCCTGCATCATGGCCTCTATGGTAAGGGTGTCGAGGGCACCGGCGAAGCGCTCGTTAGGACTCTTGTGCCCCACGATTACAGGCAGGGCCATGGTGTTTCTGGCGAAATCCGCATAGACTCCCACCATCTCCACCGCCTTGGCCTGAGCCTCCTCAGCGCTGCTATGTGCCGTATGTCCTTCCTGCCAGAGAAATTCTGCTGTACGCAGGAAAGGACGGGTTCTCATCTCCCAGCGGACTACGTTACACCACTGGTTACAGAGAATAGGCAGGTCTCTCCAGGACTTGATCCAGTTCTTGTAAACACTCCATATAATGGTCTCTGAAGTAGGTCTTACTATGAGCTCCTCTTCGAGTCTGGCATCAGGATCCACTACTACACCCTTGCCATCGGGGTCATTCATCAGACGATGATGGGTGACTACCGCACATTCCTTTGCAAAACCGGCCACATGTTCGGCCTCCTTGCTGAAGAAAGATTTCGGAATGAAAAGCGGAAAATAAGCATTCTGGACCCCGCTCTTCTTGAACTTGGCATCCAATACTGCCTGCATTTTTTCCCATATTGCATAGCCGTAAGGTTTGATGACCATACAACCCCTGACCGCCGACTGTTCGGCAAGGTCTGCCTTAACTACCAGGTCATTGTACCACTGGGAGTAGTTTTCACTTCTTGGTGTAATCTCTTTTGCCATATACTGCGTGTTGTCTTTTACCGATAAATTGACTATTATTGCACTCGGTACGATTATTGCGTGCAAAGATACAAATTTTTATTATAGGAGATTCACTATGAAACGCAGTTTTATTTATTTGACGATTTTGTCCCTCGCAGTGGTTTCCTGCGGTACTTCGGGACAGTATGCCGTAGGTGTTTTCCAGGACGGCATTTACGAATCAAGCGTTCCTGCAAGTGAAATAGCCATACTTCCTAACGCAGCCGGAACGCAGTTCAACGATCAGGTTGAACTTGAATACGACGAATATGGATGGAGTACAGCCCGTACCTCCAGCAGCATTATTTTTGTCCCATCCTATGCGCCTTGGGCTCTGTATGCCTACGGACCTCATTCCTTGTATTGGAACAGCTGGTATTGGAACAGCTGGTATTGGAATGCCTGGTGCTGGGACCCTTGGTATTGGGACTGGTATTATCCTCATTATTATCCGCATTATCCTCATCATCCATATCCTGGACATCCTGCTCCAGGGCATCCTGGCCACGACAGCCGGTATGGATCTGTCTATACTCCTCACGCTGGAGTTTCCGCTTCAAGCAGTGCAACGAGAAGGCCAAGTTCTGCATCTACTATGAGACGCTCTTCGACTTCGACCAGCAGTTCAGCGAACAGAAGCAGCACGGCAGTCCGCAGAGGTAACAGCTATGCTCCGGCAGGCAGTTCTTCTTCAAGTTCTAACAGAAGTACCGCTCCAGTCCGCAGAAGTTCGACTCCGAGCTACAGTCCGTCCAGAACCCCTTCCTCTTCTTCTTCGACTTCCAGAAGCAGTTTCGGTGGAGGTTCTTCCCGCAGCAGCGGTGGTTCGTCTCACAGCAGCGGAGGTGCTTCGCGAGGTGGCGGCGGTGGACGCAGATAGATACAAGAGTGTTAAACTTTAATTGAAATTCGTATGAAAAGATATATCATAGCCGCATTGGCCCTTTTCGCAAGCCTGGGCCTCGGCGCACAAAATATGTACGATGCCTACAGGTACAGTGCTACTGATTACCTGGGTACTGCCAGAGTAGTTGGACTAGGTGGAGCAGTCACGGCAGTGGGCTCAGATCTGGGAACCATTTCCTATAACCCTGCCGGTTCGGCAGTGGCCAGGTACTCCCAGTTCTCTTTTTCGCCTTCCCTTAGCACTTCTATGGTGAATTCAGCTTTCGTGCTGGATCCTTCTTCCAATCCCCAGCCGGCTAAAGGCTTAAGCAATACTTCTTTCCGCCTGCCGAATATGGGGATGACCACCAGATTGGACTTGGCATACGATTCTTCTTCAGCCATCACCTTCGGTTTCCTCATAAACAGCACTTACGACTACAATTATGCTCACCGCGGCTCCGGATTGAATTCTTATTCTTCCAAATTCGCAGATTTGGCGAGGGCAGCAGAAGGTATTTCGAATGAGGTTCTGGGCAGTGACGACTTTTATTTTAATGCTGATTATACTGGACTTTGGGATGTGGCGATGGCCTATAAGTCAGGTCTTATTAATGCCTATGGCCCTGACGGACATTATGTGGGCTGTTCCGAGGTGACTACAGAGGAGGGTCTGCGTTTCGTTCCGAGCGATCTAATGCAACGCTCTGAAGTGTTTACTTCCGGAAGCAAGAACGATATGATATTCAACATGGCTTTCGATTTTAACAACAAGTTCTATCTTGGACTTAATCTCGGTATGCCTTTCTTCGAATATTCTAATATGGAGAGGTTCTCAGAGGTGGCTCAGGTGGTGGAGGATTTCCCTATTAAATTCATATATGATGACGGAAGCGAGGAGAATACCTTCTTCGATAATGCCATATATCAGTACAATTATTCTGCCCAAGGTGCCGGAGTGTATGCCAAGTTCGGTCTTATCTGGCTGCCTGCTAAGGGATTAAGGTTGGGATTGGCCTATCAGACTCCGACCATGATGGATATCAGCGAGACCTGGGTTCACAGCGGCAAGGTGGTATATGACAATGGCTCCTCTTACAGTGCCAGAAGCCGTACCGGTTCTTATGACTATTCTATCATTACTCCGCATCATTTCGACTTCGGTCTGGCATATACCATTGCGAACAGGGCTATGGTCAGCGTGGACTACTCTTTGGAGAATTATTCTTCAGTGAAGATATATGACTCTTATGACGACGGCTACTACGATCTGGTGAACGCTGCCACTTCGGCATTCAGCGGACTGTCCCATTCCCTTAGGGCAGGAGTTGAGTTCAGACTTGGAAACGCCTTTGCTTTGAGAGCTGGTGCGAATTTCATCACTTCCGCCGAGAAGTACTACACTTCAGCAAAAGGAAATATCTATTACTCGGATTATAACGATGATTATTACTTGGGACGCAAAGTGCTCCCTAATACATATAAATATGTTAAGGACATCAGAGCCAGTCTGGCCTTAGGCCTGGGATATAACGATTCCTCATCTCCATTCTATGCTGATTTCGCAGTAAGATATGCCAAATTGCCTGGAGAGACTTATCAGCCATACTACGACTATGACGATGTCTATTCACCTATATTTCAGAATTCCAGGAGCCTGATTAATGCAGTGCTCACACTTGGATGGAAGTTTTAAAGACAGATGAAATTTACTGCTAAAGAATTGGCCGAGGTGCTCGGGGGTACCGTACAGGGAGATCCTGAAGCACAGGCTACGACATTCGCTAAGATTGAACATGGAAAACCAGGCTCACTGAGTTTTTATGCTAACCCCAAATACGAACAGTATGTATATACCAGCAAGGCATCCATCTTGCTGGTTAATAATGATTTTGAGCCTAAAGGAGAAGTGAGCCCCACTCTGGTGAGAGTAGAGGATGCATATAGCGCCCTCGCCCAGTTGCTGGATTATGTGAAGAAGCAGAACCAGAGCTACAGACGCCATCGCGGGCGTTGCCGAGTGGCTTGCAGTGCCCATTTGGGAAAGAAGGTGTGGATAGGGGATTATGTGACTGTGGGAAAGAAGACTCAGATAGGGGACTGTACCAAGGTGTGTGATAATGTCACCATAGGAGAGAATGTCAAGATAGGCAGTAAGTGTATCATTTACCCTGGAGTTACCATTTTTTCAGGTAGTGTAATCGGGGACAGGTGTATTCTTCATGCCGGCTGCGTAATTGGGGATGACGGGTTCGGCAATGCTCCGCAGAGCGACGGCAGCTGGAAGAAGATAGAGCATTTGGGCAATGTAGTGATAGGCAATGACGTGGAGGTGGGTTCCAACACCACCATAGACAAAGCCCCTATGGAATCGACTGTCATAGGCAACGGAGTCAGGATTGACAATCTCTGTCAGATCGCGCACAATGTGCAGATAGGGGAGAATACGGCGATGGCAGCCCTTTCCGGAATAGCAGGCTCTGCCGTGGTAGGTAAAAATTGTATATTGGCAGGACAGGTAGGAATAAACGGACACGTAAAAGTGGCGGACCATACTACTGTGGCAGCTCAGGCGGGCGTGATAGGAAATGTGCGGAAGAGCGGTCAGATACTGGTGGGAATGCCGGCCATTCCGCACGGAACCTATATGAGAGCCTATGCCAAATTTAAAGCGAGTGGCGAAGAATAGAAGATTTTTAAAATTTTTTCATATCTTTGCGCCCACTAATTTTTAAGGATGAATCAGAAGACGTTAAAAAGATGCTATAGTTTTGAAGGAAAAGGTCTTCATTCAGGCAAATATTCACATATCAGGGTATGCCCTGCTCCGGTGAATACGGGTATCCGTTTCCATCGGGTGGATTTGGGGAAGGAAGCTTTTGTGGATGCAGTGGCCCAGAATGTATCTTTGACATCACGCAGCACTACTATAAATAAAGGAAAAGTATCGGTCAGCACCATTGAACACCTTTTGTCGGCACTTACTGGCCTGGGAGTGGACAATGCTCTGGTGGAAATAGATAATGAGGAGGTGCCTATCCTGGACGGCAGCGCCTTCTACTATGTAAGGGAGATGGCTCCGGACGGATTGGAGGAACAGGATGCTCCGAGAAAGTATATAGAGATAGGCAGTGAGTTTATGTATAAGGACGAGAAGACGGGTTCATATATCAAGCTCATTCCTTCTGAGACTCCAAGTTATGAGGTTACCATAGATTTCAATTCCAGAGTGCTCGGTGTGCAGACCGTATCTTGGGATCCGTCTCAGGACTATGTGCACGGGGTGGCACCTTGCCGTACCTTTTGCTTTCTGCATGAGATACAGTTTCTGGCGAGCCTTGGACTGATTAAGGGAGGAGACCTGGAGAATGCCATAGTGATAGTCGAGAAGCCGGTTTCCGAAGCCAAGGTGGCCAAATTGGCCAAGACTTTCGGTCATCCGGAATTGAAGGTTACTGAGCAGGGTTATTTGAACCATATAGAGCTTCATTTCCCTGACGAGTGCGGAAGACATAAGCTCATGGACCTCATAGGTGATCTTAGACTGGTAGGTGGTTTTTTGAAAGCTAAGGTAATAGCTTACAAGCCTGGCCACTCCATTAATACAAAAGTTGCTAAACTTATTTAAAGAGATTTATTATGACGAACATTCATCCATTGGCTACTGTGCACCCTGGTGCGAAATTGGGCGATAATGTAGAGGTAGGCCCATATGCTTACATCGACGACAATGTCGAAATCGGTGACGGATGCAAGATATATCCTCACGCTACTATCTTCTCCTATGTAAAGATGGGAAAAGATTGCAGTGTTTTTCCTGGTGCCGTAGTCGGTGCCATTCCACAGGATTTGAAATTCGACGGAGAGATTACTTATGTCGAGATAGGTGACAGGGTTAATATCAGGGAGTGTGCCACCATCAACCGTGGTACCAAGGCCAGCGGAAAAGGCATTACTAAGATAGGCAGTGACACTCTGATTATGTCTTATGTGCACGTGGCACACGACTGCAGGGTGGGTAACCACTGTATTCTGGTCAGCTATGTGGGCATAGCCGGAGAGACTGACGTGGACGACTGGGCCATCCTCGGCGGCAGCACTGTGGTACATCAGTTCTCCCATATCGGAAAGCATGCCATGGTGGGCGGTGGCAGCAAGGTGAATAAGGACATCCCGCCTTATGCCCTTTGCGGACGTGACCCTATCTGCTTTGCCGGCATCAATATCGTAGGCCTTAGAAGGCGTGGATTCGAATCCGAGACCATCCGTACCATCAAGGATATCTATGAGACCATCTACTATCAGGGGAACAATGTATCAGACGGTCTTGCCAAGGTGGAGGCCGGCTTCCCTGACAGTCCAGAGAAGGAAGAGATCGTGAACTTCATCCGGAACTCCAAACGAGGTATAGTTCGAGCTAACGACATTAACGAGAAAGGAATAGTAGAATAATGCTGATATCTACAGCATATTTCCCCCCGATAGAGTATTTTGCTAATTTCGCAAAATACTCTGTCGTTTATATCGAGGCCTGTGAGAACTATCTGAAACAGACTTACCGTAACCGCTGCCGTATCCTTACGGCCAATGGGGCGGAAGATCTCAGGGTCCCGATTCTGCACGACGGACACAGGAATATCAGGGAGATCAGGATTGATTACAGCAAGGACTGGATAAGACAGAGCGAATATGCCATAGATTCGGCTTATTATAATTCTGCCTTTTTCGAGTATTATAGGGATGAACTTTTCTCCATTTTGGATTTCGGAATAGATACTTTGTGGGATCTGAACTTGGTACTTATAAAATTTTTCAGCAGAAAGCTGGGGATGGGCACTGAATTCCGTCCGACATTGGCCTATAAGATTCCTCAGGGGGAGCCGCTGGATTTTAGGTATTCCTTAAGCCCCAAACGGCCCTCTGCTTATCTGGGACAGCCCTATTACCAGGTGTTTAGGGAAAAGTTCGGATTCGTGCCAAATCTCTCGATAATGGATCTGCTTTTTAACGAAGGACCGGAAAGTATTTGTTATTTATAATAAAAATGTTATCTTTGCGGTCGTGAAGGAGATAGGAGACCGCTGAAGGCCGCCTATTTTTGTTATGAAGAATATGGACAGAGCTAAATTTGAAGAAGTGCTTTCGCAGGCGGCGAAGCAAAGGGAAGTGGAGATCGTCGAGATTAAGTTCGATGACGATGAGAATGTCTTTGAGGTTATTATAGACAGGAAGGATTCAGCTGTGGATCTGGCTGATTGTGAATTCGTTCACAGGGCAGTTCTGGCAGCTTTCGACAGGAATGTGGAGGATTATTCCCTCACTATATCTTCCAAGGGTATAGATTCCGAGGAAGCGGATGAGATTTTGAAAACAATAAATGAATAATAATAAAGATGGAAAAAGAACCGGTAATCACTCTTATTGATGCCTTCAAGGACTTCAAGGAAGAGAAAAATATCGACCGCCCAGTGATGATGGGAGTGTTGAAGGATGTGTTCCAGACTCAGCTGGCTAAAACTTATGGCTCTGCTGACAATTTCGACGTTATCGTTAACCCTGACAAGGGTACCTGCGAGATTTATCAGAATTTCGAGATCGTGGAGGAGGTTACGAATCCAAGTTCGGAGATGACTCTGGAGCAGGTCAAGGCCGAAAGCGGAGACGATGACTACGAGATCGGGGATCAGTACACCAAGCCATTGGAGCTCAAATCCTTCGGTCGTCGTGGTATTTTGAATATCCGCCAGAATCTGCAGGGCCGTATCAGAGATATAGAGAAGGCCAATGTCTTTAAGAAATACACTGAGAGAATAGGTGAACTCTTTACGGGCGAGGTATATCAGACCTGGAACAAGGAGGTGCTCATCCTGGATGAAGACGGTAATGAACTGCATATCCCTCGCAGTGAGCAGATCCCTGGGGAACATTTTAAGAAAAATGACACCGTCAGGGCTATAATCAAGACTGTGGAGATGAAGAATAATACCACACCTTACATCGTGTTGAGCCGTACTTCTCCTGAATTCCTGAAGAAGCTCTTCGAGCAGGAAGTGCCTGAGATCGCTGACGGCCTTATTACAGTGAAGAAGGTGGTACGTATCCCTGGCGAGAGGGCTAAGGTGGCAGTGGAGTCTTACGATGAGAGAATTGACCCTATCGGAGCCTGCATAGGTGTGAAGGGAAGCCGTATCATGGGTATAGTAAGAGAGTTGCATAACGAGAATATCGATGTGATCCAGTGGTCTGCTAATCCTCAGCTTCTCATTCAGCGTGCTCTGAATCCTGCCAAGGTTTCATATATGGTGCTGGGAGAGAACGGCAGCGATAAGATCAAGGTGTTCATGGATCCGGATGAGGTACGCAAGGGAATTGGCCGAAACGGATGCAATGTCACTCTCGCAGGACAGCTCGTGGACAAGGAGATAGAGGTATGGCGTGACCTGCCTAAGGGTGAGGACGAGGAAGAGGATGTGGCTCTCGATGATTTTGCTAATGAGATCGATGCCTGGGTTATCGACAAGCTGAAAGGAATTGGCTGTGATACGGCCAAGGATGTGCTTGCCATCGATCCTGCCGATATAGCGAAGAGAGCTGACCTTGACGATGAGACCGTCGAAGACGTCATCAATATTCTCAGGGCCGAATTCGAAGATTAATCATTAAAAAAAAGGGGTTATAATGTCAGAAATCAGACTGAACAAATTAGTTAAAAAATATAATATCGGACTTCAGGATCTGGTGAACTTTCTCGCTAAGGAAGGAGTTGAGGTAGATCTGAATCCTAATGCTAAAGTGGAGGAAACTCCGGAACTTCTTGCTGCTCTCAGCAAGACTTTCGGAAAGGATCTGCAGGACAAACAGGCTGCCGAGGAAGTCGATATTAAGTTGTCCAAGATATTGGAGAATACATCGAAAAAACTTAAGGAAGAGCCGGAAGAGGAGGAGCTTGAGCAGATGATAACCATCAAGACCAATACCCTCTCCGATCCAGTTCTCAAGCCTGAAACTTCTCCTAAGACAGAGCCGGTACTTAAGCCTGAAATTTCTCCTGTAGAAGAAACTGCTCCTGCTCCGGTAGAGGAGGAGAAAAAAGTGGAGGAGCAGATCGTGCCTGAGGAGAAAGTGGAAACTCCTGAGGAGCTGGTAGTGGAAACTCCTGTGGAAGAAGTGAAGGAGGAGAAGGAAGTGAAGGAAGAAGTTCAGGAGAAAGTGGAAGAGAAGGTAGTGGAGAAGGTGGAAGAGAGTGTCGCACAGCCTGTCGTCTCTGTTTCGACCCCGACAGAGACTTCAAGTTCCCAAAATGGCGGACTTAAGGTTATAGGTAAGATCGATTTGAGTCAGTTCGACAAAAAACCTTCTAACAAGAAACGGGAGAGAATTTCCAAGCAAAAGGTGGATCTGGCCAAAGCCGGTCAGAATGCTACCAATAACAGGGCAAATCCTTCGAAGAATCAGCAGAACCAGCAGAATGCTCAGGGCTCCGGAAAGAAGAACAAGAAACAGCGTCAGAATGACCGCAATTTTCGTCCTGCATTGACTGAGGCTCAGCAGGAGGAGATGCAGAAGGAGATTCAGAAGCAGGTCAAGGAGACTTATGCCCGAATGAACGAGGGTAAGAAGAATAACTTTGGCGCCAAATATCGTAAGGAGAAGAGGGATGCCGCAGCCCAGAGGACTCAGGAGGAGATGCAGCAGCTCGCTGCAGAGAACAAGGTCTTGAAAGTGACCGAGTTCGTTACTGTGAACGATCTGGCTACCCTTATGAACAATACTCCTGTGAACAAGGTTATCGGGGCTTGTATGAGTTTGGGTCTTATGGTATCTATTAACCAGAGACTTGATGCCGAGGCTTTGGTGCTGGTGGCAGAAGAGTTCGGCTATAGTGTGGAATTCGTAACTGCCGGCATTACCGAAGAGATTAAGTCCACCCAGGAAGAAGACCGCGAAGAAGACAAGGTGGAGCGTCCTCCTATCATTACCGTGATGGGACATGTGGATCATGGTAAGACATCCCTTCTGGACTATATCCGTAAGGCCAATGTTATCGCCGGTGAGGCAGGTGGTATTACCCAGCATATCGGTGCATATAATGTAACTCTTGAGAACGGTCGTCATATTACTTTCCTGGATACTCCAGGACACGAGGCCTTCACGGCTATGCGTGCCCGTGGTGCCCAGATGACTGACCTTGCCATCATCATTATCGCTGCCGATGACGCCGTGATGCCTCAGACCATCGAGGCTATCAATCACGCTCAGGCTGCCAATGTCCCTATGGTCTTCGCCATTAATAAGATAGATAAGCCAGGGGCCAATTCTGATACTATCCGTCGTCAGCTCTCTGAGATGAATATTCTCGTGGAGGATTGGGGAGGCAAGTATCAGTGTCAGGAGATCTCTGCCAAGCAGGGTATAGGAGTGGATAAACTGCTGGATAAGGTATTGCTTGAGACCGATCTGCTTGAGCTTAAGGCTAATCCTAAGAAACTTGCCAGCGGTGCCGTGATCGAGTCTTCTTTGGATAAGGGTAGGGGATATTTGGCTACTATCCTGGTTCAGGACGGAACCCTGCACGTGGGAGATTGTATTCTCTGCGGTAGTTTCTATGGTAGGGTCAAGAGTATGTTTAACGAGCGTGGTCAGAAGGTGGCTCAGGCTGGTCCTTCCACTCCTGTATCAGTCCTGGGTCTTAACGGAGCTCCTGCAGCTGGTGAGAAATTCAATGTCTTGGCAGATGAGAAGGAGGCCAAGAGCATAGCTAACAAGCGAGAACAGCTTATTCGTATCCAGGGTATCAAGACTCAGAAGCATATGACTCTCGAAGAGATAGGTCGCCGTATCGCCATAGGTAACTTCAAGGAACTTAACATCATCGTTAAGGGTGATGTGGATGGTTCTGTGGAGGCTCTTTCTGATTCCCTTATCAAACTTTCTACCGATGAGGTTAAGGTGAATGTGATTCACAAGGCTGTGGGTGCCATCTCCGAGAGTGATATCCTGCTTGCTCAGGCTTCGGATGCCGTTATCGTAGGCTTCCAGGTTCGTCCATCAGTGGAGGCCAGAAGGGCTGCCGAGAAGGAGGGTATAGAGATTAGGCTCTACTCCGTGATCTATGACTGTATTAATGAGGTCAAGGATGGTATCGAGGGTATGCTTGAACCTGAGAAGAAGGAGGAGGTTATCGCTACCGCTGAGGTTAAGCAGACTTTCCGTATCTCTAAGGTGGGTACCATAGCTGGATGTATCATTCGTGACGGTAAGATGATCCAGAAGGCTCAGGTGAGACTGATTCGCGACGGTATCGTTATCTATACTGGGGAACTTTCTTCCCTGCAGATAGGTAAGGATGCTGTTAAGGAAGTGGGGGCTGGAAAGGAATGCGGTATGGGTATCGCCGGCTATAATGACATTAAGGACGGGGATGTTATCGAGGCCTTCCACATCGTGGAGATCAAGAGAACTCTGTAGTTCTGGCTTGAATATAAACTTGAAACTGCTTCTGCGACTTGCTCACGGAAGCAGTTTTTGCTCTCCTGCCTGACCCTGATCGCTTATCTCATTCTACGAGCACCTTGTCATCTTCATGTTCATAAAAAATGATGAAGACCCAGTTGATGTCTCTACGCCCTGTTGTTCACTAAGGGGAATATCCTTTTCAATAACATCAACTACTGTGAAGTAATCCAACAATCCTTTT
>JBJEBS010000015.1:0-15136 GCA_051870275.1 Candidatus Cryptobacteroides sp.
TTGTTTAACTTTACACCTGATGGTGCTGTTGCACTGTCAAATTGAATTCGGCTAAAAAATAATAATCACCCTACTAACTTGCTCGCAAAACTAATTAAAATTATTCAAAAATAAGTATATTTGCCACAGAAAATGATGAAAAATATGAGAAAAGCCTTACTGTTACCGCTTTTATGTCTGCTTACAATCTGTAAACTATCCGCACAGATTCCCTCTGTAAAGATAGAAGACATTAACTCCAAAAGCTTTGACACCAAGGAGATCGCAGATGGAACTACACCTGCCGTAATCACCTTCTGGTCAGTCAAATGTAGACCTTGTATCGAGGAGATGAACATCCTTAACGACTGCTATGAAGACTGGAGTGAGGAGATGGATTTCAGGGTGGTAGCCGTCTCCTGTGACGATGCCCGTTTCAATTCTAAAGCCAAATCCATGATAGGAGGTAATTCCTGGGACAAATTCTTTCACCTCTTCGATGTAAACGGAGATTTCAAAAGGGCCATGAACTTCTCTTTCGAGCCTCAGGTCTTCGTTATCGACCCCGACGGAAAGATAGTATATTCCCACAGCGGAGAAAATCCTGGCATAGAAGACGAAGTATATGAAGCCCTTAAACAAGCCTGCCATGAATAAGATTTTCAGCATTCTCGTCGGCTGCCTGATAGCCTGCAGCGCCTTCGCCCAGGAAGGATATGTACACTGGAGTCACGAGGTCGAAAAGATCGAAAACGACCTATATAAAGTCACTTTTACAGCTAAGATAGCAGAAGGCTACCATTCCTACTCCATGGAAGATGAGATCTCGGCCACCGAATTTCTGGACTACAGCGTCGAAGGCGGCGCTCTCGAAGGCGAAGTGATCGAAATCGGCAAGCCGAAGCTATCTTCAGATGGAAGTCTTTACTACGAAGGCAAGATGCAGTACAGCCAGCTCATCCGTTTAGAATCGGAGGAAGCCATATACAGCGGCACCATCTACACGGATGCCTGCAAAAAAGGTGAAGGCTGCCACAGTGAGTATTATGACTTCGAAATCTCTTTGAAATCTCGATAAAAGAGAGTATTTTTGCAAGGTTAATCGAGATGTAGCGCAGTTGGTAGCGCACTACGTTCGGGACGTAGGGGTCGCGTGTTCAAGTCACGTCATCTCGACTTTAAAAAGGGGTGGCCGTTCAGCGGTCACCCCTTTTTAATTTTATATCAGCTCGAACTCGGCACTGTTCGAAGTGGTCGAATCCCCACCTATATAGACTTTGAAGCGTCCAGGTTCAGCCCCATAGACCATCTGCTGGTTCCAAAATTCGAGAGCATCTATGCCAATCTCAAATTCCACAGTCCTGCTCTCCCCTGGCTCCAGGCTGATCTTCTCGAAGCCTTTGAGCTCCCTTACAGGACGGGAAGTGCTGGCCTTCACATCCTGGATATAGAGTTGCACGACCTCCTTTCCGGCACGCTTCCCGGTATTGCTAACTCTTACCGAAGCCTTGATCTTTCCCTCAGCAGTCATAGTCTCAGAAGACAGACTTACAGGAGAATAAGCGAACTCTGTATAGCTCAGACCATAGCCGAATGGATAGACTGGATCATTGTCCACATCCAGGTAGTTAGACCTGAACTTCACGAACCATTTGTCTGTTCCGTCCGGTCCGCCAAGCGGTCTTCCGGTATTCTTGTGGGCATAGTAAATCGGAATCTGTCCCACGTTCTTAGGGAAGGTCATGGCCAATTTTCCTGAAGGGTTCACGTCTCCGAAGAGCACATCTGCTATGGAATAAGCAGCCTCGCTGCCTCCGAACCATACATTCAGGATAGCCGGCACGTTCTCAGCCTCCCATTCTATGGTCAGCGGTCTGCCGTCGAAGAGCACGAGCACCAGCGGTTTTCCGAGCTTCAGCAGTTCCTTCAGCAGGGTCTGCTGCACATCCGGAATGCCAATCTCACTTCTGCTTGAACTCTCCCCTGACATCTCTGAAGACTCACCGAGCGCAGCCACGATGACATCAGCCTTGCGGGCTACTCTAAGGGCTTCTGCAAGCAATTCCTTATCAGACCTGTTATCCCTGCCAAGTTCTCTTCCGAACATAGTGGAGCGCAGTTCCAGATCGCGGTCCGCACAGAGGTTGCTACCCTTGGCATAGAGGACTTTCACGTCCTTGCCGGCCACTTCTTTAATTCCCTCCACGAGAGTAGCGCACTCGCCGTGACGGGCTGCAACGCTCCAGGTTCCGGCCATATTCTCAGCAGTATTGGCCAATGGTCCTATGACGGCGATGCTGCCGGAACGCTTCAGAGGAAGGATGTTCTCGTTCTTGAGAAGCACATAGGAATCTGCGGAGATCCTGCGGGCAGCGGCCTTGAATTCCTCGCAGCGAAGAATCCTGGCGGCCTCGTCTTCACGGCAGAACTTGTAAGGATCCTCGAAAAGGCCCAATTTATACTTGGCCTCAAGTACTCTGCGGCAAGCCTGGTCGAGCTCCTTCATGGAGATCTCCCCTGCCTCTATGCCGGACTTGGTCTGAGAAAGCAGAGCCTCGGATACCATATCCATATCCACTCCTGCCTTGAGAGCTTTCACACCCACCTCGTGGAAATCTCCCACTCCGTGAGCTATGCACTCGTATATTCCGGTATAATCGGTAACCACGAAACCGTCCCAGCCCCACTGATCGCGAAGTACGTCGGTAAGCAGCCAACGGTTCACTGTAGCAGGTACATCATCGACCACATTGAAGGAAGCCATGAAACTGCCTGCACCTGCCTCTGCAGCTGCCTTGTAAGCAGTCATATACTCATTGAACATACGCTGGTGGGACATATCTACAGTGTTATAATCCCTACCTGCCTCGGCTCCGCCATAGAGGGCGAAGTGTTTCACGCAGGCCATAATCTGCTGATTACTCTGGAATTGAGTTCCAGGTCTGCCCTGATAACCATAGACCATAGCTTCGGCGATGCGGGCATTCAGATAAGGGTCTTCGCCGTTACCTTCACTTACGCGGCCCCAACGCGGGTCCCTGCCCAGATCCACCATAGGACTGAATGTCCAGGCTATACCGTCTGCTGAAGCCTCAGCGGCGGCTATGGCTGCAGACTCTTCCACGGCAGCCATATCGAAAGAACAGGCCAATCCAAGCGGAATAGGGAAAACGGTCTCGTAACCGTGAATTACATCCATACCGAAGAGAAGCGGAATGCCCAGACGGGACTGTTCCACAGCTATCTTCTGATACTTGCGGATCTCAGCGGCCCCCTTTACATTAAAAAGGCCACCCACTTCCCCATTGGCGATTCTTTCATCCACGGCCACGCTCTTGCCCTCTCCGGTAACTATGTTTCCGGCGACAGGCAGGTTCAGCTGACCTATCTTCTCTTCGACAGTCATCTTCGACATAAGTTCATCGATGAAACTGTCCATAGGATCTTTCTCCTTAGGAGAACAAGCCGCACAAAGCAATGCGACAAGTGACAGATAATAAATGCGTTTCATATCAATATTTAAATCCAAGTTTATCCAATCCGGCGCGGACATCCGCATTCTTCATAAAGCAGTCCCATACCAGAGCGCTCCTGTAATTTTCCATCATCACCACTATAGGCCCCTGGTCTATGGCGATATACGAATTCGCGAACCACAGTTCCTTAAGGGAGAAGGCATCTTTCAGTCCATAATCCGACCAAAGTCTGTCTCCCAGAACATAGTAGAAATACTTCATCGCCCCCTTAGCCTGCTCCGGAAGGTAAGGAAATGAACCCAATGCCGCAGTAGGAGCCACGGTTCCGGTATCGTTCGAAGGCGAAGATGCCGTATAGCCCTTGTAATAATCCGAGGCCGTAAGTCCCCAGCAGACAGAGCTGTAACCGTAGTTCTTTTTAGAATTGTCACAATACTCATAGTTCGCCAATGCGTGTTCGCAATTCACCTTCCAGTAATCTCCGTATTGGTCGCTCAAGTTCCTCGGGTCCAGTCCCATAAAGGAATAATGTGCGACAAACATAGGAGATTTAGTGTTGAAAGTCATGCTTCCGGAGCGGGCCCAGCCCTGCTCGTACACATCTTTATCTATAGAGTGGGTAGGTGATGCCGCAGCCAGGACATAGGCTATGAGAGCCTCGTTCCAGCCGCTGATAGGCATATTCATCTGCCACCCGTAATTTTCAGACCAATGCCAATACAGCTTCTTCTCTCCGTCCTTCTGGAACCAGGTCCATTCCACCTCTTCCCAAAGCTGCTGTGCAAGTGCGCGAAATTCCTGCTCATCTGCAGAATCCGCGTCGAAAAATTCCTTGGCTGCGAGAATCCCCTCCATCAGAAGGGCTGTCTCGACCAGATCGGCCCCATTGTCATAGCTGCCGAAAGGAATGCTTTCCCCACTTTCTCCATTAAGCCAATGTGACCAAGCTCCGTGGTATCTCTGAGCCTTTTCTGCGAGAAAACGGGTCATCTGCAGTACCCTTGCTGCGCCTTCTTCCCTGCTGATCCAGCCCCTGTGCACTCCCACCATTATGCTCATATAGCCAAAGCCTGAGCCTCCTGTGGTAACAGTGTTTCCTGAGCCCAGCCTTTCCCTTGCGAGTCCGCTTACAGGATGGGCGTAGTCCCAGAAATAATTGAAAGCTGCTTTCTGCACCTTCTCGAAAAGAGCCTCGTCCGAGAGTCTCTCCAATTTGTCGGAAGGGTCGTACTGCGTTATGAAGGAGAACTTGAAATTCTCTGTAAGTTCTACTCCGAAGTTTTTCCCTGAATAAAAGTTAAGACTGATCTTCTTAAAATACGGAAGATGGCTGTTAGTCTTAAGAATCAGATTCTTCCCCTCAGTATAAAGATCGAAATTTGAAAGACTTACTCCGTTACAGGTCAGCTGATTATCATCGAACTTGGCCATGTCCAGCTCCTTAGTGAAACTGAAGATGATTTCCACTTCCTCCCCTACTCCATAAGGACAGGAACTAGGGCTAATGGTCTTTCCATCCATACTCAGGGAGAGAATCTCAGCCTTCGGCACTTCCACAGCCGGCTCTTCCTTCTTAGTACAAGAAAGAAATAGTACAAATATAGACACACAGAGTAAAATCCTTTTCATTTTATACAAAGATAGGAGACTTGGGAATAATCCCAAGCCCCCTGTTTAAAATAACTTAGTCGATATTAGCGATTTCAGCCTTGTAGAGGGCGTCAGCCTCTTCTGCGCTAAGAGCGCGGTTGTAAAGACGGAGTTCATCGATCTGGCCACCGTCAAGCCAACCCATCCATTCATCTGTAGCACCGTCAAGAAGTTTTGGCATCCATACGCCGACAGCGATCTGCTCAGCGTTAGCGAAAGTAAGGTCTCCTGAAGGCTGATCAGCCATTACACAAGGAACATCATTCTCTGGAGTAACTTCAGCACCATTCACATATACGTGATACTCGGATTTAACGTTATCATAAATGAAGATGAGATGATTCCAACGGTCTGCAGGATAACATTCGGTATAATTATCATTCCATGCCTTCCAAATTTCACCGGCATCGCTATGACGGAAGGCAGTCTTGTAGGTAAGATAGCCTGCTCCTGCTGGGCAACGGTCGATGGTTAAAGAAAGGTTTCCCCAGAAATGATTATCAGATTTGGTAATCTGGAAAAACATAGGAACTGCAGCCTGCTCCTGAGGAACCTCCTGGTGCTTGATCCAAGCTGAGAGGGTGAAAGCCTTGAGAGTCTTGATAGGGCTCTCTGCAGGAAGGTCATAGAGAAGGTACTGGTTCTCACCACCTGTGAAAGATTTGCCGTTACGGCCCTGAACGAAGTTGGCCTCTGAGGTGTTACCCTTGCCTGCAAGAGTGAGTCCACCTACGGCTGCTTCTTCAGATTCGAATGGAAGGTAAGCTACGAGAGCGTCCTTAGCGACAGTGATCTCCTGTTTTTTACCGGTATCAACTTTACCGTCCTGATTGTTGTCTTTGGTACAAGACATAGCGCAAAGTGCAAGTGCTGCTGCGCAAAGTGCAAAATACTTTTTCATAATAAATAAATGATAAAATAGTTATTGATTAATTGTTCTAATAATTGTAGCCGTCTGATGGTTTAAGACCCTTGTTAAGGCTTAACTGCTCTGAAGGAATAGGGAAGCGCCCGAAGAAATTAGTCTTGACATTTGGCTTTTGAGGTCCAAGCACTTCATTTACCTTTCCAAGCCTTATGAGATCGAAGATACGGTTGTTCTCCAATGCCAATTCTGCTCTTCTCTCGTCTATGATATTGTCTATGCTGGCAGCGCTGTGGGCTATTCCAGCCCTGTCTTGAACCAGGTGCAAGGCATCGTCGGCACTGAGACCGCAGTCTCCTGCAGGAGCACCGTTGGCCAAAGCCTCGGCGTAGATGAGCAGTATCTCGGCGTAACGGATGAGCCTGATGTTATGGTCATAGCCATAGGCGTTAGTGTTATAGGTATTATACACGCTCGGAGTGTACACCTTGCCGTTATAGTACTCGTTAGGGCATTTGTCTGAGATGTAATCTCCTTCCGGAGTGGTAGTTCCTCTCTGAAGGAAGGTGATATCGATACGCTTGCTGTCTCCACGGCTTTTGAGGAAGGATTTTAGATTATCATTCGGCACATTGAAGCCCCAGCCCTGCATGTTGGAAGGGGTATTGCTTCGAGGACCCTGATAGTAAGCGTAAAGTACATAAGGAGCAGCACCTGTAGTCTGACCCAGGTCAGAGCTTTCTATCTCCATCAAAGACTCCTCGCAACCCTCTCCGTCGATGGAAAAAAGATAGCGGTAATCGCTCACTAGAGCAAACTTGCCGGACTTGATGATCTCGTTGGAGGCAGCCGCAGCAGTAGTCCAGTCAGCCATATACATAGCAGCTTTGGCCTTGAGGGCAAGAGCTGTGTATTTGGTGTAACGGGTTCCCCAAGCCTTGGAGTAAGATGCAGGAAGGGTGTCTATGGCCTCGTTCAAATCTTTAAGAATGTAGGCGTAAAGATCTTCCTTGCTGACTGCAGGGTTGTCAGCGAGCTCGTCAGAAGTCATACCGTAGCGCACGATAGGAACCTCTCCGAAAGTCCTGTAAAGCCAAGTATAAGCAAAGGCGCGGATGACCTTGGCCTCATTAGCACACTGACGGGCGTAAAGTTTGTTTTCCTCAGTCTTCATAGCCTCGCAATAAAGGCCTTCCTGGAAGATGGCATTGTTAGCTGCGGAGACTATATTATAGTAACCTGTCCAAAG
This sequence comes from Candidatus Cryptobacteroides sp., assembly GCA_051870275.1. Classification (GTDB taxonomy): domain Bacteria; phylum Bacteroidota; class Bacteroidia; order Bacteroidales; family UBA932; genus Cryptobacteroides. Next base: position 7,220 of record JBJEBS010000015.1, read on the forward strand.
GCTGTTGAACATATAGTTGCCAGGATTGAAAGTATAATCGTCAAGTTCCTTGGCATAAGCATTGTCATCTGAAGCTGAGCCCTTGTCGGAATCGTCCGAACTGATGTCTCCCACTCCGATATATGGGAACCAGATGTCGCTTCTCATCTGGGCGTAGGCTGCGCTTACTGGCTGGAAGATGTTTTCAGCCTTGGTGTAGTCCACACCTGTGGATGGCAGGGAGCCCTCCACTCTGATATTCAAGAAATCTTCGCAAGAGGCAGAGATTACAAGTACTGCCGCGAGAGCCATTATGTTTAAAATTCTTTTCATCTCTCTATCTCTTAAAAGTTAACACTGATACCTGCGGTATAGATGGACTGCATAGGATATACGCTGTTGTCTATACCTGAACTGATGGCTGAACCTCCAATCTCGGTAGTGAAACCGTTGTATCTGAAAAGGCTTAATGGACGCTGTGCAGACACATAAGCCCTGATGCTTCTGGCCCATTTCATTCCGCTGAACGTATAACCTATCTGGATATTGTTAATGGTAAAAGAAGAGCCATCTTCCAAATAAAAACTGTTACACTGCTGGATAAAGCTGGTGCTTGCTGCCTCTGCAGAAGGATAAGTATTGGAAGGATTATCGGCTGTCCATCTGTTCTTGTAGAAATCCACATCGTAGTTCGCCTCGGAGAATATTCCGCGCTGCATACGCTTATTATTTAGAATCTTGTTACCAATCTGGGCGTTTACGAGCATACTGAAATCCCAGTTCTTATAATTGATGCCAACATTGAAACCTAAAATGAGCCACGGAAGGGGGCTCCCTAGATAAGTGATGTCGTCTTGTTTGACAGAACCGTCTCCGGTAATATCGGCATATTTGAAATAACCGGCATCCTTGATAGTCTGGTTCACAGGGTCGTTAAGAGCCTCCTTTTCAGAAGCATATACGCCTGCCACCTTATAGCCCCAGAATCCTCCGATAGGATAACCCACGGCAGCTCGGGTGGCATAGTTGCCCTGGATGGATGTTCCAGGCACATAGTCGTAACCACTGAGTTCCAGGCCGTTAAGCTTGGTCACCTCATTATGGTTCAGGGTAGCGTTCAAGCCTACATTATAAGAGAAATCATCACTGATTTTGTCGCTCCAGTTCAAGGAAAGCTCGACACCGAGGTTCATTACTGAGCCGTTGTTAGAGAGCAGAGATGTGGTACCACCACCGGCAGCGATAGGAGTGTAGAATACTACATTATCGGTCACACGGTCGTAGAAATCCAATTCACCGCGCAGACGGTTTGAGAAGCTGGCAAAGTCGAAACCGACGTTAGCCTCGGTCACTACCTCCCATTTCAGATAGTTGTTATATACAGTCTGAGCACCGACACCATCATAAACTATATCTCCGAAGACTGCGGAAGCACCCATTCCGGAAGAACCTATGATGGAAGAGGAATTGGCAGGCACGTTGTCATTACCGAGCATACCCCAGGAAGCTCTGATCTTCAAATAGTCAAAGACTCTCTGTGAACTCATGAAATCCTCGTCTGAGATGTTCCATGCAAGACCCAGAGATGGGAATATGCCCCACTTCTCCTGATACTTGGAAGAACCGTCAGCACGCAGGGTGAAAGTAGCCAGATACTTGTCCGAAAGGTTATAAGTACCACGGGCGAAGAAAGATACTCCGTTATAACGAGTTCCGCCATCACCGGTCTCCTGATTCTTGGAGGAACCGTTCTTAAGATAAAGGGCGGCATCATCATAATAAGGCACAGAGTTTCTGGTACCATAGAGGTATCGGCTGTTCTGTGTCCTGATGGAATTACCGAGCATCAAGGACCAGCTTTGATTATCCTTTCTTCCGTTATAAGTCAAGACATTATCTATTATCTGATTGATAGCATAGGAATAGGTCTTGGTAAGGGAAGAGGTATTCACGCCCTGGCTGCCTCCCACATTGAATTCTGGAGTATAGCTCTTGCCGTCAGCGAAATAAAAGTCGAAATTGTAAGAAGTCTTGAAAGTCAGAACTTCAGGCACTATGGTAAACTCAGCATAGGCTGCCAGCATCTCCTTAACTCCACTCTCGCCGGAATTGTAATAGTAGGCATTGGCTATAGGGTTGCCGTAGGCATTGGCAAAACCATAGAGCTGAGGAGAATCGAACTTTACCGGATAGGCGTCTTCATTCTCCTCATTATAAACATTATATACAGGAGGATTCAGGAATGCCTGGTAGAAGGCGTTACCGTTATAGTTGTTCTTCGTATGACGGGAAAGTACTGAATTCACGCCCATCTTAAGCCAGGAAGTCATCTTCTGATCCAGACGGGTGCGAATGTTCACTCTCGAATAGTCATTCGTACAGTGGTTCATGATACCGTCCTGATAGAAATAGCTCAGACCGACTGAATAATTGGTATTGTCGGAGGCTCCGGACAGATCTACCGAATGATTTGTGGAGAATGCAGGACGAACGAGTTCAGCATACCAGTCAGTATCACCATTATAGTCGGATGCAGAGATCGGAGTCCACTTATTATTGTTAAGATTGGCCTCGTTACGCAATTCCACATACTGGGCGGTGTTACAGAGATCCATGATGTTAATAGGCACCTGCACACCGGCATACCCCTCATAATTGATGCTGAGGTGGTCGCGGCTACCCTTCTTGGTGGTTACCAGAATGACGCCGTTAGCCGCACGCACACCATAGATGGCTGCAGCAGAGGCATCCTTGAGTACGGTCAGGCTCTCTATATCACTTGAAGAGAGGAAGTCGATGTTATCCTGAAATACTCCGTCCACCACATAGAGAGGTGTGGCATAATCGCTGATGGAACCCACGCCACGGACCTTAACGGTAGGAGAGGCACCAGGAGCACCGCTGTTGATAACCTGCACACCGCTGACCATGCCCTGGAGGGCAGCCATAGGACTGGAAGCAGCTTGCTTGGTCAATTCTCCGCCCTTCACGGTAACGATAGGAGCAGTGAGGTCTTTAGCTTTCTGGGTACCGTAACCCACTACGACACTCTCTTCCAGCATAAGATTATCCATTTCCAAAACGATGTCGATAAGAGTTTTTCCATTCACAGGGACTTCCTTTTCCATAAAGCCCTGGAAGAAGAATACCAACACGGCATCTGAAGGAACTTCTATGGAGTAATGGCCGTCGAAATCGGTGATGACACCATTCGAAGTCCCCTTCTCCATAACTGCCGCCTGGTAAAGAGGATAATCCTCGTTATCCAGAACCGTTCCTTCCACCTTGATGTTCTGGGCCCAAAGCGAGCCACAAGCACAGAGCAAGGCAAACAATACAGTTAAACGTTTCATAATGTGATATTTAGTTTATTGTGTAAGTCAATCCGAGAGCATCCAATCCCCTCTGGGCTTCAGGAGAACTCATAAACAGATCCCAAAGAAGCGAAGAACGATAATTCTCTATCATAACAGCTATAGGGCCCTGATCTATGGCCAGATAGCTCTTAACCACCTGCTGTCCTTCCACAAGAGATGGATTATAGGAATCATAGAATCCCATAGGGCCGAAGACCTTCTCTCCGAGATCATAATACAGATGTCTGAGACACTGCAGAGATTCTTCTGGAGTATAGACTATAGAAGCGATAGCTGCCGTAGGCGATACGGTGCCGTTCTCAGCTTCTGTTCCAGGGTGATGGCTGGTATAACCCACGAGGGCATCGTCAGAGGAGGTGAATCCCCACAGATCTGCCCCGAAGCCCTTATGTCCCTTAGGATTGTCTATGGCATAATTATAATGGATAAGAGCGTGGGCACGGTTTCTTTCGAAATAGTCCAGATTCCCTTCCCTAAGACCTCTCGGATCCAGTCCCATCCAAGAATAATGGGTAAAGAATAGAGGTCCGCCATATTCCATACCTACCGGAAGTTCTATTCCATAATAAGATTTGCCATTATAATAATAGTCGGAATTTTTATAGCTCTTCTCGTAAACTTCCCTGCTGATAGGGTGTTTGGCTGATCCGGCAGCCAGGAAGTAGGTAATGAAGCATTCGTCGAAACCCTTGATTCTGTGGTTCATCTTCCAGCCGCAGTTCTTCGACCAATGCCAATACAGTGCATCCTCACTGCCTTTAGTGTACCAGTCCCATTCCACGCCCTTGATCAGACGGTCTATGCGCACGTACATGTCAGGCTGTTCGAATTTGAGATACTGCTTAAGGCAGATAAGCCCTTCCACCAGGAAAGCGGTCTCCACGAGGTCTCCGCCATCGTCATATTTGCTGAATGGCCTGACTTTACGAAGTGAAGCATCATACCAATGTGCCCAGGCTCCGTGGAAACGCTCTGAAGTCTCCAGGAAAGAAACTATCCTTTCGAAAAGAGAATTGGCCTGCTCGGCAGTGATATAGCCCCTTTCCTTAGCAGCAATAAGGGCCATGATGCCAAATCCGGTACCACCAGTGGTGATTATATCTCCACCCAGCGTAGAATTGCTTCTCTCACGGGCGCAGCCGCTATAATTCTCTGCGAAATCACTAAAATAACGGGTGGTGTACTTCTGCGTCATGTCCAGAAGCAGTTCATCGCTTTTAGCAGGGACTTCCACTTTTACTTTGAAGGTCTCGAGCTCTTCTTTGGAGATAGTCTTAGGATCGATACCCTGAGGGACTACATAATAAATATATTCCTTAGCCTGCTCGGAAGGCACTGGACTCCATTCCAGATAAGGAGAAGAAGACTGAGAAGAAAGGTATGTCAACTTCTTTCCATCCTGAAGATAAAAATCATAGACTGCGCCCTGGGAAGATTCCCAACTGAAGTCCACATGGGATGGATAGGCCTCAGCATTCAAAGATCTGATTTGAGAATAAACTGCTTTTTCAGAAGAGACTCTGTTGCAAGCACAAATGGCAAGCGCAAGAGCGAAAAATACAAATAGATTTCTACGCATTCGGTTACAGTTTTGTGTTTTAACGCTTACAAATATAAAAAGTGTTTGGCTAAAAACATCTATCAAACCTTATTTCAAGCCCCTACAAATACACCAACTATAAAAATAGGGGTAAAAAATACACCCTATTTTTCCACTACCATTAAATTATTTAATTATATTTGTAAAAATTATGTGAAACTATGTGTTTAAAAAGGCTTTTAAGTATAGTAGCAGCCATACTGGTTTTCTCTCCTATTATGGCCCAGGAAAGTACTCCTGTAGTGCATATTTGGGACAAAAAAGACCACCAGGAAGCAAACCAGATATGGTCTGCAAGCTGTGCCGATGATGGAGTGATGTACTTCGGTAATGCCAACGGCCTTCTCAGTTTCGACTCTAAAGAATGGCAGATATATCCCATAAAGGGTGGAAGCATCATCAGATCCAGTCTATGTGATAATAACAGGATATATGTAGGTTCTTTTGAAGAGTTTGGATATTATGAAAAGAACGAGTCTGGACAATTGAATTACTTCTCACTTTCGGAAAAGTTGGTCGATTTCGAGATGAAAAACGATGAAGTATGGACCATTCTAAAATATGACAATTGCATTATTTTCCATTCTTTCGTTACGATTTTCATTTATAATCTTGATAACAACATTGTTTCATATATTGAATTAAAATCATTTACAGAAAGCATTGGTTTGAGTGCCGAAGCTAAGTTACTTTGCAGTGCCCATGGCCTTTCCTACCTGGATATAGATACTGGAGAACTTTCTCCCATAGCTCATCCATGGCGAGGACGAATGGTGGCAAGTCTTCCTCTCGATACAGAGAACACAATGATAGTAACTGAAAACGAAGGCCTGTATCTGATGAATGCCGCCGGAATCACCAAATGGGTCACAGACTGTGAGGATAGCCTTATAGGGAGCGACATTAACAGGGCTTTGCTCTGTTCAAACGGAAATATAATTCTCGGAAGCAGTATATATGGATGCTGCGCCCTGAATGGAGAAGGACACAGATTATGGAGTGTGGATGCTTCGAACGTCTTAAACTCCAATACCGTTCTCAGTATCTGCGAGAATAAGGAAGGAGACATCTTTCTGGCCTTGGACAGCGGCATCGCGATGATAGACAATAACAGCGGTATCCGTTACATCAATAGTCTGGACGCCCACGTAGGCTCAATTTATTGTACTCTATATAAAGCTCCATACCTATATATAGGTAGCAACCAGGGTCTATATGCTGGAATACTGGAAGGCAAATCCCTTAGTGATGTCCGTCAATTCAGGGAGATTAAAGGTCCGGTAATGTATCTGAAGGAGTACGATTCTCAAATATTTTGCGGCTCAAATGGCGACAGCTATAGAATTAATGGCAGAAAAGCCCTGCAACTCTCCAAGGACAATTCCGGAGGAAGCTGTCTCTCTAAAGGCATAATCAATGGAGTTGAAGTCCTCATCGAAGGTACATACACGAAACTCTGTCTTTATAAGAAGATCAATGAGAGCTGGCAGTTCTCCCACAGGATAGATGGTTTCATCCAGCCCGTCAGCAGTATAGACATAGACTTTATGGGCAATATATGGGCCGGACATAACAGCCGAGGACTCTATCGCCTTAAACTCAGCGAGGACTTGAGGGAGGTCAGGGATATTAAATACTATAAGAGCCTCGACCCAGAAAAGGAAGCTCAGAAAATTCAGGTAAGAAAAATCAAGGGTAGAACCATCTTCTTCGATTCTCAGGACTTCTATACCTATGACGATATGCTGGACAGTATCATAGTTTACAAATACCTGTCAGACAGAACTTCGCATATTAAAAATATCCTGGATATCAGTCTTTTTAAACAGGAAAAGTACTGGATACTGAACGATGACGACGCCTTCCTGTTGGATTGCTCGGAAGAACCGGATGAGGACAAGAGGATATCCTATAACATTTTTAACAGTAACACCGTCGATCTGATAAAATCCATCAGCCCTGGTCCTGAAGGTACATCCATTATGACCTTGAACAATTCTCTCGCCTTCGTTCCTGAGGACTTCGGAGAGAAAAAAAGCGAATGGGAAGCGGAACTGAAGCTTCTCGATGTAGCTGTGAGTGAAAATGACGGATCCAAATTCAAATACCTTCCCTTGGACAAGGAACTTTGCTGGAATTATTCCTCCACCCTGGTAAAATTCCGCTATTACTATCCATTCTTTGGAGAAAACGGGAGCCAGTATATGGAGTATAAACTGAAGGGAAGGGACGAAGTATGGAGAAAATGCAACGGAGATGAGTTAGATTTGTCTCATCTGAAAGAAGGCAATTATGAGCTGGAGGTGAGGGTAGTGAACAAATCCGAGCAGGAATTGGCACACATAAAAAGCAAGTTCCGGATAAAGCCGCCGATAGTCCGGAGCACTGGGGCTAAAATCCTCTATGGGGTCATAATAATTGGCCTTATAGTACTGATAATCATATCTATAAGAAGAAGGATAGCGGCGCAGAGACAGGAGCTGGAGAACCGCAGGCTGGAGACCGAACTGAATGCGAAAAGCCGCGAAATCGCTTCTACAACCATGAGTCTTCTGAACAAGAACAAGATTCTGCAGGATATTAAGGAGGAACTTAGTGTGCAGAAGCACGAACTGGGCTCGGCCTATCCTGACAAGTATTACCGGAAGATGATATCTACCATAGATTCGCAGATATCGAGCGAACAGGATTGGAAACTTTTCCAGGAGAATTTCGACCGTATCCACGGGAATTTCTTCCAGATACTGAAAAGCAGATACCCGTCACTTACCGATTCAGATCTGAGATTCTGCTCTTATCTGTGTATGGCTATGTCTTCCAAGGAGATAGCCTCTATGATGAACATATCATTAAAGGGAGTCGAAGCTGCCAGATACAGAATCCGGAAAAAACTCCAACTCCCTTCCGAGATAAGTCTTACTTCGTTTCTAATGGACCTGAAATAAGGGAGAGACCGCCGGT
>JBJEBS010000016.1:0-14957 GCA_051870275.1 Candidatus Cryptobacteroides sp.
TAGAATAATCTCGAAAATAAATGAAGCGTTGAGCAAAGCAGATATTGCAATAATAGTAACACAAACAAGCAACAAACTATCAAATCTCAAAAAAGATTATTCTGCAGATAAAGGTGAGATTTATCTCATAAACACATTTGATTCAGAAAATATTGATATTTTGTATAAAAAGAATCCCTCACAAAATTGGAGGGAAGTTCGCTCGGATACAAAGTCCAAACCTAGAATTGATTACTCAACTCCAATTGGAATTATCATCCGCGAACTTCAGAAAGTCAAGAACGAAAATCAAGATACGATGGACTATGAAGCCTATACGGAGGCTTTCGACAAGAAGAAGGAATCCGAAGTCTATTTCCAGACAGCTTTCCATGGCTCATTCAACGATTTCTCAAGATTCAGCGCCGAGTATATCGGACAGGCCACAGAGAATAAATCTGGAAGCCTTCTGTATGGCAAAGGATACTATTTCTCACTTGACGAAGACTATGCAAACACCTATGGGGACAAGGTCTACAAAGCTGAGCTTCCTGATGACGGATACCTCTACGAGTTCGAGAAGGTCCAGGAGAGATACTGGCAGGCTTTGGCCGAAGAAATATCCGATGTCACCGGATACGATATCGACGACATATTGGAAGAGATCTCAATGACCGCAAAGGAAGGCAGGGATTTTGTCGAATATGCCAAGGAGCAGCTGGGAGAAGATGAAGCTATAAACTTCTTCGATTACATGGGAATAAACGGTCTCGTGTATACGTCAAACGGATATTCAGGCAAGGCAACAAATCTTGTCATCTTCAACCAGGACAATATAAAGCACCTGGCAAAGAGGAACGAAGATACCTACGAATATGACAACATACTTTACCAGACAAACGATGGAGCCATTGCCGAAAAGAACGGTACCCTTGTACTCACCCATGAGCTTTCCCAGGAGAAGCTGAAGCAGATCGATGCTTTAGGTGGCATGCCTATGCCGTCTCTCGCAATATCCAAGCCGGAACTAGACTCCGGCTTCGGCGACGTCATTCTTCTGGGAAACAATGCGATGGCATCAAGAGTCATAGACGGAGGATATGTCTGGAACCGCGATATATGGTCTCCTACAGTGCCTAGACCTGAATATGCTCTAACTGAAAAAAACAAGAAGCTAATTAACAGATGGCTGAAATCAGTCGGTACGGAAAGCAGCCTCGACCAGTATTACAAGCACCAGTATTCAGATCCGGAAGAAATTTCATCGAAATTGAGCGTCAAGGACGACGTCAAGAAGGTTTATATAAGACAGAACGGAATAGAGATAGAGACGCCATACAAATCCAATGCCGACCGCTTCCCTGAACCAATAAGGAACAAGGCTGTCGAATATGTAAAGGACAACCCTGTTGATTATGACAACTACGACGAATACATGAACGCCGTATCCGAGTACATTCGCCCAGAAGTAGAAAAGCTGATTGATATGCAGGAAAGGGCGTTTAGAAAGCGAATGTTGAGAGAGGCATACATTGACGAAAAGAGTAAAATCAGTGGTCTCATAGCATATGCAGAGAATCCTGAAGAGAAAGTGGTAGACAGTCTGGCACTTTCAAAACTCATCGATGAAAAGGCTCCCGAGAAAGACGTACAGGACTGGATCTACGACAACATCAAGGACTATTATTCAGAGCCCTACCTCACAATCAACGGAAGACGACAGGACTACACCCTGACAAACATCTTCAGAAGCATGATGTCGCAAGGCAAGGTAGGAGGAGCAGAAGGCACTGCACTCACTTTCAGCCAGGGGCTCACAAACAGCTATGCAGCAAGGAGACTTGAAAACAGGGCTCAGATGGCCACTGAAGAGAGGCTTCTTTCTGCAGAAAAGGAAAGCGGCGAGAAGGTCAATGCACTGTACGACAAGTATCATGAGCTTGCCACAAAAAACTACAAGTGGTCTGATGCATGGGAAGCGTTGGATGAATCGGGACGCGCTCTGGCAGATTATCTCAAGTCCGACAACAGAGACTACAAGCTCATGGAGAACGCCCTGAAGAAGAGAAACTTCACTCCGCTGGAAACTCTTGTAAAGACAGCGATGGAGCTTGCAGACGCCATAGACTGGATGTCGAGGGAATACTTCGAGGCAAAACCCGACAGGATAATGCAGCTCTCGGAGTTCTCGGTTGCTCTTGTTCCTTCAGATGCTTCAGAAGAAACTCTATCAATCCTAAGAAAGGCGGGGCTCCAAACAAGTACCTATGACAAGGCAAAACGCAGCACTGCCATACAGGACTATCTCGACTCCAACGAGTACATGAAGTCCCAGATACTCTTCCAAGACCAGGATGAACTCACCGACTTCTTTGATGGATTGGATAACATAGATGAAGCAATAGAACTGACAGACTCAATCGGCGGTCCAGACTATGAACTCTCTGCCGACGACATGGGCGAGAACTGGGACTGGGAGATACCGCAGGACTGGAGTTCCATATATGACATGGATGCAGTCGACGAAGAGGATTACATCCAGGCACAGGCTCCAACAACCAAAGCCGGTGACAAAGAGAAGCTGGAAACCAAATATGAATCGAACGGAGTTCTGGCAATAGAAGGAACACAAGACCTTGAACTTGACTGGAAATCTTTCGTAGAGCTTAACAAACCGGAAATAGAATATACCGGAACCGAGGAACAGAAGGACGAGATCTTCAGAAAATCCATACAGGATGAAGTCGTTCTCCGCAGATACCTTGCAATCATAGGCGAGGCGCTTCTGCATGGCACATACTCCACCAATGCAACGACAGAAGAGACATACAACAGCGCCTATGACAGATACGAAACCGTCAAGAGAATAGTGCCTTTCGTAGATGAAGCATACAGGACATCGTTGATGCAAAGACTGATGAAGCAGGTTGTGGACGGTGATGTAAGAAAGGCTGTCGCATACGCCCTTGATTCTAAGGAGTGGCCTAAGACAACTAATCTCAAAAAGAAGGTCATTAAGGAAATGGGAAGCAATGCACGTTTCTACAGGAACATCATAGCCCCGCTCATCGCAGACAAAGACATGCTTCCCGAAGTGCTGATAGACAACGGAGGCCTGCAGCTTCCTTCAAGAGAAGAGCTGGACCTTCTCGATACTAGGGCTCTTGCAGACCTGGCGTCTAAGGCACGCAACGAAGAGGCGAGGAGAAGGATACTCTCAGGAGACCTTCGTTTTGGATCCGATGTAGACGAAAACCAGCTGAAGATGGTGTCGGAAACAATCAAAGACCAGACCAAGAGAATAAAGGATGCCGAAAGCAGGATAAAGCAGCTGGAGAACCAGGAGGCTCTTCTTGACGAAGGAATCAACAACCTGTCACAGGCTGTCAAGGAAAGGGACGAAGCCATAGCAGATGCGGAGAAGACGCTCTCAGACCTTTCTGCAGCCATATCCGGAAAACCTCTCACTTCTGCAAGGACTGAGCTTCAGGAGCGTTATTCCAAAGCCCTCTCAAAGCTCAACGACCTCAACAGTGAGGGAGAATGGCAGAAGAGGGCTACAGCCAAAGGAGCAAGGGACAAGGGCAAGAGGATAGGCTTCAGGAACGGAACCCAGATGTATATGTCCGAACTCAACGGCATGTATCCGGAACTCTTCACAACCAAAGATGAAAACGGCAACGAGACATTGTTGTCCTGGACAGGAAAGAGAACTTCTGAAGACAAGCAGATAAGGCTGAACATAGAAGCAGAAAGGGTACGCCTTCAGGAAGAGCTGAAGCAGATCAGACTTGACCTTTTCAGAAGTGCGACAAGAACAATCGGTGCAAACTCTGCAAAGATGTCAATGGCGCTTAAGGACATCAGAAGTATCGTAAGCGGAGACTCTACTGTCATGCCTACTTCCGACTTTGAGAAGCTGTACGAAAGCGAGAAGTCACTGCAGAAGCAGATAGGCAGAGCTTCCAGGATGATTGAGAACCGCAACGGCAAGATTGATGAGATGTCCGCCGAGATATCCTCACTCAGAAGGGAACTCAGATCTGCAACTGCGGCCGCTTCCAGGGCTGAATCCAAGACTGAATACGTCAAGACAAAATCAAAGGAAAACCTCCGGAAGCAGAAAGAAGCTCTCATTGAATCTTCAAAAGAAGAGAAGAAGCAAATGAGAGACAACCTAGCGCAGAAGAAGGCGCTGCAAGCTCTAAGGAAAGAGAAGGCGAAGATAGCTGCAGCCATCATGGCTCCGGTGAATCTCTCCACAACCGACTACGACACCGCAGTCGGACCGATATCCGCAATACAGGCCCTTATAGACCCGCAGTTCAGAAGAGACTGGGTATATGACATATCTGAAGACCCGATGCAGCAGACAGGCTTCACTACGATGACCATAGACCAGGCTAAGGAGTATCTCTCTACTCTCGACGATGCACAGAGAGTGGATCTGTTCTCATACATGCCACAAGACCTCATAGAGAGACTTACGGAACAGAAGAAGCCGTTGAACGATTGGACTCTCGAGGAGCTTCAGACTATGGCCAACTCTGTAGAAGCGATCAAAAAGCGTGGACGTGAAGTGCTGGCCGCAAAAAAGGAGGCAAGAAAGGCACAAGCCGTCGCAATCCAGAGAGCTATCCTCAATGCGGTGGGCCAACCTTCCGACGGTTCGCTTCCGGGCTCTATAGAGAGAATGGCGGAGGGAAGATCCCTATCAAAGAGATTCCACAGTGCATCATATTCCACAAGGCGCATGCAGGAGCTCTCACAGCTTCTTGACGGTGGCTATGGAAACAAGGGAGCTGCATATAGGCTTCTTGTGACGGAGAAGAGACTTCACCAGGACAACGAGGCAAGAGCGATCGAGAAGAGACAGATGAAGGTCAATCCTTATCTTACAGAGGATGTGATAAACCAGCTTTCACAGACAGTCGAGATTGACTTCGGTTCATTCAAGAGGAGCTTCACTGTAGATCAGCTTGGATACATACTTCTCAGCCAGGGCGACGAACAGAACAAACAGGCAGTCGCTTTCGGCGCACTGCTTACTGAAGGCGAAAAGGGAACAGTCATCAACCACAAGGCTATGATGGACGCTCTTACAGGTGAAGTGAAGGACGTGGCGGAGTACCTTTCCCAGACCAAGGATCTCATAGCGGACGACGAAGAGCTGAAGCGTGTGGGACTGGAGCGCTACAGCAAGGCCGTGGAGGTAGCGAAGAAGGAGATAGAGAGCAGAGGACTTTCTGATCTGGTCAACGCCATATCGGAAGACTTCTCTTCCCGTGAGAACGCAGACAGGCTTGACCGCGCAAGCATCGAGTGGTTCAACATGCCTCTCGACAGAAGAGAGAAGTATCTTCCTATCCACAGGACAGACAGCCAGGGCGTAGATTTTGAGAACGCAATGGCGGACAGCCTCTTCAACCTCAATGCCAACAAGATGATCAGGAACCCTGAGAAAGGCTTCACCATCTCCAGAATCGAGATATCGCCCCGCCATCAGAAGAACATAGATCTGAGCCTCGTCGGAGTGTGGCAGACCGCAGTCAGAGAGCAGGAGCATCTCATAGAGTTTGCAGGATACATAAAGAAGCTGAGGCAAGTGTTCCAGGGGAACGGTTCTTCAGAGCTAAGGCGTGCAGTAGACATGCGCTACACGTCGGCCCTTATGCCCCAGATAGACTCGTACATAGATCTTGTCGCAAACCCTGAGACAAGACCCAGAAGAAACTCCTCCGATGAGATCTTCAAGAATCTGAGGGGACAGACTGGAGCAGCATATCTCGGATGGAAGCTGAGCGGAATCGTGCTTCAGGCAATCACATCCCCCGCTCCAGGCTTCTCGGAACTGAAGCCATGGGAAGTGTTCTCCGCCTATGCATCCATAGGCATGCATCCGCTTGAGTCCATAGAGTTCATCAACAGTCGCTCCATCATGATGAAAAACCGAACCATGAACCCCATTATCGATGAGGTCATCAAAAGAAAGAATGAATGGGGACAGAACAAAGGACAGAGAGCCTACAGCAAGTTCCTTGAAGTCGGACAGCTCGGATTGACGATGGTGGACAGATATGCAGTCGCAGGCTCGTGGCTTGCCATGTACCAGAGGACTCTGAAAGAGCAGCTTGATGCAGGTTCGGACACCGTATATGCAGAGACCGCCGCCATACAGAAGGCGGACGAGTTCATACTCAGGACTCAGCCTACCGGAGACGTCACGGAGCTGGCATCGCTCTTCAGAAACCAGAACGAAGCGGCAAAGACCATCCTCCAGTTCCAGACCTCACTGAATGTAATCTGGAACAATTTGACAGCAAACGTGGTCGGAATGGCAAGACAGAAGAAGTATGCACAGGTAATCGGTACATTTGCTGGTTACGCCATAGCAGGACTCGTTCTAGGAATGGTGCAGGAAGGATACGACGATGACGACGATACCAAGAAAAAGGTGCTCAAGTCTTTCTATTGGTCTCTGACCCAGGGGCTAGATTCTGTCCCTGTAGTCGGAAGTGTGGTCGACGGACTTGTGCAGAAGATGGTCACAGGCGAATCCTCATGGTCTACTTCACGAGGTGTGTCTATATCACCTGCTTTGGACAAAGTTGTCCAGGGCATAAATGCAGTCATGAAGAGAGACTGGCAGACTGCAGCCTCAAGGACTGCAGAAGGTGCAGGCATCTTAGCAGGTGCGCCGGTATCAGGCATCAAACAGGCCATAGAAGCGGCACAACAGAAGAGCCTATGGCCGTTATTGGGAAGATATTAAAAAACAAGGAGAGAAGAACATGGTAAGCAATGAAACCAACCGAATCACATACGACATCTCTGGACAAAGCATACCTCTTGCATCCGGATATGAGATCCCGTTCGTATTTGAAGACAGTTCATGGGTAGAGGTATACCTTACAGGGAGTAGGACCGACAGCAAGATAGATCCATCGCAGTATACGGTCGACGAATCTACCGAGACGCCAAGGATCAAGTTCAAGGCGGGATATACCTTCCCGGAAGGAAAGAACATCCTTTCAATAAGAAGGCACCTTCCCATAAATCAATATCTGGACTTGAGGGATGGTGATACAATCCACGCGGAAGAACTCGAGCAAGCATTAGACAGGCTTACAAGGATATGCATCGCAATAAACGACACGCTCGGAAGAACCCTTGTAGCTTCAGTAGCAGATACCGGAGAGCAGATAGTAGTCCCCGTACCGGCAGACAGGGCGGGCACGCTCTTGGGATTTGACGATGAAGGGAGACCTCTCCCAGTCCTTCAGACCGATATCGAACAGAAACTTTCCGATGCTTTGGCTGCTGAAGAGCATACGATAGAACTCGAAGGCAGTGCACAGCAGGCATTGACGGACTCGGAGAAGGCGAGAGATCTTGCCGACGAATATAAACTTGCTGCAGAAAAAGCGAGAGACCTTGCAGAAGAGTATAAAGGGGCAGCAAAAACAAGCGAAGACAATGCGGACAGTAGCGCAAAAAGTGCAGCATTATCAGCAAGTTCAGCTTTGGAGTATAGGAACAAAACCAAGGAATACCATGACTCAATAGTTCTGAAATACCAAGATATCACTGAACGTCATACAGACATAACATCCAAACACAGCGAGATACTTACCAAGTCATCGCAAGTGGAAGAGGACAGGAAGATTGTTGAGGCGGACATGGCTGAAGCAGCAGAAGCCGTGCAGAAGTCATGGCAGCATGCTGTCACATCCTCTACTGCAGCATCCAACGTTCTGATATACACAAGAAAAGCTCTTGAAGCTGCAAAGTTGGTTCAATCGATTCTAAGTCAGATAAGGGTGTCGGAAGAGAACGTCAAAGTCATAGAGACAAACGTCTCAGACCTTCTTATAGAGGCTAGAGAAATCGAATCCAGGACATCCGACATGCTTACAAGTGCATCAGGATATGCTTTCCAGGCAAAAACCAGCGAGTCCCAGTCAAGCATCTACAAGGATGCAGCACTTTCATACATGAACACTACATCTCAGTACAAGGACACGGCCCTCTCCTATAAGCAGGGGGCGGAATCGATACTGGCCCAGATGTCGGCACTGAGGGATGAGATCGCAGCAATAGTGTCTCAGTCCGTAGCAGAGATGGTCATTGTTGTTGATGGAAAGTCATATAGAAGAAGCGTCTACGTCAAGAACGGTAGGGCTTACTCTACGCTTGCAGAGGTGCAGGCATAAAAAATGAATACTTTTTCATAGGAGGAAAAGATATGGACATTACTGGAATGGTTAGTGCCAGCGACGTACTCGCGCTCGCAAGCACCCTGGCTCAAGGACTCAACGTCCTTCCCCAGGAACTCGAAATCGGAACCATGACTGCGGGAAAGAGTCTTGTGCTGACAAACGGTACATCGACACTTCTTGCAGTCGGAGCTTCCGTCGCTGCGGAAAGGACGGCGCTTATAGTCCGAAACGACGGAAAAGTGCAATGTGTCATCCTTCCCAGCGGGGCAGGCAGTGTCGACGGAGGACTTCCTGTCGAACCCGGACAGATGATCAGGATCACAGTTGCATCCGCTACTGTCGAACTCTACGGAAGAAGCGCAGGGTATTCATGCCCTGTCACAGTATGGGAGGTTTAATAGATGGAAAAGACCAGCTACGAATGGAGCTACACTGCTCTAGGGAAGAACAAGTACAAGATCATGTGGATGAAGATATCGGCTAAAGGAACTTCCGAGATCTTGTGCAGTGCAGACTACTGCATTACCGGAACCGAAGAGGAAGTGGAGGTGTCCCTCAGACTCAATGCTATGGCCTTGAGAAACTCAAACTCTTCGCTTTTTGAAGAAGAACAGCCAAAAGCTGAAATGATGGAGGTGTAAGATGAATACAGGATATTCTACAAGTGAACTCGACAAGAAAAGAAGAAACCTCGAGATGATGATAACGGAGGCATGTCTAAGAGGCACAGACCTGGTGCCTTCCGCAGAAGACAAAGTGTTGATACAGCTTTGGGGCGAAGAACTCTTCAGGATGTCGGAAGGACGCAACCAGGTGTTATTCGACAAGGCGGGAAGCGTGCACATCATGGTCAACTTCTTCGCAACAGAAGAAGCAAGGCTCGACTATCTCTCTCAATCGAACACTTTGTTCAACTCTGCCGATGCAGAACTCAGTTCTGTGCATCCGGCTTTTATAGTCAACAACGCTCCGATTAGAGGCTTCAGGTTGGACAAATACCAGTGGCCACGCGTCAACAGCAAGAACTATTGTGCTTCTCTCTATGGACTCCCTCCCGCATGTGGCTCAGGCGGAGCTACAATGTCATACGACGGTATGCACTCTGCCGTAGATGCTGTCAACGGATCTACATCAGATCCGGACGGAATCAAGATGCACGTTCAGACAAGAGCTGAGTTCTCATACCTTGCTCTTCTTTCTGCAGCAAAGGCCTTCCAGTGTAGAGGCAACACATCGTATGGCAAAGCGCACGACAAGACTAGTGAGGTAGGCTCTCCCTGCGGATATATGTATAATGGCAAACCTGTTCACACCGCAACTGGAACTGGGCCTATCACATGGTATTCTGACGGTACGCCATGGGGTGTAGCTGATCTCGTAGGCAACGTCTCCGAATGGGCTTCAGGATACAAGACCAATGAAGGCGAGATGTATTTCATGCCCAACAACGATGCTGCAGATACGGTAGCTTCAGAGCATGCTATTGGAAGCAGCAAGTGGAAGGGACTTCTTTCTGACGGCTCATTTGTAACCCCAGGAACGGAACTGACTATGAAGTACGACTACAAAGAGGACCCTGGAACAGCAAGTGCGCAAAAATCCTTTGAGCTGACAGACACTATAAGATTCAAGCAGACAGTGGAAGCACCTTATGGCGGCGTCACTCTTTCATCGCTTACTGCACATGAAGGAGTTACTGTACCTACATATCTCAGACTGATGATGTTGTTCCCTCTTTTGACAGGCACGCCAAAAGGCACTGCATACATGCGTAACTACACCGTGCGTGCTTCGCATGTCGGCGGCTACTGGTACTACAGTTCCAACGCAGGCTTTGGTTTTTCTTATGGCATCAACACTCCGACCAACACGAACGGCAACATTGGTGGGCGCTCGGCTTCTATCATCAAATAACCCTAATCTATGGAGGCGGTATGACAGACATTAACAAAACAGCGGGGAATCCTGATGATCCTCCAAGAATCGATGGAGAAGGTCTTGCAGTCATAAATAACCTAAAAGACCTGAAGCAGTACTGGTATATATGCATAAACACCAAAGGATTGCCTAACTCCCTAAAGTATTCGGATATGGAAGAGATAAGCAGAAACTTGCTGAATTGTTACGGCTATTTATACCGCGCCAACAAGCGCGGGGCGATAAACGTCTCACGCAAAAAGAAAGGGCTTCCTGCACTCTACCGCCCCTACGACATCCTTCAGGATGCAAGGGCGGCGGAGTCCGAGTTCACTCTTGCTGAAGGCAAGATGGAATTGGTGGTTGAACATCCTGCTCTCAAGACAAGAAAGAGTGAACTGGACAAGAGAAGGGGAGCTGTAGCAAGGACTATGAGGGGCTGGCTCATATATCTACAATCCCAGTCACGGTGATGAATGTGAATAAATGTGCGTGCGTGCTTCGCATGTCGGCGGCAACTGGAACAACAGTTCCAACGCAGGCTTTGGTTATTCTAATGGCAACAACACTCCGACCAACACGAACAACAACATTGGTGGGCGCTCGGCTTCTAAGAAAGGTAAGAAGATGAAAAACAATAACTCTGATTCTCAAGAAAGAGATGATTCCGCTGAGAGACTGTCTTCCCGAATAGAAGGATTCATCATCGGAAGAGAAAACATAGCGTCGGGGCAACGAGCGGAGGTTGTCGCCGGCGTGCCTTTACCCGAAGATGTCATACCGCTCTACAGGCAGGTATATGACATGGATAATCTCGAGGCGGCGTGGAACGAGATAAAGAAAAACAAAAGGAAGAGCGATTCTTTCCAGACCTTCGCGCTCTTTAAGGACGAAATACTTCTCCAGGCTCAGAACGAGCTGATATGGTTTCTTTACGACCCCAAGAAGAGAGGTGTCAATCACTTCTTCATAAGGGAGCCAAAACTGAGGGAGATAAACGCTCCCAAACACTATGACAAGCTGATACACCACGCTCTGATAAGAGTTGTGCTTCCCGTTTTCGAGTCGGTGTTTCATCCAAACAGTTTTGCTTGCAGAAAGGGAAAAGGTACGCATCCTTCATGCATCTACTATCAGAAGATGATCAAGTGGGCTCTTGCAGACTTCGGCAAGGACTTTGTAATAGTCTCAGTCGACTTTAAATTATTCTTTGCACTGATCGACCATGAAGTCACCAAGGAACTAATAAGATGCATATTCGATGATCCAGGCATACTTTGGCTTACAGATTCTATTGTTGACGCACTTGGAGACATAGGTCTTCCTCTAGGATTCCTGCCTAGCCAGCATCTATCAGGACTTATAGGCACAGTAGTGGACATCTTTGTCACAAGATTCCTGGGAGTAAGTGACAAGCGCTACATAAGAACCGCTGATGATATAAGAATAATCTGCAGAACGAAGGAAGAAGCCAAAGATATTATCTGGCACCTTGACGAGTTCTGTTGGGAACGCCTGAAGATAACCTTATCTCCGAAGAAAACCAAGATCCAGAAATGGAGCGGAAGGGATACATGGTGCGGATACATCATAGCCCCGCACCACTTCGAGCCAAAGAAGTCGACAAAGAGAAGGGCTGAGAAAAGGATAGCAAAGAAGACAAAGCTGGTTCAGCAAGGAAAACTTTCACCTGAGAATCTCGAGGCTTCAAAGAGATGCCACGAAGCATATCTCTCGCACACCTATAAGAAGGCTAAGCCAAGACGAAAAAAGCGAAACAAAAAAATCCGTAAAAAAGAGAGTATCGAGCGCGCATGACCGTATGAAAGCCATGCGCTATATTTTTTCATGGTCAATCGGAAAAAGGAATATTTATGTGGAACGTGTTGTTTGACAAAGGTGTACTCACCGTCGCAGCCGTCCTAGCCATCATCGGATCAGTCCTCAAGTATAGGACAGGAACAAGCAACGAGATTATATGCCTCATCGTCACCATCGCAGGAATTTTTCTATGGACAATATGCGGCGTAGTAATGGAGCGCAATGCGGGCTTCCTGTCTCTTGTATTTGGATACGGAATCAAAAGGGGACTGCTGTCTGCAGGCTTCTCTGTATGGATCTGGGACTTGGCTCACGGCACTACAAAGTACGTTAAGAACAAGGGGAAGAAAGAATGATCAAGACTTTTACTAAAAACGCGCTTTCGTTTCTGGCTATAGTCGTACTCTGGGGAGTCTACTCCATCGGGTATCTATCAGCCTATGAAGCTCTCAATGCACTCACATTTGTAGTCTTTGTGTCAGTCCTCGCTCTGTCTGTAGAGGACGTGGCTACAAAGGCCATCATGGCAAGAGACAAGATAACGTGGCAGTACGCCATTCTCATGACATTTGTACTGTCTTGTGATGTCTTGTGGCTGTACGTTGCAGGATGCGGCTCAGTTCTCGAGCTCATCACAAGGATGCTGCTTCTCATTGCTGCCGCAGGAGGCACATTTGCCTGGGCTTGGTACGGATACCGCATCAGTGTAATGAGCGAACAGGAAAGATCTCTGCTCATCAAGGAGTCTGCATACCGCAAGTATGCAAGGAAATTCCCTGCCATGAGCGACGAAGAGGTTAGGAAGATCCTATCGAAGGCCCTATTTTGCCACCTCGAGGGCGATAGCTTGGAGGGTCGTATGCTGGTCGATCAGCCTTTCGACGTTGGCTTCAGGACGCTTGACGAACTCATGGCTGATGGAGACGGCGGAGCAGCTGTATCGGTTGCTTCTGGATATATCGAGATGCTTCTGACCAAAAGAAGCTACAAGGAGGATAAATGATGTGTGGAAGAAGATCAAAGATTTTTTCAATGGTGTCTGGAAGGCTCTGCAAAGCCCTCCTGGCATGTTTGTTGCTAGTTTTCTCTGCGGTTTCGCCGCTGCCGCTTGCAGCCTGGTGGGGAGCTCCAGAAAAGATTCAGGAGCCAATGGTAGCGGCTGCCCCTCAGCAGACCCAGCCATCGACGAACTGCAGCAATGGCACAAAGAGAGAATTAATGGACTTGTCTCAGGTATTATCTCAGCTTCAGACCGGAAAGAAGGTGACAGCTGAGATCTACGACCAGGCTGTTGCCCTCAAGACAGAACTCGAGGCTTACTTCAAACTTGAAGAGGTCGAGGATGCAGAAGAGGCAAGGATCATTAAGGAGTATGAGCTCAATACAGCCCTTCTCGCAGAGTCCAACAGCAAGCTGGAAGAGGAGAACAAGACCCTTCAGGAGAAGCTGAACAAGGCTGTAAGAAGCAAGTTCTTCGCCAACGTCGGAGCACTATATAGCTTCAAGGGCAAGCTGGGAGTGTCGACAAATGTCGGAATGAGAATCGGTGATGGAATGATGGTCAGCACCGGAGTGCAGTACATGATGGGACCTCTCGGAGATCTCCTGAAGTCCTTCTCTGCCTTCGATGCAGAAGATCTTACTGCATCTATCACTGTTGGCTGGGAATGGTGATGCATAAAAACGGCTGAAGTGCTATACTTCAGCCAGATACACATCTATTCAATAGGCCTTGAGGTTATGGTTTTCCTCTTGGCCTTTTTCTTTTGATGCCACGGAAGCTGCAAAGCCATAAATCTCGTCTATCCTATCGGCCACACATTGCATGTCCTTTGCTATGAAGTGCGTGTAGTTCTCCTGGATATCGGAGAGATGCTGATGCTCCCAGCTCATATACTCGGACACAAGGCTCTCTGCAAGACCGGTGACTAGGAGGTTGGTATTGAGTGAATGGCGGAAAATATGTGAAGTGATGCGGTTCCACTCTTCTGAATGTTGTGGATAAGCCTCGCACATTGCTTTTCTGAAATGCCAGGTCCATGTCGTAGTCCACCTTCTCTCATGAGGGAAGTATCTGCCGCTTCTGTCCGGCTTAGTAAAAGACAAGGCATACAATGCTAGCTTGGAAAGCGGTATCACCCTTATGAAATTTCCCTTTGGCTTCCCTATCTTTCCGTCATTTGTCTTGATGGCTTCCTCTACCCTCAGAGTGTTTCCGAAGAGATGTTCCTTCTTTATTGCCAGGATTTCACTCTTCCTCATGCCCGTTGACATGGCAAATACAGCATAGGCCCAATCCTCCACATCTTGGAATTTATCCTTTGCATCGACTATCAGTGAAAGGATCTCAGGACGAACCGCACGCCTGGGAGTGGCACTATAGTGTATATCCTTCATGCCTGCACCGACGTTAGTGTCTATTATGCCATCGTCATGAAGTTGGGATATAAACGCCTTGAAAGATCTAAACTCGTACTGAGCCTTCCTTCTCGCGCCATGCACATCATATATCGCCTTTCGGACAAGGTTGATGTCCAGGGAGGTAAGATCTGCAACTTTCTTAGACAAAATCTTCGGTTGTTTATCTGCCAGTATCTTTTCAATATCCTTCGACTGCCTTGCCATTTCGTTCGCATAGTCCTCACCGTAGGACTCTCCGGTAATCTTCGATGCAATGCGTCTCGGGTTTGTCTTTGGATCATTGTAGAGATGTAGCATTGATTTGACAGTCATGCCTACGTCCATCCTCTCCATGACAAGCTGTATCTCTTTCTCCGCTATCTTCAAGGCCTCGGTCTCGTCACTTGTGCCGGTGGTCCCTCTCACTCTCTTTCCATTCACAAATGCATCATAATGATATGTGGTTCCGCGTAAATATACTCTCATATTCCTCTCGTAAAAAACTTCTGAAAATGACAAATTCGTGCCAGTTTTTGTAGGTCACAAGATTTTTTCAATTTTCAGTATAAATGCTTTGGGTAAAAATAAAAGTAATATTATAACAAAAATAGCTATGGCCGC
>JBJEBS010000017.1:0-14842 GCA_051870275.1 Candidatus Cryptobacteroides sp.
GAAGAAGCTCGTTTGTGATTTGTGTGGGATAATAATTATTTTTTATTAATTTTGTCGTTCTGGACCGTGATGGCAGTGTTTCGGAGGGAGGATTTAGAAGAAGGGTCAGTAAAGTTGTTTAGATAATAGTAAAAAATAAGTGATATGAAGAAAGTTTTAGTCTCAATCTGCGTTCTGCTGGCCGGGCTGGCAGCCGCAAAAGCTCAGGATGTTAACAGAGCCACAGAGTTGTTTAATAATGCCGTGGAGTATTATTCCAGTGGCAATCTTGATTCCGCCCTTAACAAATTCGTCGAGGCACACAAGGAGGCATCGGCTTGTGGAGAAGAGGGTGTGGAGATATTGACAGACTGTGAGACGAACATTCCTGTTCTTGGAACACAGATCGCTAAGGATCTGGCTTCCAAAGGAGACTATGCAGCAGCAGTGGCTAAACTCCAGGCTCTTGTTCAGATCTGCGAGTCTCTCGGACTGGCGGATGATTCTGCCAAATTCACCAAGATGATTCCTCAGTTCTATCTGCAGCAGGCTTCCCAGGCTGTCAAGGCTAAGGATTTCGTTACAGCTCTTGCCGCTTATGACAATGTCCTCGCCCTTGATCCTAATAACGGTAAAGCCGCTCTCAGTAAGGGTCAGGTGCTTAGCGCTACGGGCGATATCGCAGGTGCCCAGGCTGCTTTCGAGCTCGCACTTGCTAACGGACAGGAGAAAGCTGCAAAGCGTCAGCTTGCCACCCTCTTCCTTAAGAAGGCCAAGGCTGCCAGCGGGGAGAAGAAGTATGAGGATGCCCTCGGTTTCGCTAAGCAGGCCATCTCTTATGACGAGTCTGAGGCCAATGCTTACTACCTCGGCGGTATCGCTGCCCAGGCTCTTAACAAGAACTCCGAGGCCATCGAACTTTTCGAGAAGTATCTCGTTCTCAAACCTTCAGCCAGCAACTCTCAGGCAGTTCGCCAGGTAGTTGAGGCTCTGAAGAAAGGGGCAAAATAATAATGAGAAGCATCGAACTTCTCGCTCCTGCGAGAAATGCTGACATCGGCATTGCAGCTATAGACTGCGGTGCCGATGCTGTCTATATAGCAGGGCCGGCTTTCGGCGCCCGTAAGGATGCGCCGAACCCCATCTCGGAGATAAGGCGGCTCTGTGACTATGCTTCCCGATTTGGGGTAAGGGTCTATGTGACCTTTAATATTCTGATTCGGGACGAGGAGCTCGAAGAAGTTCACTCTCAGATGAGGCTCTGTGAGCAGGCGGGCGCATCGGCCTTTATTATACGTGACCCGCGGCTCAGTCTTTTCCCTGATATTCATGTCCCTCTGCATGCTTCGACCCAGTGTGCCATCCGAGACCTGGAGCGCGCCCGCCTGCTACAAACTGCTGGTTGTAGCAGGGTGGTGCTCGAAAGGGAGCTCGCTCCCGCGCAGATAAGAAGTATCTGCGCTGGCCTCGACTGCGAGGTCGAGGCTTTCGTGCACGGTGCCCTCTGTGTCTGCTATTCAGGCCAATGTCTTCTCTCCGAGAGACTCACTTCCCGCAGTGCTGACCGCGGCGAATGCGTTCAGGCTTGTCGTAATCTCTACGATCTGGTGGATGAAAATGGGAAGGTTTGGCTTAAGGACAAGGCTCTCTTGTCCCTTCGGGACCTGAACCTGTCAGAGGATCTGGAGACCCTTCTGGACTGCGGAGTTACTTCCCTGAAGATAGAAGGCAGGCTGAAGAATGCCTCCTATGTGAAAAATGTAGTCCGTTATTATTCTCAAAAGCTCGACGAACTCATAGCCCGAAGGCCAGGAGATTATCGCAGGGCCTCATTCGGCTCCACAGAAGGAGGTTTCGAGGCTTCCCTCGACAAGACGTTCAACCGTTCCTATACCAGGCTTCTTTTTTCGGACGAAAAGAGCTGGGCTAATCTCAAGGCGCCCAAGTCTATGGGCGAGGCTTTGGGAAAGGTCTCCCAAGTCAGGCTCTTGAATCCCCAGACTATGGAAGTAAGTCTGGAAAGTAAAGATCTGGACTTGCATAACGGAGACGGCTTTGCCTTTGTGTGCGGCTCCAAGATAGTGGGCTTCAGGGCTGACATCGCTAAGGCTAATACTTTGAGAGCCAAGGCAGTGCAGGGAATCAGCAGAGGGACTCTGCTGTATCGTAATTATAATACGGCCTTTGAAAAGCAGCTTGAAGAGAAGTCCTGTATGAGGGTGCTGAAGGTGGAATTGGCCTATAAGGAAGAGAGAACTGGAGATGGCCTGAATCTCGGATTCCTCGCGAAAAGCGAGGATGGCAGGGTGGCGGAACTCTCTCTGGCGAATCGTCCGGCGGCTCAGAACAGGGAGAGGGCTCGTGCGCTTTATGCTTCCCAGCTTGGAAAGCACAGCTCTTCGTACAGCTTTCAGGCTCCGAGCCTGCAGGATGAGCAGGAATTGGCCTACTTCAGTGCAGCAGAGCTGAATGCGATAAGGCGGGAGCTGGCAGAGAAGCTCGATGCGCAGCCTTGTGGAAGGGAGACACTGCTGAATATTAGCCGAAGATCTGAGATAAAACTGAATACTGGAAGACGTGAGGGAGAGCTGATGCGAAGCAAGTATTGTATCAGAAGAGAGTTGGCCTGCTGTCTGAAGGATAGGAATTCTGAGAAGGGGGAGCTTTTCCTGCTGAACAACGGACGGAAATTCCCGCTGCGCTTTGACTGTCAGAATTGCGAAATGGCTGTTCTGGAGGAACTTAGATAAGTTCTGTTATGATGGAGTCGGCGATAAACCATTTCTCCTCCGGAATCTGCAGGTGTCTCCCGTCCACGTTCACTCCCTCTTTTCTTCTTAGGCCCAGCATTATGATTTCTTCTCTGATTTCTTCATCTGACAGGCTTTCGCTTTCACTGCTCCATTCCCTGACATTATTCGAATTCCAGCTTCTTAGCTGCTGATTATCAGGGTAGAATCTAAGCGAATGGGCCCCTGGGCCAAGTCCTACATAAGGTTTGCGGCTCCAGTAGGCAGAGTTGTGAATGGCTTCTTTTCCTGGGAGAGCCCAGTTCGAGATTTCGTAATGGGAGTAGCCGGCCTTTTTCAGTTTTTCGCAGATAAGATAGTACTGCTCGGAGCATTTTTCATCACTCAGGGGCGTATAGAGCCCTTTTTCCAGCTTAGAGTGCAGGGCGCTTCCTTTTTCTATGCTGAGCTGATAGGCGGAGATGTGTTCAGGATGCAGGCGGATAAAGCCATTCAGGCTCTTCTCGAAATCATGGTCGCCTTCGATCCCGAAGATAAGATCCAGACTGATGTTGTCGAAGCCGCAGTCTCTTAGGAGTTCATAGGCTTTCAGGGCACAGTCAGCGTCGTGTCTTCGTCCCATCCAACGTAGGGTCTTGTCGGAAAGGGATTGGACTCCCATACTTATCCTGTTTACTCCCAGTTCTTTAAGCGGAATCAGAAAGCCTTTACCTCTCTTCAGGACATCGTCTGGGTTCACTTCCACGGTGAATTCTTCGAAGTCGCTGAGAGGAAGGGCCTCCAGCAGGTCTTCAAAAAAAGGAAGAGGCATCAGGGATGGGGTGCCTCCTCCTATATAGAGAGTGTTAGTCCCAGCGCTTTCCAGAATGTCCTCCCTTCTTTCTCTGGCTTCCTTTTGAAGCTGAAGGGAATAATTCCGTATCACTGAGGCGTCCCCACAGTCGAGCTCTGAGTAAAAGTCACAATACACACAGAAACTCTTACAGAAAGGGACGTGTACGTATATCATTATCTAAGTAATAACTCTATGCTGCCGAGCTGGGATTTGTCAGTATAGACCTCTATGGTGTAAATACCTTTGACGTATTCACTTACATTGTTAAGATAGATGGTCATATCCACTTCCTGACCCTGATAATCCACTTCGCGGGAAGCACTTGCAGCTACAGACTCTCCGTTCAGACGGAAGGAAGCGCCTTCGCCGTCGAGAAGTTGATTTCCTTCAGGATCCTTGACTATTATATACACAGTCATAGGACCTTTCTTGGCCAATTCGTTCTCTACCAGTGACAGGGATACTGCCAGTCTTTTGACTCTGCTGCTGCGGTCTGTAGCCTTGTTGGAATTATTGTAAGCCTTGGCACTCAGACCTCTGGCTTTTACGATAGCGCCGGTAGCGACCTTGGAGCTGAGGTTTTCGACCTTGGCACTGAGTTCCTTGTTCTCTCCGGTAGCCTTGGCCAATTCTTTCTTGGAGTTAGAGAGTTCGTCGGCAAGTCTGCGATTAGCTGTGTTCAGGGAATCGATCTGAGCTACATAGCTTTTCATTATGCTTCTCAGGGTTCCGAGCTCCTTCTCGTACTTTCTCATCTGCTGACGGTTAGTAGCCTCGGTCTTCTTGATTCTGTCCACCAGCATAGCTACCTCTTCACGGGAAGAATCCAGCTGGGTATTGATATAATCGTAATCGGACTGAAGATTGTCGAAATCACTTTTCAGCTCTCCGATACGCTGTTCGAGGTCGGCTTTGTCCTGTTCGAGCTCCTTTACCAGTTTGTAATCCCTGCTGGCTACTACTGCGAGCACTATGGCCAGTATTACTGCCAATGCTGCCAGGACGGCTACCACTACATTCTTGGACCCTTTCTTTTCGGCCCTCTGTCTGTCAATTCTTGCGATTGGATCTTCCTTTTCCATATTTAAATTATTTTTGGTTTTCAAATTCGGCTCAAAGGTACAAATATTATGCTCAAGAAAGAGTATATTTGCGGAAAAAATAGTTCAAATTATGAGATATTTCATCAGGTCCATCAAATATTTTCTCTATCTCTGCATCGTCTTGCTGCTCTTTATCGTCATACTTCGTTTGGTTGGTTTCATAGAGGGAGACATAGAGTATATGTTCGTTCATGGTTATACCTCCATTCTTTACATGGCATTAATAGTGGCGGTCTTCGCGGCCATTTATCCTATGCTGGGCTATGGGAAGAGGAATGTCCGGATAAAGGGAAAGAGCTCGGAGATAGAACCCGAACTCGTCAAGTTCATGCAGTCCCGCCACTATGTCCTCTGCGATAAGAAAGGC
The DNA here is from genome assembly GCA_051870275.1 of Candidatus Cryptobacteroides sp. GTDB lineage: Bacteria > Bacteroidota > Bacteroidia > Bacteroidales > UBA932 > Cryptobacteroides. The sequence continues at coordinate 5,035 of JBJEBS010000017.1, forward strand.
GAGGATTTGACTTTCAGGAAAGCTTCAGTTCTGGACAGGATAGTGAAAATGGGCGAAGACAAGGTCCGTTTCACTAGAGTTTTCGGAGGTTATACCATAGAGGGCCTGACCAAGGAGATAGTCCGCTTAGATACCGGTCTGACCCAGTTCTTTGAGCCTGAGGGAGAATAAAGCTTCATCTTCAGGGCTGCAGAAACGGGCTTCCACCGGTACCATAAAGATTCTTTCTTTAAGATAATCGCTTACAAAATCGCAGGAGAGTAGTCTCTGAGCGTCTTTTTCTGTGGTGGCTATGGCGCAGGCCTTGGCCTTCCTTGCAGTCTTCTCCACTTTCGCCAGGTCCTTCCGGCTAAAATCGTGGTGGTCGGCAAATTCAAAGCTTTTCAGGATATGATAGCTGCCGGACAGCTGTCTGAAGAGCCTTTTATCTTTAGCTATTCCACTCATATACAGTATTCTTTGGGAGTAGATATACCTCGGATCTCCCTCTTTGAACACCATCTTCGGCGGCAGGTAATGAATATAGCTGAAAAGCAGCGGTATATTCTTGTCTTCCAGTCTGAGCCTTGTCTTCCAAGACTTCTTCTCCTCCTCGCTTATATCCTGAGGACATTTGCTGACTATCAGCATATCGGCCTGGAAAATCCTTTCAGGCAGGTCCCTGAGTCTTCCGAAAGGAAGGAGACAATCTTCAAATACTGGCCTGGAGTAGTTCACCAGCACCACATTCAAATCTGCCTTTAGCTTTCTGTACTGGAAGGCGTCATCCAGAATTACCAGAGAGGCTCCGAAATCCTCTTTTAGTTTCCTGCAGCCTTCAAGTCTGTCTTTGTCCACGGCTACCACCCTCTCAGGGAATTTTCTGGCTATCTGCAGAGGCTCGTCTCCGAAGTCGCAGACTCTGCCTTCAGGATTCACTTTGAGAAAGCCCTTACTCTTCCTTCCGTAGCCTCCGGAGAGAACAGCCACGCCTTCTACGCCTGCTAACATCCTGAGACACAATTCTGTATGAGGAGTCTTGCCGGTTCCTCCCACTGTGACATTGCCTATGCACACCGTAGGCAGAACAGCTTTTTCACTCTTCTTCCTGCCCTTGTCATAGGCCCTGTGCCTTAGTTTGAGAACTAATCTATACAGCATATCTCGCCTCTATTCCGTCCAAAATGTCATACAATTCCTGCACATCCAGGGTCGTTACCATACGGATGCGAGTCTCCTTGAAGTCCGGCAGTCCCTTGAAATAGCAGGACAGGTGCCTTCGCATCTCGTATATGCCCCTCGGTTCACCTTTCAGCTTCAGCGAAAGTCCCAGATGTCTTCGGGCCAATTCTACCCGTTCTTTCACCCCCAATTCCGGCAACTGCTCCCCAGTGTCCAGATAGTGCCGAATCTCTCGGAATATCCAGGGATGGCCGAAGGTCGCCCGACCTATCATAATTCCATCCACACCGTAGCGCTCGAAAGCCTCCTTCGCCTTAATGGGATTTGTTATATCTCCATTGCCAATTATCGGGATCTTCATCCTCGGGTTCTGCTTTACTGCTCCTATGAGCGTCCAGTCTGCTTCCCCTTTGTAGAGCTGACAGCGCGTTCTGCCGTGAATCGTCAAGGCTTGCACGCCCACGTCCTGCAGTCTTTCTGCCAATTCTACTATGATCTTGGAGTTCTCGTCCCAGCCCAGCCTGGTCTTTACGGTGACAGGTTTCTTCACGGCTTCTACCACGGCTTTGGTGATGGCCACCAGTTTGTCGGGTTCCCTGAGCATTCCGGAGCCTGCGCCTCGGCCCGCAATCTTGGATACGGGGCAGCCGAAGTTGATGTCTATGAAGTCGGCTCCGTGGCCTCCGGCGATGCGGGCCGCATCGTCGGCCATCCGAGCAGCTTCCACCATAGATTCGGGGATGTGTCCGTAGATCTGAATGGCCACAGGGGCTTCCTCTTCGAGGGTGCGCATCTTCGCTATGGCTTTGTCCGCATCTCGGATGAGTCCGTCGCTTGGGACAAATTCGGTGTAAACTGCAGCCGCCCCCTGTTCTCTGCACAAGATACGGAATGATGCATCAGTGACATCTTCCATAGGTGCAAGCAAGAGGGGGCGGCTGCCTAAATCTATGTCTCCGATCTTCATCGGAAGCTAATTATAAAATGTTCGGAGCCTGGATAGCTGCATTTACAGCTACTGAGATGAACATCACTACGATAAGGGTAGAGAAGATGACTCCGATAACTTTAAGTCTCTTGAACCACTTGCTGTTGTTCCAGCCGATGGTCTGGAACATGCTCCAGAAACCGTGTACCAGGTGGAACCACAGGGCGATGAACCAGATGATATAGATGGCGAGAATCCACCAATGGCTGAAGGTCTGGCAGAGCAGGAGGTAAGGATTGTCCACATAAGTACCTATGTGAAGCAGTTCAGGCATCTGCATCTTAGACCAGAAGTGGAAGAGGTGGAAGCAGATGAGGCCAAGGATGAGGATTCCGAGCACGAACATGTTCTTCGCTGACCAGGAATCAGTTGCAGCCTTGGAACTGACTGCATAGCGCTTGAATCCGCCGCGGGCGTAGATGTTCTTCGCTGTAAGCCAGCAGCCGTAAAGGATGTGGACTACAAAACCCAGGGCGAGTACAGGTACCATAAGGGAGATGACAGGGGTGGACATGAAATCACAGCCCAGTTTGAAGAGTCCGTCTCCAGCTGAGAACAGTTTGTCGTCCAGAGCCACTACTCCAAATTTTCCGGTAAAGGAATCGATAACTGAGAAAAAGTTAATCGTTACGTGAAGGAGCAGGAAAAGAATGAGGAAAGCTCCACTGATAGCTTGAACGAGTTTCTTGCCGATAGATGAATTAAAGATGAACCACATATCTGTTACTGTTTGTATTTTCTGAAAAAGCGTACAAATATAATTCAAATATCCCAATTTATTGCAAGTTTGAGATTTTTCCGGTATTTTTGTTTTTGTCTAACTTGCGAAATTTGAGTTATGTATAAGAGAATACTTTTGAAATTGAGTGGCGAAAGCCTCGGAGGTCCTTCTGGAAAGGGTCTGGACGAGAGCAGAATCGCCAAATACGCCCACACTGTAGTGGAGGCGGTCAAGGCTGGCCATCAAGTGGCCATAGTTAATGGTGGCGGCAATATCTTCCGTGGCCTTCAGGGGTCAGGCAAGGGTTTTGACAGGGTGGACGGAGACAAGATGGGTATGCTCGCCACAGTTATCAACTCTATGGCACTGGCTCAGTTCATCAGGGCGGAAGGGATTAAAGCAGAAGTATTTACGGCTACGCCGATGGAGCCTATAGCCCGCTACTATGTCAGGGATCACGTATTGGCCTTGATGGAAGAAGGCGGAGTGGCCCTGATCGCCGGAGGTACTGGTTCGCCTTTCTTTACCACGGACAGCGGGGCAGCGCTCAGGGCACTGGAGCTGAAGGCTGACGCCTTGCTGAAGGGTACTCGTGTGGACGGAGTCTATACTGCAGATCCGGAGAAGGATCCTAAGGCTCAGAAATACGATGAGCTGACTTTTGACAAGGCTCTTGCAGATCATCTGAAGGTGATGGATGCCACGGCCTTTGCCCTTTGCCAGCAGGGGAATGTGCCTGTAGTGGTGTTTAATCTGGACGAGGAGGGCGCCCTGCTTGATCTGCTGGAGGGGAAGAAGATAGGAACAATCGTACACGCTTAATTAATAATTAATATGTTGACAGAAAATGCTAAACAGATAGTAGCAGCAGCTGATGCGAAGATGCTCTCGTCTGTTACTTTCCTGGAGGAAAGTTTGAAGAATTACAGAGTTGGGAAGGCCAATACTCAGGTATTCAATAAAGTGCTTGTGAACTACTACGGCACTCCTACTCCTGTTCCGCAGGTCGCTTCGGTTACCGCACCTGACGCTAAGACTTTGGCCATACAGCCTTGGGAGCGCTCCCTCATTCCGGCTATCGAGAAAGCTATTTTGGACGCGAACATTGGCCTGACTCCTTCTAATAATGGAGAGACCATCCGATGCACAGTGCCCGCACTGACGGAAGAGCGCCGTAAGGAATTGTGCAAGAATGCCAAATCCGAAGGTGAGAATGCGAAGATCGTGGTCCGCAATGCCCGTCGTGATGCCGTGGATGCCCTTAAGAAGGCCGTCAAGAATGATGGTTTGAGTGAGGACGTGCAGAAAGAGGGTGAGGAGGAAGTGCAGAAACTCACTGACAAGAGGGTGAAGGAGATCGATGCTTTGGTGACTGCCAAGGAGAAAGATATTCTCGCTGTGTAGAAAAGTTTTTGTAGATTCAGAATAATTACTTATCTTTGCGACCCCTTCAAAAGGAGGGATCGCAATTTTTATTAAAGTATTAACCGTAATAAGTATCAAGACATGGACACACTTAGTTACAAGACAGTATCGCTGAACAAAGCTACTGTTGACAAGAAGTGGCTGGTCATCGATGCGACAGATCTCGCACTTGGTCGTCTTGCTTCCAGAGTTGCTCTCGTCCTTCGCGGCAAGAACAAGCCTGGTTTCACCCCTAACGTGGATTGTGGTGACAATGTCATCGTAATCAACGCTGAGAAGGTGGCCCTTAAGGGTAAGAAGATGACTAATCGTGTGTACACACGCTACACCGGATATCCTGGTGGACAGCGCTTTACCACACCTGCTGAGATCCTTGCAAAGAGGCCTGCAGAACTTATTAGGAGAGCAGTAAAGGGTATGCTCCCTAAGACTCGTCTTGGTGACAAGCTTCTCGGTAACCTCTATGTATATGCAGGTCCAGAGCATCCACACCAGGCACAGAACCCTATAGTTATCAAGTTGAACGAAATTTAAACAGAGCAAATGGAACAGACACACGCCCTTGGAAGACGTAAGACAGCTGTAGCTCGCGTTTATCTCTCAGCTGGTGCAGGTAACATTACCATTAACGATCGTCCTATTGAGGATTACTTCAAGGAGGAGACTCTTCGTTATATCGTACTGCAGCCATTCAACGTTACAGAGACTCTCGGAAAGTTCGACACCAAGGTTACCATCGTAGGCGGTGGCACCAAGGGTCAGGCAGAGGCCGTTCGTCTCGGTATCGCCCGTGCACTTTGTGAGATTGACAAGGAAGCATATCGTTCTGCACTTAAGGCCGCCGGCCTTCTCACCCGCGATGCTCGCGAGGTTGAGCGTAAGAAACCTGGTCAGCCAGGCGCACGCAGACGCTTCCAGTTCAGTAAACGTTAGTTGTTATCACTGTTTTATCGCACAGTTGCGGTTTTTAAACTATCTGTAGCAGAGGTTGCCGCACTGCGGAAAATCTTCGAGATCGGCCTGAGAGGCCGCTACTGCGAAGATTGATGTAAAGAGAAAATTAAAACAAGAAAAGACATTATGTCAAGAACAAATTTCCAAGAATTGCTTGATGCAGGCGCACACTTCGGACACCTTGCCCGCAAGTGGAACCCTAAGATGGCCCCATATATCTTCGATCAGAAGAATGGCATCCACATCATCGACCTGCACAAGACCGTCGTAAAGATTGACGAAGCTGCGGAAGTAATGAAGGACCTGGCCAAATCCGGCCGTAAGATCCTCTTCGTAGCTACCAAGAAGCAGGCTAAGGAGATTATCTCAGAGAAGGCCGCTTCAGTAGGTATGCCATCTATCACCGAGCGTTGGGCCGGTGGTATGCTTACCAACTTCCCTACCATCCGCAAGGCCATCAAGAAGATGAGCACCATCGACAAGATGAAGGAGGATGGAACATACGAGAAACTCGCTAAGCGTGAGCGCCTTCAGGTGGACCGCCAGAGAGCTAAGCTTGAGAAGAACCTCGGTTCTATCAGAGATATGAGCCGCCTTCCTTCCGCTCTCTTCGTAGTGGACGTTATGAAAGAGGCTAACGCCGTTAAAGAGGCTAACCGCCTGAACATTCCGGTATTCGCAATGGTTGATACTTGTTGCGATCCTAGCCCGATTGACTATGTGATTCCGGCTAATGATGACGCTACAAAGAGTATCGAGTGCGTACTCAACGCTCTTTGCGCCGCCATTCAGGAAGGTCTCGATGAGCGTAAGCTCGAGAAGGAGAAGGAAGCTGAGGCTGAATCCAAAGAGGTGGCTACAAAGCCAGCTTCAGAGCGCAAGCTCCGCTCCCGCAAGGGTGCCAAGGCTGAGGCTCCGGCAGCAGCAGAGACTCCTGCAGCAGAATAATTATCCATTTGTCAAATTTTTAGAAATATAACTATTATGGCTATTACAGCAGCAGACGTAATGAAGTTGCGTAAAATGACTTCAGCAGGTATGATGGACTGCAAGAAAGCTCTTGAGGAGGCCGAAGGTGACTTCAACAAGGCTGTGGGCATCATCCGCGAGAAGGGTAAACTCGTAGCTGCCAAGCGTGCTGACCGCGAGACCACTGAGGGTGCGGTCAAGACTCGTGTAGCAGGTGGAAAGGCCATTCTCGTTTGTCTGGGATGTGAGACCGATTTCGTGTCCCGTAACTCAGATTTCCAGAATCTTGCAGAGGCCATCGCCGACGTGGCTATCGCTAATGCCCCTGCAGATCTTGAGGCTCTCAAGGCTTGCAAGATGGCTGATGGTTATACAGTAGAGGAGGCCGTTGAGGCTCAGACTGGTAAGACAGGTGAGAAGCACGTGCTTTGCTACTATGCCATCGTTGAGGCTCCTTTCGTTAGCGCTTATGTGCATACTCTTAACGGTAAGCTCGGTGCTCTCGTAGGCTTCAACAAGGAAGTGCCTGAGGCTTTGGCCAAAGGTATCGTTATGCAGGTGGCTTCCATGAATCCTGTGGCTCTCAGCGCAGCTGACTGCCCTAAGGAGGTTGTGGACAATGAGCTTGCAGTAGCAGTTCAGAAGACCCGTGAGGAGATGGTTCAGAAGGCTGTTGATGCTGCCCTTAAGAAGGCTGGCATCAATCCTGCCCACGTGGACAGCGAGGATCATATCGAGTCTAACACAGCTAAGGGCTGGCTTACCCCAGAGCAGGCTGCACAGGCTCGCGAGATTATCAAGACCGTGGGTGAAGAGAAGGCTGCTAATCTTAACGAGCAGATGATTCAGAATATCGCTAACGGACGTCTCCAGAAGTTCTTCAAGGAGCAGACCCTCGAGGAGCAGGAGTACCAGATGAGCGACGATCACATCAGCGTTAAGGCAGCTCTCGCAGCTGCAGACAAGGAGGCTAAGATTCTCTCCTTCAAGCGCTTCTCCCTCTCTGACTAATCTCTCGGATTTTTTAGAATTCTTAGAATCCTAAGCATTCCCAGAGTTCCCAGAATTTTCAAGGTTCTTGGAGTTCTTAGAGTTCAGAGTTCTCAAGGTTTTCAGAGTTTCCAGAGTGTCGTTTTGTTAGAGGCGACATCTACTACAAAGCATAAAGGGACTGACCAGTACTACTTGGCCAGTCCCTTAGCTTTTTCCCTATTCCCATAGCACTTTTCCATAGCATTTTTCCATAGCACTATTTCCCCAGCACCCATTCCCCTAGCACCCATTCTCCATCCACCATTTCCTCAGCACCCAATCCTCCATCGCTATATTATCTTTTATCATTCCCCATAACACTTCGGTTATGATCCTTCGTGAAATTCACCTGCGCAACCAGTAAAACTTAACTTATTGATAATCATGCGATATTCCTATTGTGCCTGCGCAGGTGGACACAATTTGCCCTCACCTGCAACGCCGACCCTCATTCTACACACCTCCAAGGCACTTTCACCGCGCAGGTGAATTTCACGAAGCACCCCGCGGTAAGCAAAATCCCGATATTACTCACCGAATATGGGGTTCAGCAACGGCCACCTCTTTAATTCCGGCTGCGGTGCTATCTCGTACAATACTTACCTTCTTTTCCTCATTATTATCTTCCATTCCTTCCTGTTCCATTATCAGAGACTATTTCTCTGAACATTAGTGCTTTTATTTATAGACCTTTTTAATATTAAATGTTATCTTTGCAAATCTTAATATTCAGTGTATGAAGAAATCATTATTCTTGTTCGTACTTTTGACTCTGGTATTCTCCTCCTGCAACAAGTACACTCAGAGTATTGCTAGCATTAACCGCATCGAATATAACGAAGAATATATTCCTAAGGGAGAAGTTGAAGATATACCCATTTGTAATGGCGAATTCGTCTATCTGGATTTGATAGACAGTACTTATTTTCTTGGGGATATGTTGTTTTCTAAAGAACAGGTTGAGTCCTTAAAATATTCCGAGACAAAAGCGGCATTTCGAACTGAAACTTCTTCAAGATGGTCAGGTATTGTGAGGTATTATATATCATCTGGCTTTACCACAACTGCCGTAAACGCCATACATTCAGGCATATCTATGCTTGAAGATGCTGTCACATCAATTACCTTTCAAGAATCATCTTCACTACTTTCATCGAATGGAATTAATTTCATTTCCACTTCCGGTGTCAACAACTCTCCAGTAGGCAAACAATCAGTTAATAATATTAATCTCCAATACAATCTAAATAAAGGAGGAGTTGCAGCACATGAGATTCTTCACTCACTTGGTTACTTCCATGAACAGTCGAGGACAGATCGAGACTCATATATAATCATTAACAGAAACAACATAAAAGCAGGAAAAGAGCATAATTTTCAAACCTTCTCTCAGCAAGGTTATAGTGGTAAGAATTTTGGTCCATATGATTACCAATCCATTATGCATTATGACTCCTATGGTTTTGCTGAAGATGAAAGTATTCCAGTAATCACGAAATTAGACGGTTCTTGCTTCAATGCTCAGCGCACATACTTGACTAACGGAGACTTAGCTGCAATTGACAGATTATATGGGCCAATTCCTTATGTTTCTTCAACAATTGACCATATCGAAGATTATAGCCAAGGCGATGATATAAGACAGGATATCTTTTATACAAATCGCATCTATTTCCGTGATTTAAGTAACAATAATGTTGCTCTCGAGTATGATAAATCCCTTAAAATTACACTTACTACCTATCATTATGAGGGGACTAACTCAGGAAATAATAGTACATCTCAAAATACCTTTTTTGTAAATATACCGGCTGGTTCTACTTTTTATGATATATCAGGCTATTCAATAAACCACTATCATGAAACATGCGGCATCAGTTATTTAATTCACGAAGAGAATTACTCTGTAGAGATAAACCCATAATTACGATGAAACTCAAACATAACTATTTGACACTCATCCTACTGGTATTCTCCTCCTGCATAAAACACGAGGGTGGGTTAATTATATATCCAGCAAAAGAATATTTGGTAGCTTCTGACAGGGGATGTTGCAGCAATGGTAATGATGGCTGGGAACCATACTATTTTGTAAAAGAAAAAGGCAAAAACACTTGGGAAAAATTTGATCGTATACTTGGCTTAGAATACGAGCTTGGACATGAATATCTGATTAAAGCAGAAAAGGTTGTGGATAAAGAGCTGTTAAAAATCGCTGACGCTCCAAGTTACATCTATCTGCGTCTGGTGAGAGTGCTGTCTGTCGAGGAAAAGGATACTGAAGGACTTCCTGATAATTATCTCCCATACAGCGAAGAATTGCCTCCGCCAAGTGAGTATTATAAAGATTACGTTTCTTCCACTCTATAGGGAGAATAAAGCCGATAATACTCGCGGAATATGGGGTTCAGCAACGGCCACCTTTTCAATTCCGGCTGCGGTGCTGGTGGAAAGTTGTTCCCCTTTTATTTTAGCGAAAAAATAGGGCGGTTATGCTTTCTGCGGATGAATATGATGCAAATATACAAAATTGCTTTGCGTCACCTAAATTACCCAAA
>JBJEBS010000018.1:0-14731 GCA_051870275.1 Candidatus Cryptobacteroides sp.
GGAATCGACGCTATGTCCGCCATGGCGCAGGGACTGTTCTGTACCCTGCTGATAGGCACCATTTTAAACACTTTGGGAGCACAGTTCCATATAGGTTTTCTAACTAAGGAGCTCGTGTTTATAGCCGGAAAGGGCTATTCAGTGGGGCAGATAGCCTCCCTGATGGTCGGCCCTGCCATGGCCGTAGCCATAGGCTCCGCTCTGAAGGCTCCAGCTATGGTGCTATTTACCTTGGTACCAGTAGGTTATGCTACCAATGCATTGGCCGGAGCGGGTGGTCCTTTCGCGGTCTATCTGGTAAGTATCCTCGCGGCGGAATGCGGAAAACTGGTGAGCAAGGAGACCAAGATTGACCTGCTGGTAACTCCTACTGTGACTCTGCTCGCAGGGATAGGTCTGGCAAGCCTGGTGGCGGCTCCGGTAGGCTCCGCAGCAGACTGGGTCGGCAAGAGTATCATGTGGGCCACTGTCCAGCAGCCATTTGTGATGGGAGTCCTGGTGTCAGTGATAGTCGGAATGGCTTTAACTCTGCCTATCTCTTCGGCTGCCATCTGTGCGGGTCTGGGCCTTACAGGTCTGGCCGGAGGAGCGGCCCTGGCCGGCTGCTGTGCCCAGATGGTCGGCTTCGCGGTGATGAGCTTCCCCGAAAATAGATGGGGAGGCCTTGTGAGTCAGGGACTTGGCACCAGCATGCTGCAGATGGGAAATATCCTGAAGAATCCGAGGATATGGATTCCGCCTATCCTGACCAGCGCCATCACGGGGCCTATAGCCACCTGCGTCTTCCATCTGGAGATGAACGGTGCTGCGGTGAATTCCGGCATGGGCACCTGCGGACTTTGTGGGCCAATCGGGGTTTGGACCGGCTGGACCGATCCGACTGCGTTCGACTGGATAGGTCTGGGACTTGTCAGCATAGTCCTGCCCGCCATCATCTGCCCGCTGATCTGTAAGATCTTCAGAAAGATCGGCTGGATTCGCCCAGGGGATCTGAAATTATAGCTTTTGGAGGCAAAAATCTAGGAAAGGTGTAAATTTGCCTTGCGAAAAATCTAGGAAAGGTGTAAATTTGCCTTGCGAAAAATCTAGGAAAGGTGTATGAAAAGAAAGATTTACAATCGTCTTCTGGAATGGAAACGAACTAAGGATGGAACTACTGCAATTATGATAGAGGGGGCAAGGCGAATTGGTAAAAGTTATATTGCAGAGGAGTTTGCCAGAAATGAATATGAATCATATATTTTAATTGATTTCAGTAAGGCTCCGGCGCGTGTCCGAGAATGGTTTGACGATTATATGGAGGATATAGATACTCTCCTTCAGAATATTCAGTTACATTATAGGAAAAAACTTACTCCAAGAAAATCTCTGATAATATTCGATGAGGTTCAAAAATGTCCAAGAGCTCGGGAGGCAATTAAAGCTTTGGTCGCCGATCATCGTTTTGATTATTTGGAAACCGGTTCTCTGATTTCAATTAAAAAGAATGTAGAAGATATCCTTATTCCCTCTGAAGAAGATGGGATAGAAATGTATCCTATGGATTTTGAGGAATTTCTATGGGCTTTAGGAGATGAGATGATGTTTCCATATATCAAGAAGTGTTTTGATTCACAAAAGCCGATGGGGGATTTCCATAGGGAAGCCATGAGGTATTTTCGTCTGTATCTTATCATTGGAGGAATGCCTCAGGCTGTACAGGAATATGTTCAAACGAAGGACTTTGATGAGGTGGACGCAGTAAAACAACAGATATTGAGACTTTACAGAAATGACATTAAGAAATATGGAGGATCTGCGACAGATAAGGTATCTTCAATATTTGAAGCTATTCCAGGCCAATTGCAAAAGCATGAAAAGAAATTTATTCTCTCAGAACTGAATGACGAAGCCAGGATGAGAGACTATGATGCTGCTTTCTTTTGGCTTGAAGATTCAAGATTGGTTAACATTTGCTATAATACTACGTCTCCGAATATAGGATTACGGCTAAATGAAGAACGAACTACACTTAAGTGCTATTTCTGTGATACCGGCCTTTTGATTTCGATGGCATTTAATGACAGAGGCATAGTTCAAAATGAGATATATCAGAAGTTGCTGTTTGATAAACTTGAGATTAACGAGGGAATGCTTGTGGAAAATATAGTCGCCCAAATGCTCAAGTCTGCTGGACATAAACTATTTTTCTATAGCAATTATGATAAGAATTCTGCCAACAATCGTATGGAAATAGATTTTCTGATACAAAAAGAGGCAGTATCTTCAAGGCATAATATTTCGCCCATAGAAGTAAAAAGCAGTACCAACTATACACTTTCTTCTTTGAATAAATGCATTAATAAATATGGGCAGTATCTTCATACACCTTATGTCTTGCATTCAAAGGACCTTGAAATTAAAGGTGGCATATTTTATCTTCCTTTGTATATGACACCTTTGCTGTAAAAGTTTGAGGAGGAAGTGATTTAAGATGAAGCAGAGAAGAAAGAAGGGGGAGAAGGAAGTTGCGAGGAAGTTTTTAAATTTTTTATAAAAATTATTTGGGAGGATGTTTGGATAAGAGGGAAGAAAGTGGTATTTTTGTGGAAATTTAACGGGCTATGGCAGGACGATTTAATCTAAGATTCAGATTTGCCTGCCTCTTCTCTGAAATAATAGCGGGGGGGGGGGTACTGTAAAAGCCTTTTAATTAGTGTTCTTAATAGTCTTATACTGGCGGCCTATTCTTCGGTGGCCTCTTTCGTCGTGCCCGCACCTGCGTGGGCTTCTGACTCGAATCAATCATACAAAATCAATATTTTTTACGACAATGAAAAAGGTAATCAAATTTGCCGGCAAGGGTGCCTACGAGAGCCCTTGCTGCGAGGTCCTCTCTGTGCAGGCGAAGGGGGCGGTGCTGACCGGTAGCGGTGACTTCAACGACTACGGGTTAAAAGATTTATCTGAAGAAAGTGGTAGTGTAATCAACCAGTCTGACGATTGGAATTAATCCGGATTAGACATGAAGACATTAAGAAATTCATTAATGCTCACAGCGATAGCTATTATGGGCATCGTGTCATGTAATGAGGCTCCTTTGACATCGGATTTTATTCCTGATGAGGCTAAGCTCGTGACTGTTCATTTCGGAACAGAGAACACTGATCCTGTTTCTACCAAGGCTACTCTTACTCCTGATTTTGGAGAGACTGCTTTCCAGGCTGCGTGGGAGGTGGATGATGTAATAAGTGTATATTATCTTAATGATGAGCTGACGGAAGGAACCGTTTCTGCAACTTGGAATGGAAACTCTTTTACCGCTGAACTTCCTCAATATACTGGAGAGTGGAATTATCGTGCAGCTTATCCGGTACCAGATGCTGGAGATAAGCATGTGGATTTCGGCTCTGATCGTACTCAGAAGGGTAATGCATATAATAGTAAGTACGATATTATGGTCGGCAAGGCTTCTGCTATCAATGCAGCTGCAGGAAAGGATGATGCAGGTAAAGACATCGTTTTCCAGATGGAGCGTCAGACTGCTATCGCCTACTTCCACTTCACAAGTGATCTTGACGAGGATGTAACTAAAGCCACTCTTACTGTCAGTGGAGACGGTGCTGCTATCGCTTCAAGTTCAGCTTTTGTATCTGATTTCGCCTGGGCTGCCGATGAAGATCTTAAATCAATCACGATTACCTTCCCAGTTGAGGCGCCTAATGCACTGGACTTCCAGCTTTGGTTCAATGTGCTTCCTACAATATATGACTCAATGACCCTTAAAGTTGAGACAGCCACTAAGACTTTCACGATCAGTAGGACCCCTGCTGAGCCAGATATGTATGAGGCTGGAAAGCTGTATAGGGTCACCAAAGCTATCTCTGCTGAGAAATGGGAAGACAAGGCGGTAACACCATCTATTCTTTTCTTCTATGAGTCATTTGATAAGATTGATGGTACTGGTGCTAATGATGGAGAGTGGAAGGGCACTATTGCATCAAATGATGTTAAAGATGAAAATTTAGATAATACAGGATGGGTATTTGAAAATCAAGGTGGTGCTAGTAAGTGTTTAAAGCTTGGATTTGGTAGCAAAAAGGGAACTGCCACAACGCCATCTTTGGGTATTACGACATCTGAAGCTACTCTCTGGTTTAAAGCAGGAGCATGGGATCTTACAAGTGAAAACACTACAATTTCACTGAGTGTTTCTGGTAATGGAACAGTTACTCCTTCTGCGATTACCCTTGAAAAAGGTGCTTGGACTGAGTATGTTTGTACTATTTCAGGGGCCGACAGTGAGACTAAGATTGTTTTCTCTGCTGAAAATACTTCAAATAACCGTTTCTTCCTGGATGAAGTTTATGTTTACTCTGGAGAGAAGCCGTCTAAACCGGTAATTAAACAGGATCAAACTATCTCTTTTGACCCGACAAGTTATACAGCTACGATAGGTGCTGAGAATACATATCCTGTTCTAACCGCTCAGTCTTCAGGAGCTAAGACTTGGGCTTCTTCTGATACCGGTGTCGCTACCATCGATGCTAATACTGGTGAGATTACTCTTGTGGCAGCAGGTACTACTACTATCTCTGTAACAGTCGCTGCTGACGAGACCTACAACGAAGGCACTGGAAGTTATGAGTTGACAGTTGTTGAAGCTCCTATCGTTTCTGATGAAGCTTGGACTCTTGTAACAGACGCTTCAGAGTTGGCAAATGGAGATGTGATTGTAATTGTTGCGGCTTCTTCAGATTACGCTCTGTCTACTACACAGAAAGCTAACAATAGAGGACAAGTTGCTATTACTAAGAATGCAGACAATACTGTTACAATTACCAATGAAGTACAACAACTGACTCTCGGCGAAGGTACTACGACAGGAACATTCTCTTTGTCAACAGGTGATGGTTATTTGTGTGCAGCAAGTAGCTCAAGTAATTATCTTAGAACCAATACAATTCTTGATGCTAATGGTTCATGGACTATTGCAATTGCAAGCAATATTGCTACAATTAAGGCAAATGGAACAAATACACATAATTTATTGAAGTATAATTCATCATTGAAAATATTCTCTTGTTATTCTTCCGGACAAGGAGATGTGCAGATTTATAGGAAGAATGACACAAGAGAGACGCAAACAATTTCTTATTCATCAGAAACAGGAAGCATTGACATATATACTTCAGTGAAAGAACTTCCTTCTCTGGATTTAAGTGGTGTAAAGACATCTGTTTCGTATACATCCAGTGATGAAACTGTTGCAACAATATCTGAGACTGGTGAGATTACCCCTTTGAAAGCCGGAACAACCACAATTACTGCTATCGCGGCTGAATCGGCTGATTATCGTGAAGCAAGGGCTTCATTTGTGTTGACAGTTACAGATAGTACTCCGTTCCTTAAAGTCTCAGCAAGTAAAACCAGTATTGATGCAGCAGGTGAGACTATTACCATTACTGTAGATACAAATGTAGATGGGTGGACCGTGTCATCAAATGATGAGACCAACTTCGCAATTAGCAATAAAACAGCAGCATCTTTTGAGGTTGTTGTAAGCGCAAATACAGAATCTACGGAGAGAAATGCAGACATAACCATTACTGCTGGTGGAATAAACAAAGTTATTACTCTGATACAGGTAGCGGCTGAGATTAAGAATTTCTCTCAACAATATGGTTATGGACTTTCAGATTGGTCATTAACAGATTATAGTGATGAATCTTCGTACTATAAAGTACCTAATACCGGTGATACAAGTATTGCTACTATTACAGATATATTTACAAATAAGACTATTCAATCTGACGTCGTAATCACATTGAATGTTGCAACATATGGTAGTGGAACGAACCCGTCAGCTTCCACATTCACTATATTTGCAAATTCAGATTGTACAACTTCGGCTTCTGCTACTCAAAGCGGGACATTGCCGACTAGTAAAACATATACAGATGTAGTATACACTGTTACAAAGGACGATGCAATAGTATTCGTGAAGGATTTGGCAATAAAGATTACAAAACCTGGAAAGCAAATCAGATTGAAGTCAATCTCTGTTGTATTTAAATATTCCGAATGACCAACATCCGGCGGAGGCGCCGGTGGGCAAGAACCCAACGAAGAGCCCAACGCGAGCGTAACGACCGGAACTGTATCGAATATCAGTCAGACAGGGGCGACCCTGTCTGGCTCTTATTCCTCAGTAACAGGGACAGTTACGGAGACAGGCTTCGAATACGGCATATCATCAAGTTCCTTTACTTCGGTTAGATGCGGGACAGAATCGTCCTTCAACGCAACGCTTAGTGGCCTTGAATCGGGGACGGACTACTACTATCGCGCATATGCTACGGTGCAGGGAACTGACGGTTCGGTGGAGACTTTTTATGGCACTACGGACAGTTTTCGTACAAACTCGGCACCGGCGGTAGATGAGAGTTGGCTCGAGCTCGCATCGGCAAAAAAAGGAAGCAGATACGTCACGAATACGTACTACGGTAGCTCGGTGCGCAATTATACGCACTTCTACGATACTGAGATGATGACTTCTCTCTGGACGGCGTATCCGTTGAGCAGTAGTTATATGGGCTCATTGAGCAGGCCGTCCTCCTGGTATTACAGTCCTTCGATAGATGAACAGTATCAAGCTGACCTGTGCTCCCTTAGCTATAGTGACGAAACATACTCCCGCGGTCATATGTGCCCTAACGCATCGAGGAATGGCGATTCCGATATGCAGAAGCAGACATTCTATGTAACCAATCAGGTGCCTCAGATTCAAAACAGTTTCAACAGCGGAATCTGGAGTAAGCTTGAAGAGGCGGTGCAGTCTATTGTCAAAGATACATCAGAGGAAATCTATGTGGTGACAGGCGTAGCTTTCAATAAGGAAGGGGAGAGTAAGACAATTAATTATGTGACTCCGAAGTCAAATTCTTCGCAGGATTGTCCTATTCCGAACTATTTCTATAAACTTGTCCTTAGGGTAAAGTACACGGGAAGCACTGTGACATCGGCAAGCGCTATTGGTTTCTGGTTTGAGCATAAGGCATACACTTCGGATTCTTATACGAATTATGTTGTAAGTGTGGACGAGGTGGAGGCCTGGACGGGATTTGATTTCTTTGTCAATCTCCCGGACAAAATTGAAGTGGAGGTCGAAGCTGAGAAGCCGACCTGGGCTGAGTTTAAGAGCTTTTGATATCGAAATGATGGACGTAAAAGCTAAGTTAGGGAAGAGGATTGCTGAGCTTTGGGAAGAATAGCCCTCGATAAAGGCAGCAAACGTTCCCTACAATGGCATATCAACTATATCCTGAAAGCTATCAAGGAGAGTTAGATAAAAATAGACCCATACCTCAGGAGTGATGACCTGGGGTTAGCCGAAAGGCATATGTATTGATTTGAAAAGAAACCGCACAGTCGTGAAGACTCTGCGGTTTTATAAATCATTTAAGAATTAAAGCTCTTTTGTGCGGGCGAAGGGAATCGAACCCATACGCCTTCCGGCACTAGATCCTAAGTCTAGCTTGTCTACCAATTTCAACACGCCCGCGCCCTGCAAAGATAGTAATTATCTTAGGATTTGAAAAATCATAGTCCTATTTTCTTGAAGAAATCATTCCCTTTGTCATCCACCAGGATAAAGGCAGGGAAATCTTCCACCCTGATTTTCCAGATAGCTTCCATCCCAAGTTCTGGGTATTCTACGCACTCTATGCTCTTGATATTGTTCTGAGCGAGAATGGCAGCAGGACCTCCGATGGAACCGAGATAGAATCCGCCGTGTTTCTTGCAGGCATCGGTCACGGCCTGGCTGCGGTTACCCTTCGCCAGCATCACCATAGAGCCTCCATTGGTCTGGAATTCATCCACATAAGGATCCATTCTTCCGGCAGTGGTAGGACCCAGCGAACCGCAAGGCAGCCCTGCAGGCGTCTTGGCAGGTCCGGCATAGTACACAGGATGATTCTTGAAGTACTCAGGTATGCCTTCTCCTGCATCCAGACGAGCTTTAATCTTGGCATGAGCTATGTCTCTGGCTACTATGATGGTACCGTTAAGGCTCAGACGGGTGCTGACAGGATATTTGCTCAGTTCCTTGAGAATTTCGGACATAGGCTGGTCCAGTTCTATCTTCACGGCCTCGCCTTCTCCCTGGGCACGAAGTTCTTCAGGAATGAGCTCGTATGGCTTGTCATCCATCTTTTCAATCCAGATACCCTCGAAGTTAATTTTGGCCTTGATGTTACGGTCTGCAGAGCAGCTCACTCCCAGACCGATAGGGCAGCTGGCACCGTGACGAGGAAGTCTTACGACCCTGATGTCGTGAGCTAAGTATTTGCCGCCGAACTGTGCGCCCAGACCGATTTTCTGCGCTTCTTTGAGCAACTCTTCTTCAAGCGCGAGGTCACGGAAAGCCCTTCCGGTCTCATCTCCGCTGGTCGGCAGGCTGTCATAGTAATGAGTGGATGCCAATTTTACCGTGAGCAGGTTCTTTTCGGCTGAAGTGCCACCGATCACGAAAGCTATGTGGTAAGGAGGGCAGGCGGCTGTTCCCAGCGAACGCATCTTTTCCACCAGGAATGGAACCAGGGTGCCAGGGTTCTGGATTCTGGCCTTGGTCTCCTGATAGAGATAGGTCTTGTTAGCTGAACCGCCACCCTTGGTTACACAGAGGAAATGGTATTCGTTACCTTCTACGGATTCGATGTCTATCTGGGCAGGGAGGTTACATTTGGTGTTCACCTCGTTGTACATGTCCAGAGGGGCATTCTGAGAGTAACGGAGATTCTCTTCGGTATAAGTCTTGAAAACTCCCAGGGAGAGAGCCTCTTCATCGCAGAAGCCTGTCCATACTCCCTGACCCTTTTCTCCGTGCACGATGGCAGTACCCGTGTCTTGGCATAGAGGAAGTTTGCCTTTAGCAGCCACTTCCGCATTACGCAGGAAGGTGAGGGCTACATACTTGTCATTAGCCGAAGCCTCGGGATCGCTCAATATTTTGGCTACCTGGAGGTTGTGTGAACGGCGAAGTAGAAAGCTCACGTCGCGGAAGGCGGTGTTCGCCATAAGGGTGAGAGCTTCAGGGCTTACTTTGAGAATCTTGTGACCTTCGAAATCGCCTTCGCTCACGAGTTTCTCCGAGCCTGGAATCTTGTAGTACTCAGTCTGGTCTTCACCTAATTGAAACATAGGTGCATACTTGAATTCTGCCATAGTTATTCTTTATTCATTAAAAATACTTTCATAAAATCGTTGATATCCCCATCCAGAACTCCCTGGGTGTCAGCAGTCTCGTAGCCTGTCCTCAGGTCTTTCACCATCTTGTAGGGATGCAGAACATAGGAGCGTATCTGTGAGCCCCATTCTATCTTCTTCTTCTGACCTTCCAGTTCTGCCTGTTTTTCTCTTCGCTTTTGAAGTTCTATGTCGTAGAGGCGGGATTTGAGAATGCGGAGGGCGTTCTGCTTATTATCCTGCTGGCTTCTGGTCTCGGTATTCTCTACAGTGATTCCTGTAGGCAGGTGCCTGACCCTCACACCGGTCTCCACCTTGTTCACGTTCTGGCCCCCGTGTCCTCCAGAACGGAAGGTGTCCCATTCCAGATCGGAAGGGTTTATCTCTATGTTTATGGAGTCATCTACCAGAGGATATACGAAGACTGAAGAGAAAGTGGTCTGGCGTTTGCCCTGGGCATTGAAAGGGGAGATTCTTACCAGACGGTGAACTCCGGATTCGGATTTGAGGTAGCCGTAGGCAAAGTCTCCTTCGAAGGATATGGTGGCACTCTTGATGCCTACTTCGTCACCTTCCAGATTCTCGGTGATGGTCATCTTGTAACCATTCCTCTCGCCCCATCTCAGGTACATTCTCATCAGCATCGCAGACCAGTCGTTGGCCTCTGTTCCACCTGCTCCGGAATTAATGGTAAGCACTGCACCGAGTTTATCTCCTTCCTCTCCCAGCATATTCTTCAACTCCAAGTCTTCCACCAGTTTTGTGGCGTTCAGAAACGCTGCATCCAGTTCTGAAGAATCTTCCTCACTGGAAAACTCCTGCAGTACGTCCAGGTCTTCCACTGCGCTCAGGGTCTTGTCGTAATCGATAATCCAGGATTTGACGGAATTTAGTTCCTTTAGAAATAATTCTGCTTTCTTCGGGTCGTCCCAAAAGGAGGAACTTTGGCTTTCTTCCTCTTTTACAGCCACTTCTTTTCTCTTTTCATCAATATGCAGACACTTCTCGAGGGTGGCTATTCTCGTATGAAGGTCTTTTATCTGCTCTGATGTCGTCATATCGCGCAAATTTAATCAAAAATATCGGTATATTTGTACATTCAGTTTTTCATTATGGCTTGTATCGGCATATTTGATTCCGGAAGCGGAGGATTAAGTGTTCTGAAGGAGATTCTCAAAGTCTTGCCTTCAGAAAAGTATATCTATTTTTCGGATGATGCTTATTGTCCATACGGGGGCAGAAGTCGGGAGTATATCATAGACAGGAGCCTTAAGATAGTGCAGACTCTTGTCAGTGAAGGGGCTCAGGCCATAGTCGTAGCCTGCAATACTGCCACTGGAGCAGCGATACAGAGCTTAAGAGAGAATTGGCCTGAAATTCCATTCATAGGAATGGAGCCGGCGATAAAGCCGGCGGTGGCTTTGAGCAGAAAGGCCGTGGTGGGGGTGCTGGCTACTGAAAGTACTTTGCATTCAGAGAAATATCTGCATACCAAGCAGGCTTGTGCCATAGGAGTTCAAGTCGTGGAGCGAGTGGGGGAGGGCTTCGTGGAACTGGTGGAAGGCGGCAGGACAAGCGGGCCGGAGGCGGAGGCTGTGGTGGAGAAGAGCCTTAGTCCAATTCTCTCTGCCGGTGCGGATGTGGTTGTTCTGGGCTGCACCCACTATCCATTCCTGCTGCCAGTGATGAAAAAGATTGCAGGTCCTGACATAAGTTTCCTGGATCCGGCTCCGGCAGTGGCTCGCCACATAGTGGAATTACTTGAAGACAAGAAGATTTCTTTCGGAGAAGGGGAGCTGTCGGTAGAAATAAAAAGTAGCGGGTCAGCTGAAACTGCCCGCCGCCTGTATGATAGTACTGTTAAATTAGCTCTGTAACTGTCCGAGGACTTCGAATACGGCTTTTCCCTCGTTGATAACTACCATATATACTGTTTCATCTATCAGGTAGTATTCCTTGCCATCGCTCAGGGTTACTATCGTGAAGTCGTCCGGCAGATTGTCTATGATGGCTCCGGCAGGAGGAATGATGGTCTCGTACTCTCCCTTTGAGTTCAGAATGAAGAACACTCCGTCGTCGTAGTAATAGTTCACGCCTATGGCGGCATAACTCTGTATCAGGCCAAGTTGCTTTGCCAGCATGTATGAGTCCGAACTGCGTTGGCTCATCACGGCGTCCTGTGCTCTGAGTTCAGTGTTCTGCTGGGCCAGAAGGGCGTTGTTCTGGGCTATGAGCCTGTTCTGCTCCTCGATCACGCGGAAATTCTCGTTTATGATATTGTACTGCCTGTTCCAGTAGGAGTAATAAGCGAAGTTACAAAGAGCAGGAGTGTAGGCGTAAACACTTGGCGCGAAATAATATCCGTATGGCGGACGGCATACATAGTAGTGGCCGTTGTAGAGTCTGTAGTAGATGCCGTCGCAGAGATAGTACCTGTGTCCCCAGCAGATTCTCACTTCATGGTGGTGAGGCAGGCTGTTTATCCTGTAGCCGTAGTAGTGGTGACCGTGGTCATAGAAACGGCTTGGGTTCCTATGGGAGATAGGTCTGCGCTCGTAAGGTGGCACCCTTGGCGGCTGGTGCGGGTCTCTGAAACCAGCTTCCGGCTTTGGACCTGGAGCAGGTCTGTCAGAAGGTCTAGCACTCGGTCTGTCAGTTCCTGGAGCAGGTCTTCTGCCAGTAGTTTCGTTCGATCTGTCCGAAGGCTTAGTCTCTGGTCTGTTGTTTACAGGTCTGTCGGCCCCTGGAGTAGGTCTGCGGCCAGTATTGCTGTTAGCTTCGCTCGGCTTGCTCGAAGGCTTGTCTGCCGGTTTGGTCTGGACAGGCTTTTTGGTCGGAGTGTCAGCTCCTGGAGCTGGCCTTCTGCCGGTGCCAGGTTTTGTAGATGGCTTGCTGTCGGGTTTGGTAGTCGGAGTACTTGGTTTCTGAGCTGGTTTGGCAGCGGGTTTATCCGGTTTTTTGCTTGGAGCTTTGCTTGGTTTTTCAACTTTTGTACTCTGCGTGCTGCGTTCAGGTCTGCTTTCTCTTCGAGTCTGTGCCGATGCCTCTGGGCTAAGGGCCAGAACTCCAGCAAGAATTGCTGCAAATGTGAAATTAATAAACCTCATAAGCCTTTAATTTAGTAGTCCCCAGGTGCTGTCTATCGCCTGACGGACATAGGTTGATATTTCTGTCGAGAGTCCCTTGTATGCTTTCAGCGGAACTTCGCCTCGGGTGATGGCACTGCGAAGAGAGATGGCCTCTTTCTTTAAAAATTCCACGTCAGTAACTTCGGGATAGGTCTGCGACAATACACTTAGCATATAATTTTCTATGCCAATTCGGTTTATTGCACGAATCGTGCCATTTATCACATTGAATATCAATGAACCCGCAAACAATAGTCTTTCCCCTTCACTCTCTATTACGAAAGACGGTTCTCCGAAAACCTTGGATCTGGTGACACTGTCGAAGAAGAGTTCGTCATAGAGCACTCCGCCGTATTCTATCCTACCGTCGCAGTAGCTCACGCTCTGAGGACCTGCTCCGTCTGAGATCATCTCGAAATTGATTCTGTCTCCGCTCAGAATAGGTATGTTATATCTGGTCTGGGTGCGGGTCAGTCTCCAGGCTATCATCTCCTCCTCTTCAGGACTGATGCTGACTTCTTCTAGGATTTCTTCCAGAAGCTGAGAGTTAAGTTTCTCGAAATCATTCAATTTCGGACATACGAAGAAGCCCGCCATATCGGCCGCTCCAGGGGTCATGGTCAGGTGGTCTTCTCCCGTGCTGTAATAGTGGTGGGAGCGGACTTGGCCTCTGAGTACCACGAAGCAGCGGTATTCATTCCTGTAACAGTAGATGTAGAGGTTGAGGCGCGGTTCTGGCTCTCCCTCGTGCAGAGGCGCGCAGTCCACCAGTCGGTAGAAAAGCTTGGCCAGTGACTTCGGCGTGTCGGAGCGGAAGGCATAGATGCCCCTGCAGAATTCGGGGAAGTGATACAGCTTGGCATCTTGGCCTGTAGTAAGTGGCTCTCCGGCCTGGTCCAGGAATGCGTCTATGGCTTTCTGCAGCGGCAGCAAGTCTTTAGGTATGGCCTGGAAATGCATGTGGTCAGGAGCTGATGCCCCGCTGAAAGGCCCGTTGTAAAAAACCAGATAATTCTGGTATTTGCGGGCGAAGTCCATCATATCCACGAAGTTATGCCAGATAGACTGCGGACTGTGAATGTCCCTCGCGATTACGAAATGGCTGGGAAATATAGGGTAGGGGTTAACCTGAATATTATAATGTCTGTCCTTACGCCCCTCGAATTTGATGTGGAACTGCTGGGCAGGGCGGTTCGGAACGCAGAGAAAACAAGGTCTGGCAGCAAGCGAAGCGGCGTCCACTTCAGCGGTGGAAGAGGCTATTCGACAGGGGTTATGCTGTGCAAGGCAGTTGATTCCGCCCACTTTCAATTCTTTCACGCGGGCCTGTTTGAGGCCTCTGAAATTGCTGGAGGCCAGGGGCCACACCGAGAGTTGGTCTTGTAAAAATTTGCTTATTTCATCCATCATATTCCTAAGGACTTTATAAGTTCCAGTTCTTCAGGACTATAGAGAATCTTATCCAGGAGTTCAGGATAGAATCTGGACAGCAGCAGGAAGGCGCATAGCAGCACCACTGCCAGAATTATCAGAGCCCACAGCAGCCTCCAGAACACTTTCCCGCCCTTTTTCTGTTTCTTCTTCTTATCTTTCTCTGCCAATTCTTTTTTCTTTTCTTCCACGCTCTCTTTCTCTTCCACTGCCTTCTGCTCCTTTGAGTCCTCTGCTTCCTCCATCTCTTCTTTCGGCTCTTCCACTTGCTCTACAACTGTATCTGTGTCGCCACCTTCAATCTGGGCTGGAATTACCTTATTGATGGGTTGAAGGATAGACTTCACATTCTTGTTCTTCAGGGATACCCTCTCCAGGCCGAAACCTTCAGGATAGATATCGGCATCCATATCCATTATGAAGAAGACTTCTCCGTTATCCAGGCTTCTGAATTTGCCGAAGTTCGGCAGCTCTACCACTTGCTCCTCTTGTAATGAATTGAGAATCAGGGAACATATCTCCTCTGTCTCTCTTTTGGCTTCTTCTATGCTTATTTTATACTTGGCGGCCAATAATTTTTCGAAGGCTGTGCCTTCCTCAGGGTTTTGAATGGACTTGAATTCCAATTTCCTGTAAGGGGGATTGATAGTGAATCCGTTGTCCGAGATGCTGGCTGCCTGGATGCTGGCCCTGAATACGCCGAGTCCCGTCACCGAAATGGTGTCGTTTTTCGAAATGAATTCTTCAAGCAAAGAAGAGAATAGTTCTAAAGTCATAGTACAAATTTATAAATTTTTTTCAAAAAACTTTGCGGTTTTCATTTTTTGTAGTACATTTGCAATCCCGTTTGAGACGGGTGACATAAATTCCTCTTTAGCTCAGTTGGTTAGAGCACCTGACTGTTAATCAGGGGGTCGTAGGTTCAAGTCCTACAAGGGGAGCAA
>JBJEBS010000019.1:0-3917 GCA_051870275.1 Candidatus Cryptobacteroides sp.
TGGCCGAATATCCGGTGCTGACTTGGGCCTTTTTCTTCGGGCTTATCATAGTCTCAGCCGTATATATGCTCCTGCAGGTGAAGGACTTCAAATGGAAGGATGTGCTCTGGGTGCTGATAGGAATCGCCCTCGGTCTGGTCTTCTGTTATCTGACTCCTACCCATACTCCCGATGCTGCCTGGTTTTATTTTATAAGTGGAGCTGTAGCTATCTGCACTATGATTCTTCCGGGAGTGTCAGGGAGCTTTGTCCTGCAGATTTTCGGGAATTATGATGCGGTGATGAGGGCTCTGGATGTGAGCGCCTTGAATTGGGGGATACTTCTGCCTTTCGCACTGGGTGCAGTAGTGGGAATCGTGGCTTTCTCCAAATTCCTCAAATGGTTACTTTCGAAATATGAGAAAGCCACCATGCTTATTCTGGTGGGCTTCGTGCTGGGTACTATATTGAAAGTCTGGCCTTGGGCAGATATGCAGGCAGTCGAGGCTGCTGGTCACGGGCTACAGATTCCAGGGGCCATAGTGGCTATGGTGCTGGGTGCAGCGCTGGTAATAATTATTCAAAAAATATCGAAAAACTATGAATCTTAAAAAGGGACTTTTCGCATTAAGCCCCCTTGTCGTTTTTTTAGTAGTATATCTCCTGTCTTCCATAATAGCAGGAGATTTTTACAAGGTACCTATCTGTTCAGCCTTTCTTATCAGCTGCGTGTATGCAGTACTTACGACCAAGGGAAAACTTTCACAGCGCCTGGAGATCTTCTCCAAAGGTGCTGGGCATCCTAACATCCTGCTGATGATATGGATATTCATATTGGCAGGAGCATTTGCCGGTACGGCCAAGGACATAGGCGCGGTTCAGGCTACCGTGTCCCTGACTCTGAGTCTGATTCCTGCCAGAGCTCTTTACACCGGACTTTTCCTTACAGCCTGTTTTATCTCCATGTCCCTGGGTACTTCTGTGGGCACTATAGTGGCACTGGTCCCTATAGCCTCGGGAATAGCGACGCAGGCGGGGATAGGAGTGGAGTTTATGGCCGCCATCATAGTGGGCGGGGCCTTTTTCGGAGATAACCTCTCTTTTATATCGGATACCACCATAGCAGCCACCAGAGCTGCCGGTTGTGAGATGCACCAGAAATTTAAGACTAATATCCAGATAATACTTCCAGCAGTCATAATAGTAAGTGTGCTATATGTGGTCCTGGGATGGAATCTTCAGATAGAAAGGCCGGATTTCGAGTCGGTGAATCCCATCAAGCTCATTCCTTATATTCTGGTCATAGTCTTGGCTTTGCTCAGGGCTCATGTTACTGTGGTACTCATTTCAGGAATCCTTCTGAATGCCGTAATCGGTTTTGTCTATGGGGATTTCACCTGGGTGTCCTGGCTGGTGTCCATAGGCGGAGGCATATCTTCCATGAGCGAACTCATCATAGTGACTCTGCTTGCCGGCGGACTGCTTGAGATGATTCGACATAACGGTGGACTCGATTTCATCATCGAGCGCCTCACCCGCAGGGTGAACGGCCGCAGAGGGGCTCAGGCCAGTATAGCTGCTCTGGTCAGTCTGGCCAATGTCTGTACGGCTAACAACACCATAGCCATCATCACTACCGGCGGTATCTCTTCGGATATAGGCAAGCGCTTCGGAATCGCGCCGCGCAAGGTGGCCAGCATCCTGGATACCTTCTCCTGCCTCATTCAGGGACTGCTCCCATATGGAGCCCAGCTGCTTATGGCTTCCAGCCTGGCACAGATTTCCTCCTCTGCCATCATTCCTTATCTGTACTATCCTTTCGTGATGGGATTTTTTGCAATTCTTTCGATAATCTTCGATTATCCGAAAAAATAATGTTAACTTGCACTTGCTTGGATAAAGTGTCCAGGTGTAAAATATATTGTTATGTCTTTGAATAAAGTAATGTTGATAGGTAACGTCGGGGGAGATCCTAACGTACGTTATCTCGAAGGGAATGTGAAAGTCGTATCGTTCACTCTGGCTACCTCTGAGCGTCGCAGGGAGAGTAACGGTGAGACCCGTGAGACCACTGAATGGCACAATATCACTGCTTGGAGAACTACTGCCGACTATGTGGAGAAATATGTCCACAAGGGCTCGCAGCTCTATGTGGAGGGAAAGCTCAGGACCCGTAACTATACTGACCAGAGCGGAGTTAAAAAGTATGTCACTGAGATAGTTGCTGATAATCTTCAGCTCCTCGGCCGCAGGTCCGATTCAGAGCAGGCTGCTCCAGCCGCCGCTCCATCTTATGCTCCAGCCCAGAGCACTCCACAGTATGCTGCTCCGCAGTACGCTGCGCCACAAACAGTACAGGCGCCACCAACTGTGACGCCTGCCGATGATACGGATGATCTTCCGTTCTAGTCTTATTTCTGGATATTCGGGAGTTCCAGACCATAGCCTTTCTTCTTGTCTTCTCTCTTGAGAAGAATGCTGAAGATAAAGGCAAGTACTCCGAAACTTGAGAACACTATCATAGGAATCAGATAGCTTCCGGTACTGTTGCGAAGGTTTCCGATAAGAATAGGAACCAGACAGAGACCGATGTTCTGAACCCAGAATATCAGACAATAGGCTGATCCCAGAATCTTTTCGTCAATTATCTTTGGTACCGATGGCCACAGAGCTGCCGGTACCAGGGAGAAACTGACTCCCAGTATCAGGATAAGTGCGGTGGCCAGCCACTTCTGAGGATATATAGGAAGTACGAAGGCGAAGCACAGGTGACAGACTATCATAATTATGGAGCCGGTCATCAGCATCGATGCTCCTTTGCCTATCCTGTCCAGGAATATGCCCAGCACAGGGGTCAGAATCATAGCCAGAATAGGGAAGACGCTGAACATATGGGAGGCATCATCGAGGCTTATCTTCAGGGTTTCCTCTAAGAAGTTAGGGGCGTATCTCTGGAATGGGAAGATGGCGCTGTAGTACAGTACGCAGAGCAGGGCTACTATCCAGAACATCTTGCTTTTGAAGATGGCGCTCAGGTCTTTTACGTGGAATTCATCCTCTGGAGATTTCTCCTCAGTAGCGAGTCCTGCAGCTACCAGCTGCTTGTCGAACTTGCGGTCCATCACTCCGAAGATGATAAAATTGATAAGACCTACTGCTAAAAGTGCTCCGCAGAATCCTACCGGTGCCATCACCGAGCCTCCGAACTTGTTTGAGATAAACGGGGATATCCACATGGCTCCGAACACACCTATACGGGCGATGGCCATCTCAAGTCCCATCGCGAGAGCCATTTCTTTGCCTTTGAACCACTTGGCCAATATTTTCGACACGTTGGTGCCTTCCATCTCACAGCCGCAGCCGAAGATCATGAAGCCCAGGGAAGCCATCTTGGCGCTTGCCGGCATCTCTACCCACCAGCTTCCGAGCCACTGTGCGAACTGTGTGGTCTGGAACCAGTCGCTGATGCCTATGAACTTGATTCCAGCGCCCAGTACCATCAGACCGGCTGATAGAATACCTGAGAAGCGGACTCCGAGTTTGTCCAGAATGACACCCGCTATAATCAGAAAGCCGCATACATTCAGGATGTATTCAGAGGCGGCATACTTGCCGAATACTCCGCTGTCCCAGCCCAGAGATCCTTCGACCAATGACTTGAGCGGGGACATTACATCCACGAACATATAGGCGAAGAACATCATAAGGGCTACGAGAATCAGAACGCTCCACCTGGCAATAGGCGAGTCGTTCATTAATTTTTGTAACTTTTCTGCCATATAATATTTGTTTAGATTATTCGCTTAACACTACTAATTATCTCAAGTTTCGCAAGTAACTAATTATTTAATATTAAGAGATTTGTGCTGCTTGCGAAACTTTATCCCACGCACATTTCTCTGTTTATCTGACCCTTCTCCTAAATCCTCTTCCTCAGG
>JBJEBS010000020.1:0-14475 GCA_051870275.1 Candidatus Cryptobacteroides sp.
AAATACCACTCCCAGATCAGACGCTATGTCAAGCTGTTCCAGGAGATGGGCTACGAACAGGTGAGAGGTTTCCTCTGGTATGTAAGTGCCGGCCAGGAGGAAGAGCTCTAGTGCTTCAAAAGCCAGCTTATGAAGTCAGGCTCGGCGAAAGCAGGAGTCCAGCTGTTATGATTGGCCTCGGGATAGAGGACGATGGAGGATTCCACACCCTTGTCCTGGAGGATGGAATTGGCCTCTATGGAGAAACTCGGGAGGACCACATCGTCTTTAAGGCCGTGGAAGAAACGGAAGGCCGTTCTGCCCTCCCAGGCTTTAAGCCTCTCAGAGTTGATACCGCCGCAGATAGGCTGCACTGCAGCGAAAAAATCCGGATAACGCACCGTGAGATCGAGAATTCCGAAAGCTCCCATGGACAGGCCGCAACCATAGATATGCTCAGCATCCACGAAACCCAGGGAAATGAAAGCGTCGAGCAAGGACTTGACTCCGTACAGGGATACAGATATGGGAGCAATCTCGGAGAACATTCTTTTGGAATTATCTGAAACCGGAACGATATTAACCCAGTAATCTTCTTTAGGGCACTGGGGAGCTATTACTATAACATCTTGTAAACCAGGATCATTAAGAAACAAATCCCCGCCGTGGTGAATCTGCAGGGAATTGTCCGTCCCCCTCTCTCCCGAGCCATGAAGGAAAAGCAGAAGAGGATATGATTTGGCAGGATCGAAGTTCTCGGGGAAGGCTATCTTATAAGGGATATCCTGTCCCAATTCGGAATGATAAATCCTGTCCACATACTCTCTTCCGTGAACAAGGCTGAATGCAGATAGCAATAAAGCAGATACAATAGCTATAAAATGTTTCATGATTATCGTAAATCTGTTATTATCCAGTCCGCCCCGTCATTAAAGAAATCCTCAGACGGAACGAAAAGGGAAAGATCGCCGCTGACAGGCGATTTTTCTATATCAAAAAGTGAAAAATTCAAAATGGTTCCATTCGGAATGGCCACACTTCCGACAAGACTGTCATTCTCCCAGTTCAAGTCGGTAACATAATCCAGATAATCCATCTGGCCAGCTTCCTCCACATAGGCCTCCTTACCTTCCAGATCGATAGTCCAGATAGATTCGGAATCACAGAGAATGAGCAGACCCGCCCCTTCCAGACGGAAACAGTTATTCTGAATAATGGCAGTTCCTACCACCTTTACATCCTGAAGCCCCGTTATCTCGTACTCGTAATTTACCTTCAATCTGTATTTACGCAGCTCAGAAAGCATCTCTGAAGGCTGCTCCTGAGCCGACAAAGCACCGAAAGACAATAAAGCCATAAAGGCAAATACGAGTTTTTTCATCTTACATCTTACTTAATAGTTCATCCAATTCTTCAAGACTTCCCACCAGCACCTGCCGTTTCTTAGCGCCGTCCTGAGGGCCCACTATTCCAGCAGCCTCCAACTGGGACATAACCCTGGCAGACTTGGCGAAACCCATGGACATTCTGGTCTGCAGGGAAGAAGTGGAGGCATTCTGGGTGCTGACCACCAGTCTGGCAGCTTCCTCAAATCTGTCGTCCAGCTCACCGGCAGACATATCCGAAGTCCCCGAAGGCTTATCTGAAGGCGGTTCCGGCAGATAATAAGGAATATTATAAGACTGACCATACTTGGTCTCAGAGGATATGAAATCAGTAATGGCACTTACCTCCTCACTCTCTACGAGAGCACACTGAACCCTCTCCCTCTCTATACCGGCGAAGAAGATCATATCTCCCCTGCCTATAAGTTTCTCAGCCCCTGGAGCATCGATGATGGTCATCGAATCCTGACGGGATGAAGTACGGAAGGCTATACGCATAGGGAAATTGGTCTTGATGCTTCCGGATACTACATCCACAGAAGGACGCTGGGTGGCGAGAATCACGTGCAGACCTGCTGCCCTGCCCTTCTGGGCAAGTCTGATAATGCAATTGGTAATCTTACGGCTGGCCGCCCTCTCCTCAGGAGTGCCTCCGGTAACCATGGTAAGGTCGGCATACTCGTCCACCACCACTACCAGATATGGCAGGAACCTGTGTCCGTTCTCAGGATTCAGCTTCCTGTCCTTGAATTTCTCATTATAAAGGGTAATCTTGTTAATTCCGGCCTTGGCCAGCAGCTGATAGCGCTGATCCATCTCCTCGCACAGGGACATAAGCACCCTCTGAGCATCCTTGGCAGTCTTAACTATAGCTCTCTGCTTCTCAGATTCTTCGTCTTCAGCATCCGGAATCACGGCCAGATAATGCTTGATAAGAGAAGAATAGAGAGAGAATTCCACCATCTTCGGATCTATGAAGACAAATTTCAACTCAGACGGATGTTTACCGTAGAGCAGCGAAGTGATAATCACATTAAGACAGACGGATTTACCCTGCTGAGTAGCACCGGCCACCAGAAGATGAGGCGCCTGCGTAAGGTCGAAAATCTTATTCTTCTGGGTCACAGACACGCCCAAAGCCACAGGCAATTCGTATTTCTTACTCAGTTCCTTATAGGAATCACTGTTCAGCAGAGCCCTGAGAGGAACCACACTCGGCTGGTCATTGGCCACTTCTATACCCACGGCATCCGAGAGATTGAACATACGCACTCCCTCGGCATTCAAGGACATGGCCACATCCTCCTGCAGATTCTTAATCTGAGATATCTTGACCCCCTCTCCAGGAATAACTTTATAAAGAGTAACGGTAGGGCCTTTCAGGGCCTCAATTCCCGCTACCTCTATCTTATAACTGCGAAGGGCATTACAGATCTTGACCTTGTTCCTGTTCAATTCCTCCTCAGTGATGACATGCCTTAATTCGTCATAGCTCTTAAGCAGTTCCAGAGAGAAAAATTTGAAATTAGGCAGACCTCCGAAAGCCATATCCAGCCTGGTATCTATCCTCGGCAGGGGCTTCTTTATGTCGGTCTCCAATTCCTCTCCCTCAACTATCTGAATCTCAGGATATTCACTCTGCTCATCTGCTGACTCTTTCACAGGCTCTACTGCTTCCACCGACTCTTCTACTGCTTCCACCATCTCCTCTACTGCTTCTTCCGGAATCTGCTCCTCCTTTTCTTCCACTACAGTCTCTGCCAATTTTCTTTCTTTCTTCTGCTTCTCCTTCCTCTTTCTGCTTGAAGCCAGCATACGGGCAAATGGCTTGCAGGCAAATATGAAGAAAATCAATATCAGCAGCACTATCAGCAGCAGAGTAACCACAGGTCCCATCGCGCCTATCCCCAAAGCGACCACATACCTGCCGACATCTCCTCCAAGTCCTCCGCCGAAAGCAAACTCCAGTCCCACGTAGCCGCCTATAAAAGCAAACAGCAGACTAAAGACAAAGGACCCGTAAGCAGACAAAAGGGCAAATCTGAATAAGGAAATACCGGTTTTTTCTTTAAGAAGTTTGACGGCGAGGGCAGTCAGAAAGACATTGAAGGCAAAACTTGCAAGCCCGAAACACTTGCTTACCAGAAAACGCGCATATCGATAGCCCCAGGAGCCTGCCATATTCTGCAGGACCTCCCCGCTCATATCTACCCTCCAATGCAGCAGATACGAGAAAATGGACACGAAAGTGAAAACATCAAAAAGAACAACTGCGCAGCCTATCACAAAATAAAGCAACTCCTTCTGTTCTTCTTGAAGATTAATCAGTTTTTTCATCTGCGCTTGTTATTCCTGAAATTCGCCTTACGCTTGTTATTATATTGTTTACGGGAAGCAGCCCCCTGCACTCCTATCCCAGGTCTGGAATAATTGGCCGCACTGTCTATCTTGCTGAGTGTCATACCTTCAGGTATCTGCACGCGGCCTTCGGAGAGTTTAACTATATCCGAGAAAATCGTCTCGTCAGACACTGAATCCTTATTCCAGATAAGGTATTGGGTACGCATATAGATGGCCAGGGAACGGATAAGCGACTCCTTGGTCTCAGAATCCGGTTCAGCAGCGATCAGATCGAGAATCTTCTCAATGTTTCTGCCGTAATGGGTGGCTCTTATCTTGGTATCCTTCATAGGGATGCTGACAGGTTTAGTCTCGAAATCAGCCTTCTGCGGACAAGGATAAGGAGAGTCCACATCCAAATCGAAATCGGCCAGCATATAGAGATGGTCCCACAACTTGTGCTCTCCCTCTTCAGTGGTCTTTACCGAAGGGTTCAAAATCTCCATCACCTTCACTATGGCACGGGCCTGACGGCTGCGTTTATCCCTATCTTCTATGGCCTTCAAGTCCTTGACCATAGTCTTTACATTATTCCCGTAAAGTCTCTGTATATTATTATCCATATATTCCTATCTGACAAATTTAGAAAACACTTCCCACTTTAGCAAATGCTATGCAGCGCCTTACGCACCTGCTCAGCCTTCTGCTCCCCTGCTATCATCTTAAGCACTTCCAGGCCAAACTCCACCGCATACGCGGCGCTTCTTCCGCTCACGATACGCCCGCTGCGCACTGCAGGCAGGACCACATACTCTGCCCCCTTCTCCACGAAAGCAGTCTGAAAGCCCTCGAAACAAGTCAGCCTATGCCCCTGAAGCTCATCCAATTGGCTGAGTACCAGACCAGGAGCGGCACATATCGCTGCCACTGCCCCGCCCTGGGCATAATGCTCCTTCATCAGAGCCACCAGCCTTTCATCGGATGCCAATGTCTTCGACCCGGGCATGCCCCCAGGGAATATCATCACATCCTGCTCTCCTATGCCTTCGAATGAGCAGTCACAGTCTTCCAAAAGCATATCGGCCAGAACCAGAACCCCATGGGAAGAACATACCGGCAGTTCTCCGGTGACAGATACCAGCTGCACATCCACTCCCCCACGTCTGAGGGCATCACAGGTAGCCAGAGCCTCGATATCTTCAAAACCCTCGGCCAGAAAAATATATACTCCTTTCATTATTAATCTTCCTCTTCGTCTAAAAAATCCAACATACTGTCCAATACCCTCCTCTCCTTCTTGGTGGGTCTTCCGCTGCCCCTGTCTCTCTTCACAAAAAAGGTCTCCACCGGAGCCTTCATCTTGGCCAATTCGCTCTCGGGAGTGAGATTCTCAGCATACAGATGCACCAGAGATGCTCCCACCCTATTCTCAAGAGGAGCGATAACCCTGTAACTGTACAAGACCGAACCCTTCCTTATCTGTATGATCTCCCCGAGCTTAACTTCCTTAGCAGGCTTGCAGTTCACTCCGTCTATCTTGACTTTTCCGCCATTGCAGGCTTCCGTGGCCTCACTGCGGGTCTTGAAGACCCTGATGGCCCATAGATACTTGTCTATACGCATATCTTATTCATGTCTAAGAATCTTTCCCTGATAAGAAAGCAGAAAACTGCTTCCTTCCGGCAGGACCAGATCCAATTTTATATCCCAATTATCCTCTTCCTCCAGCTTGCACACATAGATAGTACCAGACTTCAAGGCGTGGTATTGAGTATAGAGATAGTCTTTATCTTCGAAGAAGAAAAGGTAGTCATCATTATGATAGATGTCCTCCACCTTGTTTTCCCTCCCTATGAAGACAGACTTAAGTCCGAATTGGACGAGAGTCTCTGTCTTCTCATCTCCCCTGAACACAAACATCACATTATCCTCCGAAAGCCTGTAGGCCATCTCACAAATATCTCTGCTCTCGGAGTTGAAACTGAATTGAAAGAGAGCCTCCTGCTTTTCAGAATCGGGATCTGGAGAGGGACTATCGTTCTTCTCACAGGAAAAAAACAGCAGCGATGCCGCCAATATCAATAACTTACTCTTATTCATAACAATTCGTAGCCTCCCTGGTATGCTATCTTAAGTCCGGCGTAGTTAGTGAACTCCACTCGGATATTGTTTTCACTGCGAGACACCTTAACGGTACCGGAATCGCCGTTAGGTCTGCTGTAAGTCTGGGAATCATAAGTAACCTTATAGATGTCAGGTGCCTGGGAAAAACCGTGATTAGTTCCATCCACATCCGAAACCGGCATCCATATCTGAGCCTCCCTTTCAGTATTATCCTTAAGGGATATTATCGCCACTCCATCCTCCTCCCTGTATGTTACGGCGGTAATGTCCCGAGTCTCACTCTTCAGAAAAATCCCCTGAGGGAAAGGTTTGGCGAGCAAGTAGTCCACCGGCTCTCCCCTGTATTCAAGTTTGAAGCTATTGCCATCCAGAAGGAGGTCCAGATTGAACACAAAATAGTTCGGATTCTGAGAATCCACATACAGGCTGTATGTACCTTCGAGCTGGGATGCGGAAGTGTTTTTCACCACATCTCCAGTAAAATTATCTACCGCTTTGAGCTCTACGGGACTCTGAGCACTGACACTGCGGCTGATACCATCACAAAGACTCATGGTCTGGGTGATGGAGAGATAATTGTTACAGATCTCCAGATCTTCCGAATACTCTATGTCTCCGGCAGTAAAGTACAGACTCACTTCTTCCCCGTTTTTATGTACGAAGGCTGCACGAATGGGGTTTTGTTTGCCGTCCGTATCGTTAGCGGCGAAATCCACGAAGATAGAATTGGCATTCAATTTATACAGGAAATCCCCGATTTCGAGGCTGAAGCCGAAAAGTGTGACGTCTTCGAACTCCAGGGCACCGTCAGCGCAGACCTTCTGTGCTTCCTCCAAAGAATTGCTGCTGACGGTGCCGCGAAGAAGGCTTTCGTGACTTCGCGGGCTTAGCTCCTCAAGCGGGAATCCTTCCAAATTGCTGAATATGGTATAGAGCTTCTCTTCCGTAGTCGGATCGAAGGTTCCGGAAACTAACAGAGGGGAAAGTCCCAGTGAAAAAACTTGATGCTCCCCATTAAAAAAAGACTCGTAATCCAGACCTTCCTCAGGACTTCCGGCCAGAACCAGATTGTCTCCTATAGTCGTGGCTATCACAGATTTGAACTCCATGGTCTTGCCGTTAAGATAATAAGAGCAAGGAGTGGAGACCAGATTAGGATATTCCACTTCAGGTGTAGGATCAGGAATCGGCTCTGTTTTTTCGTTTTCAGGAACGCAGGCGCTCAACAGCAAAAGCAAAAGGGCTGTGTAAGTCAGTTTTTTCATAAAAGAATATAGTCTTTAATGAGGCTGCTGCCACTGAATCTGTGGGCAGTTTCGAGGCAGTCATACAATTCGTAAATAATCTTCTGTCCGCCTTCGGCATTTTCCACTTTGAGACTGCCGGAAGTGAAACAAGCATAATTTCTGGTCCAGATACTGTTCTGCCACTCTATGTACCAGGCTCCGCTGATATATGGTTCGTTGAAATAACCAGGATTGCCGGAGAGAAAACGACCAGGAACCAGGTCTTCCTTAGCATAGCCACCATTTTCAGTGCAAGGAGCTATCTGATACTCTCCTTCAGGAATGCCATTCTCTACGCTCCAGTCCATATCTACCAGGATATGCAGACGAAGCAGGGCCCCGTCACCCTTAGGCTTGGACGAAGACAAATCCAGGCTTTCATCTCCCAGGAAAAGTCTGAGATATCTGACACTTGGATTATAAGGGTCCATTATATCCCCTTCGTCCTTAAGCTGAGCCTGGGAGAAGGAAACATTATCCATATCCCTGCTAAGGGTACTGCTCGGAATCTCCCCCGGAGCTTCATTCCTTTTCTCCGGAACACCCTTCCAGTCTATGTAGCGCTTCCTGAACTTGTCACCTGCCAGAAAGCCCTTTATTATGAGGGTGTCATCCTGTCCTTTCTCGATCTCGAAATCCCCTTCGTCGAGAAGGTCGTAGCTAATATCAGTGGAACCTTCTTCCAAAGAGCCGTAATAGGAGCCGTCATAGACAGTGAGTCTTCCTCCTGGGGCAGGAATGGTGGTCTGATATCCAGGCACGAAGGAGTAAGGTGGGAAAGAGCCGGAATTGCTCATAGGCGAGTACTTCCCCCGTAGGAAAGAATAGTTCAATTCCTGGTCAGGATTATAATAGGCGTTCAGCAGAAGTTGCACGATCTCCCCCGGGCCCTGAAGGTTCCCGAACTCATCGCTTTCCATATCACTCCAGAGCTTGATGATCCAGGCATCCGAATAGCCTTCCCCGATATCATCTCCAAGATAGCTGACGCTGGCATTCTTATAGCTGCAAGCCGGCTGCTCCTGAGGCTGCTCAGGCTCTTCGGGGCCTTTCTGAGCCTCTCTTTCACAAGCTGAAAGAAAGAGACAGAGAAGCGGTAGAAGTAAAAGTCTTTTCATTATTTCTGACGACAAAAGATCTGGACTGGACATCCGGTGAGTTCAAAATTCTCCCTAAGCTGATTCTCCAGGAAACGTTTGTAAGGCTCCTTGATATACTGTGGCAAATTACAGAAGAAGGCAAAGCTCGGGAATCTGGTAGGGAGCTGAGTCACATACTTGATCTTCACATACTTGCCCTTTATGGATGGAGGAGGAGTCTCCTCGATTACCGGAAGCAGGGCCTCGTTCAGGCGGGCTGTTGGAATCTTCCTGGAGTAATTCTCATAGACAGTGGCGACAGCATTGAGCACATCCTGAATGCGCTGCATCTTGACTACTGAAGTGAAGATGATAGGCACATCTGTAAATGGGGCTATTCTCTCTCTGAGGCTCTGCTCATACTGCTTGAGGGTATTGTTATCCTTGATGAAGAGGTCCCATTTATTCACCACCAGCACTACAGCCTTACGATTACGCTGGATGAGATTGAAGATATTCATATCCTGGGCCTCCATACCAGTGGTGGCGTCTATCATCATGATGCAGACATCACTGTGCTCAATGGCTCTGATGGAACGCATCACGGAGTAGAATTCCAGGTCTTCGTGTACCTTGGTCTTGCGACGGATACCGGCAGTATCCACCAGCATGAACTCGTGTCCGAATTTGTTATAATAAGTCTCTATGCTGTCCCTGGTAGTGCCGGCAACAGGGGTAACTATGTTACGTTCAGTACCCAGAAGGGCATTAGTAAGGGAGGACTTGCCTACATTAGGCTTGCCCACTATGGCTATTCTTGGAAGTCCGGCATGAGGATCCACCTGTTCTCCCTCTTCCTCAGGGAGCACCCTGCAGATCTCATCCAGAAGGTCACCTGTTCCTGAGCCGTTCGCTGCCGATATGGTCCAGATCTCTCCAAGTCCCAGGGAATAGAACTGATAAGCATCGTACATCTTATCCCCGCTGTCCACCTTGTTAACACAGAGTACTACCGGCTTACGGCTTCTTCTGAGTACATCGGCTATCTCGGAGTCATAATCGGTCACACCCGTAGCGGCCTCCACCATAAAGAGGACCACATCGGCCTCGCCTATGGCTATCTGCACCTGTTCTCGGATGGCATTCTCGAAAATATCTTCAGAATTAGTGGTGTATCCACCAGTATCCACTACTGAAAACTCTCGGCCACACCACTCACAGCGGCCATAATGACGGTCACGGGTAACACCTGAAATGTCATCTACAATCGCCTGCCGCATTCCGACAAGACGGTTAAAAAGAGTGGACTTACCCACGTTCGGGCGACCTACTATAGCTACTAAACTCATATTTTATTTTATTTCCTTTCTTTATCAAATAGGGCACATTCCCGACAGGCATCGGAATAATCCCCGTCACATTTCACTTTATGAAGGGCAGCATCTTCGTCCTTGAAACAGCGTATTCCCAATTTCCGCATCTGCTCGTTAGAGCCCACGTCGTACTTGGGGAACTCTCCGTCCTTCTTCAGCAAGAAGACGCACATAAAGGCGACTCCCAGCACCAGAACCACAGCAGCTACGATAAATGTAGTCATATTACCACCTTTCGAATACAGGGCTGATAGCCTCGTAGTTATACACCTTGTGAATGATGGAGGCGAAAAGCGGAGCCATAGACACTATCTGTATCTTGCTGTCGCCTGCCAATTCCGGATGAGGAATGGTGTCGCTGATATACACGGCTTCGAGTTTAGAGTCGTGAATCCTTTCTACAGCTCCTCCGCTGAGCACTCCGTGAGTGGCACAAGCCCTGACACTGTGTGCGCCCATCTCTATAAGCACATCTGCAGCCTTGCAGAGAGTACCGGCAGTGTCTATCATATCGTCTATAATGACTATGTCGCGACCTTCCACTTCGCCGATGGCCGTGATATTGGAGACTACATTGGCCTTGGCTCTGGTCTTATGGCAGATGATGGTAGGGACGCCGAGAGCACGTGCATAATTATTGGCCTTCTTGGCTCCGCCCATATCAGGTGCGGCCACGGACAGATTCTCAAGTCCAAGTTCCTGAATGATAGGAAGGAAGACCTTCATGCTATAGACGTGGTCCACCGGAATGTCGAAGAAACCCTGTATCTGTTCAGCGTGCAGTTCGCAGGTGATTACCCTGTCGGCTCCGGCAGCGCGCAGAAGGTTCGCTACCAACTTGGCACCGATAGCCACGCGCGGTCTGTCCTTTCTGTCCTGACGGGCCCAGCCGAAATATGGAATGACGGCGACCACCGAGTCTGCGGAAGCGCGCTTGGCAGCATCCACTGCCAGAAGCAGTTCCATCAGATTATCGGCAGGAGCGATGGTGGACTGCAGAATATACACGCTGGCCCCGCGGACACTATCCTCGAACTGTGGCTGAAACTCTCCGTCACTGAACTGGGTGACGGTGAGGGCGCCGAGCTTTTGTACCGGCTCGTCGCTATTACGGATCAAATTCAATTCTTCTATTACTCTGCGGGCGAAATCCTCAGATGCCCTGCAGGAAAACAATTCCAACCTGTGGCTGTGAAGCATAGTTATATAGTTTTTAAGATGTTTTCTATGTATGCCAATATCTCTTCCCTCCCCTTTCTGTCCTGAGACGAGCTGACCAGCATGTCCGGCAATTCCTCCCACTCTTCCCTTAGAACAGTGCAATTCCTCTCTATCGTAGCTTTCAAGACATTAACTCCGACCTTGTCGGCTTTAGTGTATATGATGGAAAAGGGAATTCCCCTCTCTCCGAGCTGATGTATGAAATCCAAGTCTATTCGGGTGATGTCGTGCCTGGAATCTATGAGCACGAAGAGATTCATAAGATCCTCGCTGCCACATATATAGCTGTCTATGAGCCTGCGAAGTTCATCCTTTCCCTTCTTGTCCAGCTTAGCGTAACCGTAGCCAGGGAGATCGACCAGATACCAGTTGTCATTAATCAGAAAGTGATTCACCAGCTTGGTCTTGCCTGGAGTGGAAGAAGTCATCGCCAGCCTGCTGTTATTACAGAGCATATTGATAAGGCTGGACTTGCCCACATTACTGCGGCCGATGAAGGCAAATTCCGGAAGCCTGCGGGCAGGTCTCTGCTCAGCCTTCGTGCTGCTTCCGGCAAATGTCGCGCTCGTTATCTTCATATTTTTTCTCAATCCTACAAATATACATAAAAAACTGCTAATGGCAGCCTATGATTTAGGATAAAGAATAGTAAAACAAGCCCCTCCAAGTCTGAAACTTCTGGAATAGGAAATGGAAGCCCCGCATTTCTCGAGAATGCTCTTGCAGATGGACAGGCCAAGCCCGCTTCCACTG
The DNA here is from genome assembly GCA_051870275.1 of Candidatus Cryptobacteroides sp. Lineage (GTDB taxonomy): Bacteria > Bacteroidota > Bacteroidia > Bacteroidales > UBA932 > Cryptobacteroides. Next base: position 11,541 of record JBJEBS010000020.1, read on the forward strand.
CTCTTGGTAGTAAACTTAGGAGTAAAGAGCTTGTCTATGTTAGATTCATCTACTCCCGCTCCGCTGTCTTCGAAAACTATCTCATAATAGTCTGGATCCGCACCGTTTCTCAAAGAGACTTCTATTCTGGCATCAGGCAGACCCTCGCAGGCCTGGACAGCATTGTTCAGAAGATTTACAAATACTCTGATGAGCTGAGGACGAGGAGCCTTGACTCTTACATCCGGCAGACCCAGATATACAAATTCCACTCCCGGTCGGTTATCGAAAAGACTGACCTCTTCCCTGAGCATGTCATCCAAAGATACCTCCACAGGGTCTTCCGAATAAAGCTTGGCGAAATCAGAGAACTGGTTCGCCGTCTCGGTAAGCACATTGATGTGGTCGAGCAGCACTTCCGCCATGGAATCGAATTTGTCCACCCAAGAGCTGTCACCCATAGCCTTAAGTCTCTGAACTCGCTGTATCTGCAACTGCATAGGAGTAAGAGGATTCTTGATCTCGTGAGCAACATTTCGGGCCATCTCGCTCCAAGCCTTGTCCCTTTCCGCCTGAGCCAAAGCCTTGGTACTGTTCGACAATTCATCGACCATACGGTTATAGGAATTGACTATGTCTGTAATCTCCGAATCGTCGCGATAACCCTTGGTGCTGAGTTTCTCCATTCTTCCAGAGCGCATCTTCCGGCTCATCTCGGAGAGCGGTTTGAATGTCTTATCTATGGCCACAGTAACGCCGAAAGAGCTGAGTATCAACAATATAATAAAAACGACGATCACACTGAAAGTATGCAGTACGGCATCGAAACTAAAATTCCTGCCACTGTCAGTATATGGTGAAGCGAAGAAAGCCAGCACTTCTCCATCCGCCCCGACTATAGGGGCATAGAGCATATAGATACTTCTGTCTCCAAGATTCTCCTTGTTGATACAATAACCTTCACTCTGGTATTTGAGATGATAGAATGGAATCTGAGGCATCCGGTAACCTAATATGTGCCTTTCGTGCAGTTCCGGTATGGTGGACATCACCATCTTTCCATCCACTCGATAGAGGGAGATATCAGAGCCGGTATTGTCACCCACGGTTCTGAGCAGGTCAAGCATCTCGCGGGAATTCAATTCATTAGGTGAGGACAGGGCCCTGATTCCGTTCTGCAACTGGAAACGGATGGTATTCACCTTATCGGACATCATCCTGTTTACCGAAGCATCACTTCTCTCATTTACAAAGGTGATACTTACGAAGGCCAATGTGGACATGGTTATAAGCATCGAAGCCAGAAGCACATAGTGCATGGTCCGCTTGAAGTAACTCTTCTCGAAGTTTATCCTCTTTCGCGGCCGTTTGACCATAATAAGCATCAGGAAGACAAAGACCAGAGCCAGAAAAACTGTAGTGATAAGACCTATCCATATAGAAGCCTGAGGTCTGGACATCACTATTATCTCCCCCTCTTCTACAGAAGTAGCGAATATGACATAGCCATATTTCTGATAAGAAAACTCGCCTTTCTGCAGTATTTCTTCGTAATACTCCTCAGTCAGTTTGAGAGGAAAGGCATAACTTCCCTTCATATACTGTCTGTTCCTGTCCTTGTACATGGCATAGGAATATCTGGCCGGAACCTCAGACTCGGACCTGTCAGATAGTATCATGCTCAGGGATCGCTTGTTAGGATACTTAGGTTCAAGTATCAGATAGATGCTCTTCTGCCCTCCGTCATAACTGTAATAATGAAATGCGGCCACATATCTGCTTCTCTGATCAGAGATAGGAGCGAAACGGAACCTGGAACCGGTCTCTATCTGGACTCCCTCGTCAGTTCCCAATATCTTTTCATTTCTGCCCACCTTGAGAGTCAGGTCATAGGCATTCATAAACCTGAAGAAATACCTGTCCGTGAGCCTCGCTTTCGCTGCAGCGAAAGCCTCGTCACTGTCCGAAGCCCTGGCGATTACCTCATCTCTGGATATCTGTCTCTCCACCTTGCGCATTTGGGCTTCCAGTTCATAATCTCTGGCATTGGCCAGGGATTCAGCCCAGGAGGCTACCACCATCTTCTCCCGCTGAAAACCGATCGAAGATGTGCAGACGACGCAAAAAACAGCACAAAGAAGTGCATAGACAATTACTCCTGATACAGAAAAGATGGCCACCTTTTTCTTGAACAGTTTCATCCACAGAGGCTGAAGAAGATCCAAGAGTTCAGCTATGGAGAAAATGAGAGCAAAGATAGCCAGATACACCACCAGAGTCTCCAGACTCAAAGACCATATCTTATAGAGATGTAGATTGATATGGGTATATACCAGAACCTTATAGATGGAGATATAACAGAACCATACCAGGAAGGCAACGAAAAGAAGGTCGAGCCCGATTCCTATGACCTTCTGATATGTCATGGTGCACTTCTTCCATATATCCCTTCGGGCTATGTACAGGCTGGAGGAAATCACAAACACTATTATGGACACTAGCAGAATGCTGATAATCTGGGTGAGTTCCCCTTTCAGGACCGGATAACTTTTATATGCCGCGAAAGCGAAGAAGATCAAGAGCAGAATGGTGGCAAGTGCATTCTTAAGAGTCGCCCTGGAGCTAAGACTGAGCAACAGCGCCGCCATGAAAAGCAGATAGGCGATCCATGCCAGATGGGCAGGCAGAGGACTTTTGACCGGAAGGGAATCATAGACCAGTTTAAAGGAATCCTTCCCCTGAACCTTAATGGCTTTCCCGTCCTTCAAAGTCAAAGGCAGGAAGAGAAATCCATCCTGTACATGTATCTTGTCGTTAGGGTCTATCCTCAAGGCCGCGATAAGAATATATCTATCAGATTGATAAGACCTTATAAGATATGAAAGGCCGGAGAAATAATAGTATTTGAACTCTTCCCCCACAGAGGACAAAGTGCTGCGGCGACTTCCGCCCACAT
>JBJEBS010000021.1:0-3883 GCA_051870275.1 Candidatus Cryptobacteroides sp.
GGATCAGATCCGTCTGGTAGAACACCGTGTGAATGAGCTGATTAGAGAGAATAATGCCCGTGAGGAACTTAGGGATGCCACTATGGAGCAGGCTCGTCAGATGGGTGCCATCGCCCTCTTTGGAGAGAAATATGGAGACAGGGTGAGGGTGATCAAGTTCGGCGACAGCGTGGAACTCTGCGGTGGATGTCACACCAGTGCCACGGGTAATATCGGATATTTCCAGATAGTCTCCGAGAGCGCCATCGCAGCAGGAGTTCGCCGTATCGAGGCTGTGACCGGCGTGGATGCTGAGCTTTACTCTGAAGTCGCGCAGGAGGCAGTCCGTACAGCCAGGTCTTTCTTTAACAACATTCCAGACCTGAACGGAGCCATCCAAAGACTTATCGAAGAGAATGCCAATTATAAAAAACAGGTTGAAACCATAGCCAAGCAGAAGGTCGCCGAGTTCGCCAAGGCTTTAAGCAAGGCTGCCGAGGAAGTGGATGGAGTTCAGCTCATTACAGTCAAGCATCTGCCTGAGGACGGGCGTACCCCGTCTATGGTGCGTGATGCCTGCTTGATTCTTCAGAAGGAATTGTCCAATACTGCCATAGTGGCCGCTTACGAGTTCGAGGGCAAGCCTCAGCTGCTGCTGATGTATTCAGCTGACCTGGTGGCTGCAGGCAAGAATGCAGGCAAAGATATCCGCGAGGCCGCCAAATTCATACAGGGTGGCGGTGGTGGACAGCCGGCCCTTGCCACTGCAGGCGGAAAGAACTCCGAGGGCCTGGCACAGGCATTGGAATGCTTAAGGAAATTGGCAGTTAATAAAGCATAAAAAGCAGTTACTGAAGTTTCGCAAGCAGTACAAATCTCGAAATATCAGATAAAATTGATGAAGCGACTGGACAGGTTCATACTCAAGTCTTTTATCGCCCCCTTCATAGGGGTGCTGATGGTGGTCGTGTTTATCCTCGTGCTTCAGTTCCTGTGGCTATATATCGACGAACTGGTGGGAAAGGGACTCGGTATGAAGGTCATTTTGGAATTCCTGATGTGGGGAGCCTGTACCATTCTGCCTATGGCTCTGCCTCTGGCCACTCTGCTTTCGTCTATGATGACCCTGGGGCAGATGACGGAGAACAATGAGCTTATGGCCATCAAGGCGAGCGGAGTGTCCCTGGTCAGGGTGATGGCTCCGCTTACCATAGTGTCCGCTTTCATAGCAGTGGGAGCCTTCTTTATAGGTAACAATCTGGTACCTAAGGCTTTCAATGAGATATATACCCTTCGGGATGACATAGGCAAGACCAAGGCGGAGATCAAGATTCCGTCGGGAACCTTCTACGATGGTATAGACGGTTATGTGATCAGGGTGGAGGATCAGAATAAGGACGGGATGATGTATTCGGTGATGGTTTACGACCACACGAAGAAGAAGGGTAACATCTCTATGACCGTAGCCGATTCTGCCACGATGAGACTCTCCAAAGCCAAGGACTATCTCATCTTTACCCTCTATCACGGAACCAATTATCAGGAGGATAACAGCCGAAAGAATGGAGAGATGGAAAGGCAGCTGCAGAGAATATCCTTCGACCAGCAGGAACTTGTGATCTCCCTTTCGAATTACGCCTTCGAGAAGTCTGACGATGCCCGCTATGGTAATCAGATCAAGGCCCGCAAATTAAACTCCCTCGCTCAGGAGCACGATTCCCTGAGGGTGGTGACCACCACAGCTGACCAGAAGCACTATGAGACTCTCTCTAAGGGAAGTCATTTCTCTCAGAAGGCTCAGCTCGATACAGCCTTCGCTGCGGTGCATAAGACTTATTATGAGTCAGACAGTTATCTGAAATGGAAGAGCAGAAAGGCGAAGATCAGTTCTCTGGAGAAAGCCAGGGACAAAGCTAATCAGATGGCCTCGGAGATTACAGGTTTCTCTTCGGAGAACTATGTGGATCACTTCTATCAGCGCAGGACGGCCGTGGAGATCCTCAAACGCTTCGCGCAAGCATTGGCCTGTTTTATACTCTTCTTCATCGGGGCACCGCTGGGGGCTCTGATAGGGAAGGGCGGTCTGGGAACGAGCGCCATCATATCAGTGCTCTTTTTTGTGCTGTACTGGGTGGTCGATATCAGTGGTACTAAGCTGGCCAATGATGGTGCAGTGCAGCCTTTCTGGGGCAGCTTCATTTCATCTCTTGTGCTCTTCCCTATAGGTATGTACCTGTCCTGGAGGGCAGTGCATGATGCTTCGATTTTTAGTATGGACAGTATGAAGATTAAATTCAGATCCTTTGTTTCTAAGATTAAAGGTCTATTCTATAAGACCAGAATAGTGTATATGGGTACTCCAGAGTTCGCTGTGGCTCCACTGGATGCCCTCGTGAAGAAAGGTTACAAGGTAGTGGGGGTTGTGACTGTGGCGGACAAGCCGAGCGGAAGGGGATTGAAAGTTAACGAGAGCGCGGTGAAAAAGTACGCTGTCGAGCATAATATCCCTGTGCTTCAGCCTCTTAAACTGAAGGATCCGGACTTCCTCTCTCAGCTCAGGGCTCTGAAGGCGGACATCTTCGTGGTGGTGGCCTTCAGGATGTTGCCGGAAGAGGTGTGGAAGATGCCTCGGCTTGGCACCTTTAACCTGCACGCGGCTCTGCTGCCTCAGTACAGGGGTGCAGCGCCTATCAACTGGGCCATTATCAATGGTGAGAAGATTACCGGTGCCACTACCTTTATGATAGACCAGAACATAGATACCGGGGGAATTATTCTGCGGCAGGAGTGTCGAATCAATCCTGAAGATAATGCCGGCAGCATTCACGACAAACTTATGGAGATAGGCACAGAGCTGGTGTTCCAGACTGTGGACGGTATAATAGAAGGAAATGTCGAGACCCGTGTCCAGAAGAGTTTCGTTCAGGGAAGCGAGGTGCTCAAGCCTGCTCCTAAGCTTACTGCCGAACTTCAGAACATAGACTGGAGGGATTCAGCCCGTCAGATACATAATCTGATCAGGGGTTTGAGTCCATATCCTTGCGCCTATACCCAGATACAGAAAGGGGAGGAGGCTCCTGTCTCCCTGAAGATATTCTCTTCTGAACTGATTCCTTGTCCTGAGGGCCTTGAGCCTGGAACGCTGCTTACTGACGGCAAGACTTATCTGGCTATAGCTGCCCAGGATGGGGCTGTGTCCATCAAAGACCTGCAACTCAGCGGAAAGAAGCGGATGAAGGTAGAGGATTTCCTCAGGGGAGCCCGTGACTTGGATCAGTGGAAGGCCCTCAATGGTACTTCGAAAGATGAATTGGAAAGATTAAGGAATAAAAAATAATGGGAAGATTCAGCAAATACGTATATAACGAGAAGACTCTGCTTTACGAAGTCCACGAGGATTCGTTATGGGTTAAATTCCTGAAGGTGATGGGATTTGTCTCCTGTGTGCTTTGTTTTGTCGTGCTGTTTTTCTGGTTTTATACTAAGGCTTTAGGTTTGGAACTGCCTAAGACTGCCAGACTTAAGAAGGAGAATGCCGCATGGGTGGCACGGTTCGAACTGCTGAATCATAAGCTGGATGCTTCCGAACGGGCTCTTGAAGGCATAGAGAAGAGAGACGATGCAGTTTACCGCTCTATCTTCGGCTTGGAGGAGATTCCTCAGTCAGTAAAGGAAGCCGGTTTCGGTGGTGTGAACAGGTATGCCTATCTGGATGAACTCGGGGGTTCTTCGCTTTTGAAACAGACAGTCAAACGTATGGATGTGCTCACCAAGCGTTCTTATGTTCAGAGCAAAGCCTTGGATGAAGTCTTGATGGTTTCCAAGCACGCCGACAGACTCACTTCCTGTATGCCTTCCGTGCCTCCTATCGTTCCGGAAAAGGGAACTTACAGAATTTCCAGTC
>JBJEBS010000022.1:0-3839 GCA_051870275.1 Candidatus Cryptobacteroides sp.
AAGGCAGATGGAAGGGGTGTGTGAACTGGCCGTACCATTAACCGTGGAATGTAATTATGGCAAGAACTGGCTCGAAGCCCATTGATGAACTTCTGCGCAGGGCTATGATAGGCGATGGAATGGCTTTCACTGCGCTCTGGGATGCATATATAGACTCGCTTAAGAATTATCTACAGTCGGTGATGCACCTGCACGACGATTTTCTTATAGACGATATCTGTTCGAGAAGTTTCGAAAAGGCTTTCCGTCAGATACACAGTTATGACCCGAGGAAGAGTTCCTTTTCCACTTGGCTGGGAACCATAGCGAGGAACACCACCTTGGATGTGCTGGAGAGTGAGAAGAGACAGAACAGGGAGCTGGTATCCCTGGACAGTTCTCCTACTGCGGGATCTGCCATAGAGAACGTTGTGGATCAGATAGATACTCCTCTGGATTTCATCATAAGGGATGAGGATCAGGAGAGGACCAGAAATTATATAGAAGCCCTGCCGCCCCTGTATAGGGAGGTGGCCCGAAAGCGTCTGATAGACGGGCTTCAGTATAAGGAGATAGCGGAGGAATTGAATCTGGAGCTGAATACGGTGCGTACCCGCATCCGTAGGGCTAAGGATATGATAGACAGAATGAAAGATGAATCAGACTTATAAGAAAGAGGATTTTCAGCAGCTCTGTGAGTTGTACAGGGAGTGGAATGCTAAGATAAATGTAGTGTCCAGAAAGGACATAGATTTTCTCTTCGAACACCATATTCTGCATTCCCTGGCCATTAGGGAATACCTGTTGAGGAAAGGGGAAAGCCTGGAAGGGCAGGAGATTCTGGATGTGGGGACAGGTGGGGGTTTCCCTGGAGTGCCATTGGCCTTGACTATGCCGGAGAGTCATTTTGTACTCTGCGATTCCATAGGCAAGAAAGTGAAAGTGGCGCAGGATGTGGCGAAGGAAATTGGCCTGAAAAATGTGGACTGTGTGAACGCAAGGGCGGAGAGCCTGGAGGGGGAGTACGACTGGGTGGTGTCGAGGGCCGTGACATCCCTGGAGAACTTCTATCCTTTCGTGAAAGGGAAGTACCGGAAGGGGATTCTGTATCTGAAAGGAGGGGATGTGCTGTCTGAGATCTCGGCGCTTTGTGCTCATTCTTCGCTTAGTCCGGACAAATTTTCAGTCTGGAATATCTCTGAGTGGCTGAAAGACGAATATTTTGCTGAAAAATTTGTAATTGAGATAAGAAAATGATATCTTTGCCCTCCCAAATTGTGGAAATATAAAATATAAAAGATATGAAAAGGACATTTCAACCATCTAATCGCAAGAGAGTAAACAAGCACGGCTTCCGTGAGCGTATGGCTACTGCTAATGGCCGTAGAGTTCTTAACGCCCGTCGCCGTCACGGTCGTAAGAAATTGACTGTATCTTCAGAAGACCGTTATTAGTCTTACTTGGAAAAGATAGAAGAGGGGTGCCGATAGAGAATGTGGCATCCCTTTTCTCGTTTGTTAAACATATAGCCTATGGATTGGTTCTCAGCTCTGTTCACTGAACAGTCTTTCCTTCAAGCCATTCTGGTTCTTTCCCTTATCTGTGCCTTGGGTCTGGCATTAAGCAAGGTGAAGATAAAAGGAGTCTCCTTAGGGATTACTTTCGTGTTTTTCGCTGGAATCCTGGCGGGGCATTTCGGATTGCTGATAGACCCGAGGATGCTGGCATTGGCCCAGAATTTCGGACTCATCCTCTTCGTCTATGTGCTTGGCCTTCAGGTGGGTCCCAGCTTCTTTCCTTCACTGAAGAAGGGTGGGATAAAGCTGAACCTGCTGGCCTTCGGGGTGCTGGTTCTGGGTACGGCTATGTCCATAGGCCTCTGTTATGTCTCTAATTTCACCATCCCTGTATCCATAGGTCTGCTAAGTGGTGCGGTGACCAATACCCCTATGCTCGGTGCTGCCCAGATGGCCCTTCTGGAGGTTCATCCGGATGCGGCCCAGACTTCGGCCGAGATGGCGATGGCCTGTGCAGTGGGCTATCCTTTCGGTGTGATAGGGGTGATTCTGAGTATCATAATTCTAAGGGCCATATTCAGAAAAGAGCTGCCAGCACAGCAGGCTAACCACGAGAATCAGACTTTCGTAACGGAAATCGAGATTTCTAATCCTGAGATTTTCGGCTTGACTATCAAGGAGATAATGAAAGGAAGGCAGCTCCGCCTGGTGGTGTCCAGGGTGTGGAAAAACATAGGCACTGAAGGCGGGCTTGTCATCATTCCTAACGGGGATACCGTGTTGGAGAAAGGGGAGCATATCCTGGTGATGTCCAAGGAAAGCGAGGTGTCTAAGGTCGAGAAACTCTTCGGCAGCATCGTTAAGACCGACTGGAATAAGAAAGACATAGACTGGAATCACATAGACGGCACTCTGGTCTCCCGTCATGTGCTGGTTACCAAGCCGAATATCAACGGGGCCAAGTTAGGGGACCTGCATCTGCGCAATGCCTACAGCATTAACATCACCCGCGTAAACAGGGCCGGTATAGACATCCTGCCTTCCTCTTCACTGCGTCTGCAGATAGGAGACAAACTCACTATAGTGGGAAAGGAGGCCGCCATAGACAGTGTGGCTGCAGTTCTGGGTAATCAGGAGAAGGAGTTGAGGAATCCTAATCTGCTTACCATTTTCATCGGGATTATTCTGGGAATCATTCTTGGAGCTCTGCCTATCTCCATTCCGGGGATGAGCGTGCCTATCAAACTTGGCATAGCCGGAGGGCCTATAATCATAGGTATCCTGATGGGAGCTTTCGGCCCGCGTATGCATATAGCCACTTATACTACCATGAGTGCGAATATGATGCTTCGTCAGCTGGGTCTAACTGTATATCTGGCTGCACTGGGTCTGAGTGCAGGTCCGGCCTTTTTCGAGACTGTGTTCCGCCCTGAAGGTCTGCTATGGGTACTCGTAAGTATAATTTTCGCCATGCTTCCTGTGCTTCTGATAGGTTATGTGGCAGGCAAATTCTGCAAGGTGTCCTACGCTTCAAACATAGGAATGCTCTGTGGCTCCATGGCTAATCCTATAGCTCTGAATTATGCCCTGAGTACGGTGGAGGATGACGAGCCATCCGTTTCCTACGCCACGGTATATCCGGCAGGCATTTTCCTTAGGGTAATCACTGCCCAATTGATTATTCTGCTGCTGTCTTAGGACTTGCAGAGCTTATAGAAGTAGGCGACTCCTGCGCTGAACAGGGCTGAGCCCAGACCGACGTAGAAGGCTGCTATAAAGTCCCTGGAGACAGAGGTAAAATTTCTCAGTACCACTCCGAAACTTATCATAAATATCATTATCAGATAAGATTTCAGCGACAGGCATCTCCAGAAATAGATCCGATCTTCTTCCAATGCCCCTATCCTCAGGATATTCTTCGAGCTTAGTCTGAGAAACATCGCAGCGAAAGGAATGAAAGTAATCCCCGCACCCAGGAAAAGCAGCCAATTCCATGGTTCTGCCAGTCCCATCCAGGTCTTTATTCCCATTCTCACCACATTCACTCCCGCTACCAGCCAGAGAATTCCGGCCAGGACTATCAAGGCTTTCTTGCTGACTTTCATAATTTTAGCCGTTGATATCTGCCAATTCCTCCAGTTTTTCCTCCACTCCCCGAAGATAATTCCGGCACTCTTTGGCCAGTTTTTCAGTTTCTTTCAGAATCTCGTCCACCTTATCCAGACTAAGTTCCGGATCTTTCACCATCGTCTCCAGCTCTTTCAGCCGCGCGACTTTCACTTTATAATCTTCATTAGTCATCTTTCAACTCAAGTTTCGCAAGTAAATATTTTTCTAATATTA
>JBJEBS010000023.1:0-14116 GCA_051870275.1 Candidatus Cryptobacteroides sp.
TGAATAATTTTAATTAGTTTTGCGAGCAAGTTAGTAGGGTGATTATTATTTTTTATATAAACTATTCATTATGAAAAAAACTTATTTTTCTCTGATTATCGGGGGACTATTTGCTTTGCTAGCAAGTTCCTGCCAGCAGGAGACTAATGTTACTTCGAAACCATCAGTCAGCCTGGGTAATGTAACTGCTGAGTTGCTTACCGCAGAAGTAAGTCTTACTACCCAGGGACTTACAGAGTATGCTTATCTCGTCGCAGTTGCAGGCGAGGAACTTACTGACGACCCTGTAGTGATTTTCGCTACTGGTACTACCGGAACTCTTGTAGATGGAGAGAACAAGATCATCGTTCGTGACCTGATTCCTGAGACAGAACAGCAGATCGTAATCGCATTCAAGACTTCCGAGACCGAATTTTATCCGCAGGTACTTGCTGCCAGTTTCACTACTACAGAGTACACAGAGACGCTTACTATAGTTAAGACTGCATATGACGGTCTTACTATTCACTTTAAAGTGCCTCAGTCCGTTAAAGATGCTGGAAATGCCATCAGATATAATATCGGAAGCCTTCCTATGTATCTTCGGGCTAAGAATGGCTGGTTCTCTCAATTGGATGCCGATATGCTTCTGCTGAATGCTCAGCAGCATATGCTTGGAGATACCACTCTCGTTTACAACACAGATAATATTTATGAGGAAGTATATGACCCTTGGGAAGATGGAATTGTAGAGAAAATGCGCCATACTCCTTTTGTTCCTGGTGAGCCTGTAATCATTATGGCAGGAGAATTTTCCTGGGATGACACGAATTTCACCGGATGGGGTAATGGTTATTATAATGCTCTCTTTGATTTCGATACCTATTATGAGGAAGTCGGTGGCGGTGGCTTTGGACCTCTGGCAGTGGATGTAGATACTCCATCAGATGAAGACAAGTATTGGACAGGCTACTTCTGCAGAAAGACTGTCGTCCTTCCTGGACCAGAGGATTTCGATGCCAAACTTGATATCAATGTTCAACTGAATGCTACTACCGGAACTCTCAGTATTACTCCTGGGGACAATGTTCCTATGTTCTGTTACCTTTTCGTTCCAGACTATGAGTATGAGATGATTCTTCCTCTGATCGATAACAATGAGGATTATCTCCAGTGGCTTATTACCTCATATTTTGGAGCCGCTTATTTATATGCCGGATATTCTTCTGATGCATTGAATATAGTTCTTGAGGACGAGTATTATCTTGAAGCAGAAACCAAGTATCATCTGCTCGTTACTGCTTTCGGTAATACAGACGGTACCGTGCAGCATTTCTTCCACGAGACATATACCACTTCAGCTAAAACAGAAAAGGCTCCTGAAATTGTAGTAACTGCTCTTGAGAATAAAACTATTGCTTACGAGGCCTGGTTCAATGTTAAATGTACAAGCAAGAATGCAGTAAGTGCCAAGTATGCAGCTAACTATGTACGTGAGTTTGGTATGATGCTTAATAATGGCTACAGCTATGAGAATCTTGCCAATATGGGTAATAGCTTCAGTCCTGAAGAAGTAGCCTTGATTAATAGCGATGAGGGTCTTGATCTTAGATTCACCTCTGTTCCTAATTCAACGACACGCCTGGTGGTGCTTGCTTCTAATTCTGAAGACACTGCTAATACTATCGAGGAAGACGGTACTGCCTTAGCCGATGTAACTACTCTTAAGGAAGATCCTAAGGATAAGGTAGATTCTCCACTCTTTAGCGAATTGCTTGGAGACTGGACTGCTACAGCATTCCTTAGTCAGACCGGTTATTACTATGATGAGGATGGAAACTATGTTAACGGAACTATAGAACTTGGTGAAAGGTCTCGTAAGATCAGCATCTCTACCGGTTATACATATCCTGAAACTCTTCCTGAATCAGTATATGATCTCTATGCTACAATTGAGATAAAGAGAGAGGAGGTCGATGCTCTCTATGAGGAGTTTAAGCATACCGTAGATGAGTTCAATGCAGCTCTTGTTGGACAGAACCGTCTGCTCTGCACAGGATTCGGTTATGAAACTGAATGGGAGGATTATAATGATACCTATTACACTGAAAATTCTCCTTTCGATCTGTTTGTCAGCGATTCATATAACGGCTATGACGTGGAATCTATGATTTGGGATTGCGGTCCTAAGTTCTACCTGGAGATCAAGCCTGATGGAACTGTGGTTCTCCCTATCAATGACTCCCGTTTCTATCCTTTGACCTTGGCTACTTATTATACCCTATATCCTATAGGAATTGGTGCTGATGGATTCATCTCTCAGGGTCCTGACGGTGAAAATGCTGATTTCCCTGTAAGTGTATCCGAGGATTATAAGACATTGACTATCGGTCAGTATGTATATAATGATCAATCTTATGTCTTGAATGCAGCTTACTTCTCTTGGGGCTATGCTTATGTCGCAGGTGCCCAGATTCTTTCAGACATTGTTCTGACCAAGGGTTGGACCGAGCCTGAAGTTCCTGCTGCTACAGTCAAGACCAATGCAGCTCCTTCTGAGAATCGTCTCAAACTCGAAGCTGTGGACGGCATGAATGCAAGTAAGATCGTGCCTCTTAAGAGCAAGACTGCCCTTAAAGCTGACAGACAGATGAAGACTGTAGTCTATACTCCCCTGAATCTCGAAGAAAGATTAAAGAGTAACAATAACAAGTATGAAGTCAGAAAATAGACTTCTGACATTATTGAGCGCCGGTCTGTTGTGCTGGATTTCTTCCAGCGCACAGACTGGTATCAGTAATGGACAGTTCTCGGCCAGTCTCGAATCTAACAGTATCGTCTATATGGACGATCCCGTACTGGGGGCTCATCCTAAGGAAGACCACTTCGGTTCGAACGACTATCTCAAGATGGATTATTCTACTGGCAATTTTTCAGCCGGAATTCAGCTGGAAGGCTACCTTCCGGCTCTTTATGGTTTTGAGATAGGCTCACAGGAGGACTATAAGAAATTCTTTCTCGCCAGCAAGTACGTGCATTGGCAGAAAGACGGCCTGAGTGTGCACATTGGAGACATCTACGACCAGTTTGGAAACGGTCTTATCTACCGTTCTTATGAAGACCGAAATTTAGGATTTAACAATTCTTTGGAAGGTATCCAGGCGGGCTACTCCCTGGGCCGCATCCTGTCCCTTAGGGCCATGATGGGCCATCCGCGGTACTATACGCAATATCTGGATACATGGGTAAGGGGAGCTGACATTCAATTTTCGCTTAGTGAACTTCTGAATTTCGACAGGTTGAATCTTGAACTTGAAGCCGGCTATGTGAACCGCTATGAGGAGAGCTTTCTTCCTGGAGCCGAGCCAAATGTGCATCTTTACAGTGCCTGCCTTAATCTATCTTTTCAGGGCCTGAACCTCAAGGCTGAATATGCGGCCAAGTCCAAGGACATCCCTGCCGCCTTGCAGAATGCCCATACCGGCGCATCCATACTGCTGGAAGGGGTTTATAACAGGAAAAATTTCAGCCTTTCCGCGGATTTTCGCATTCTGGACCATATGGGGACCATGCTCTCCACAGAAGTCTCAGGTACTGCCAATGTCTTGAACTACCTGCCATCCCTGAGCCGGCAGTATCATTATATGCTTGCCAATCTTAACCCACATCAGGTGGATGTGGTAGGGGAGGCTGCAGGCCAATTTGATGTCTTTTATAAACTGAAAAGCAAAGATAAAAGGCACAGGTACTGGACTCTTCACCTGAATGGGTCTGGAGCCTCTACCATAGCCCCATCTCAGACAGATGACGGAAGCACCAGACTTACTTGGCTGGATCTCAACGCAGACCTGCTTTGCAATTGGAGCAAGGCTTTCAAGACCACTTTCCTTTATTCCAGACAGGAGTGGAGTCCTTCCCACGGTTATCAGGAAGGAACTTATGTCTCTAATATCTTCGTGATGGAGGCCTCCTATAAATTTGACAGGAAATATGCTCTGAGGGGTGAAATACAATATCTTAATTCTCAGGATTACGAAAAGGACTGGGTAGCGGCTTTGCTGGAATTCTCCATAGCCCCTTCCTTGAATGTCTTCGTATCCGACATGTATAATTCCGGATCCAGCAAGGTTCACTATTATAATGCGGGAATCTCCCTGTCTAAGAACAGGAGCAGACTCCAGCTTAGTTATGGGCGTAACCGTGCCGGCTATGTGTGCTCAGGTGGAGTGTGCAGGTATTCTCCGGCTTATACCGGTCTGAATTTGTTACTAACAACATCATTCTAATTATGAACAAAATAATAACATTATTAAGCACTGCTCTGTCTCTATTCGCTGTTTCATCCTGCACTTTGACTAAAGATGAAGTAACGGATGGCGGCAGCTTCTCCAAGGAACTGAGCATCGAGGCCGATACCTATGTCATTTCGGCTGACGGCATATCTGCAGCATATATTACTGTCAAGCACGGTGACGAAGTCGTAACGGATGGAGTGAAATTCTATGACCAGAACAACAAGCCTACTGATCAAATAGATGATATGGTCTTCACTACCACCACTCCTGGTGTCTATACTTTTTGGGCCTCTTACAAGACTCTTCATACAGATAAAATTACCATCAAGGCCATTTCATCTCAAATTCCTTCCCTTTCAGGAGATCCGGAGCCGAGCAATACCTCCTTCCATAAGAGGGTGTTGATCAACCAGTTCACCGGAACTGAATGTGGATTTTGCCCTTTTATGGTCAATATTCTCAGATATTTTAATGCTGACCCTGATAATAAGGATAAGGCCGTGATAGCGGCTATGCACAGTTACACCGCCAAAGACCCTATGTACATCGAATCCTTATTACCTACAGCGATGTCTATTAATGGCTATCCTGCCGTAGTGTTTAATTTGGACAAGAGTACGAAATTCTCTATTTTGACACTTGACGAGTCTTATGAGCTGAATAATCGCTTCCAGCCTATCTTTGATGAAGAATACTCTTCTTCTGCCTTGGCAGGCATTAGCGTGGCCACGATGGTGGATGGAAATCAGTTAGTGGTCAATATTGAGATCAAGGCTGCTGTCGCCGGAGAATATAAGGTGGCTGCCTACTTGCTCGAAGACAATATCTTAGCTGCTCAAGCAAATAACGGAGCACAGAGCGATGAAGGTTTTAATATTCATCACAATGCGATACGTGCAACAGCTGGTAACAGATCAAACGATTTCTTCGGTTATGGCGCCGAACTCGAGAAGCAGGGTAAATACAGACAGGTATATGTCTTCGATATCGACGATACCTGGAAAATGGAAGACCTACATGTCGCAGTATATGCAAGTTATAGAGAAATTACTGGATTCAAAGTCACAAATGTGGTTGACTGTCCTGCAGGAGAGACAATCCCTTATCAGTATAAATAAGTCGTTATAATAAAAGGTGGCCTTTCGGTCACCTTTTATTTTTCATAAGTGAATCTCGCGCTGAAGTGCGTCCGTCCTTTCACCTTGCCTTCAAAACTGATTGCAGTCTTGCCCTCTTCTTCTGCTATGAAACGGTATATCTCCACCTCTTCACCGGCCCTGGTCTCCTTCGAGAAATTGATCTCCAGTACTTTAGGATAAGAATCCCTGAGAAGTTCTACAGGCAGGCAATCCATCACCCAGTTCACATAGCTGGTGTTGTTAGCATGACCTATGAAATCCAGGTCAGAATAGGTTACTTTATGTCTGCATACGAGTTCGCTGTCCTTGGGCACCAATATCTTTCCGGCTTCCTCTTCCAAGGCGAAATCGCTGCACTGAGGCTCGGTATTGAAATAATTGGCCAGTTCAGTGGTTCTGAAAAGGCTTCTGGTCTTGGTGTTGATGGTAATCCAGGAACTGGTTCCGTTCACCAGAACCTGCCCGCTTTTCCGCTCTTTCAGCTGATAATCTCTTATAAAGTATAATCCGCTTATGCCTTTATGCCAAGTCGAGAACTCCACTTGGTCCTGCCAATGCGGAACCTGCTCGAATACGAGCTTTGTGCGGCTCAGTACCCAGGCCAGATCGTGCTCTGCCAACTGATCATATCCGAACTCCAGTACGTCGGCAGCTTTCATGGCCATCTCCTGAGCGAGGGACATGAAACAGGAGGGTCTGAGTTGTTTTTTGAAATCCACGAGATAACTCGGGATATCTATCTCTACGATGTGTTTTTCTTCCATTGATAGGTATTATTTTTGATATGAGATTAAAGATAAGCAAAAATTATACATTTCTTGAAAAATTTTCCTTACATTTACAAGATTTAATTTAGAAATAATTTTTATTAGTGTATTATATGAAACGTAACCCAATTATTCTTTTGGCTGCTTTGAGCCTGGGATTGGCATTCAGCGCATCGGCGCAGCAAATGCCTCCTATTCCCATAGATGAAGCAGTTCGAATCGGTAAGCTCGACAACGGACTTACCTATTACATCAGGCATAATGAAGAACCTGAAGGACAGGCCAGCTTCTATATCGCACAGAAAGTCGGCTCCATCCTGGAGGAAGACAATCAGAGAGGATTGGCCCATTTCCTCGAGCATATGTGCTTTAACGGTACACAGAATTTCCCTGGAAACTCTCTGGTTTCTTATTTGGAATCCATAGGCGTGAAATTCGGCGCTCAGTTGAATGCCTATACCTCTATCGATGAGACAGTTTACAATATCGACAATGTCCCTGTGGCAGCTGTTCCTGAATCCATAGACTCCTGCCTTCTTATCCTCCACGATTGGGCAGGTGCCCTTCAGCTTTCAGACGAGGAGATAGACAAGGAGAGGGGAGTCATCCACGAAGAGTGGAGAAGCCGTAGAAGCGCTCAGGACCGTATGTTCGAAGTCATTCTTCCTAAGATATATCCTGGTAACAAATACGCCTACAGACTTCCTATCGGTACTATGGACGTAATCGACAACTTCCCTTACGAAGTCCTGAGGAACTATTACCATACCTGGTATCGTCCTGACCAGCAGGGAATAGTCGTAGTGGGAGATGTGGATGTGGATTTAATTGAGGCCAAGATTCACGAAATCTTTGCTTCTCTGCCTGCCAAGGCTGCCGATGCTCCAGAAAGAGTTTACACCCCTATCGAGAACAATGACTCTCCTATCATCGCTACTGCCAGTGACAAGGAGAATCCTAATGCGATATCTTACATTTTCCTCAAGCACGAGGTCGTACCATTCGAGGCCAAGTCTAATTTGGATTATCTGCTTCTGAATTATGCTAAAGAGATGCTTTCCACTATGGCTTCTTTCAGAATCAATGAGATGACTCAGGCTGCTGATCCGGATTTCCTCGATGCCGGCATTTTCGATGACGAATTCTTCCTTTCCAAGACCTGTGACGCCTTGTGCGGAATAGCTCTCTACGATGAGAGCCAGATGCTTCGCGGCCTAACTTCCATCTACAGGGAAATGCTTAGAATCGTTCGTAACGGTTTCACCGCTTCAGAATATGAGCGTGCCCGTACCGAGTATCTGAGCGCCCTTGAGACCAGGTATAATCAGAGGGAGAAAAAGAGCAGTTCTTCATATTGCTCAGAGTATGTAAGACATTTCATCGACAACGAGCCTATCCCTGGCATAGAGACAGAGTATGCTCTGATGAATCAGTTGGCCCCTAATCTTCCAGTGGAGCTTGTGAATGAACTTGTCAAACAGCTGGTTCCTACAGGTGGCAAGAATCTGGTGGTAGTCAATATGCTTCCTGAAAAGGATGGTCTGACCTATCCAAGCGATGACGAGATTCTGGCAGCTCTCCAGGCCGTAGAGGCTGAGGATATAGCTCCTTATGTGGAGGAAGTAATCGACAGACCTCTGGTATCCAAACTTCGCAAGCAGGGAAAAGTTAAGAAGACCAGTTCTGCGGAATTCGGATTTACCAAATATCTGCTTTCGAATGGAGTAGAAGTTTACTTCAAGCAGACCGACTATAATAAGGACGAAGTGCTCTTCAGGGCATTCAGCCAGGGTGGTACCTCCCTTTATCCAGATGAGGATCTGCCTACTTTGCGCGCACTTGGAGATCTTGTAGAAATCGGCGGTCTCGGGGACTTCAGCACTGTAGAGCTGACTAAGGCATTGGCAGGTAAACAAGTAAGGCTTAACGCCAGCATAGGTGGAATCGAGGAAGGCTTGTCAGGTTCCAGCACTCCTAAGGATCTGGAGACTCTTTTCCAGCTTAACTATCTGTATTTCACTTCACTTCGTAAGGATGCAGAGGCTTTCGCTTCCTGGCAGACCAAGACTGCAACCAGTCTTAAGAACGCTGAAGCCCAGCCTACCAAGGCTTTCTCTGATTCTTTGACTGTCAATATGTGGTCTAATCCTGAGCGTGGACAGAGCCTGCAGTATTCAGATCTGGAGAAGGTGGATTACGACAGGGCTTTAGTCATAGCCAAGGAGCGATTCTCTAATGCAGCAGACTTTAAGTTCATCATCGTAGGTAACATAAGTGAGGATGAACTTCTGCCTTTGCTGACTAAATATCTGGCTTCTCTGCCTGGCAAGTCTAAGAAAGAGTCTTATGAGATCGTAAATGGATACAAGAGGGGAGAAAGGTATTGCGAGTTCGAAAAAGCTATGCAGAATCCATTCGTAATCAATTATTTCAATTATATCGCTACTGACGAGGATTATTCTCTGCGTAACAGGCTGACAGCCGAACTCCTGGGATCCAGTCTCGAACTTATCCTTCACGAGGAAATCCGCGAGAAGGAAGGTGGTACCTATGGTATTTTCGCTATGGCAGGAGTAGATCCTACTCCTTATAATGCAACTACCCTGACTATCGTATATCAGACGGACCCTGCACGTTATCAGTACCTGAATAACAGAATCGATGAGATTCTTGCAGAGTTTGCAGTCAGTGGTCCTCGCGCCATAGATGTGGAGAAAACCAAGACCAATCTCCATAAGGATCATGCAGTGGAGCTAAAGGAGAATAAGTATTGGCTGGGAGCTATGCGTTCATACCTTAAATATGGGGTCAACGATGTAGATGCTTACGATGAGATTCTTGATTCCATCACATCCGAGGATATCATCACTATGTTCGATGCTTTGATTCATTCTGGTGACACAGCTAAGGTCATCATGGTCGGAGTGGAGTAATAGAAAGTAAATAACAAAAAGGGGACTTGCACTAAAAGCAAGCCCCCTTTTTATATTACACTACAAACTAACTTGATGCAAAGGTAGAAATAAGAATTTAAAATTCAAAACCGTCTGGAAGAGCTTCTGAAGGGCTTTTTGAAGTAAAATCCAAAAATTTGCTTTTAAATCTTAAATTTTAATCCCATAAAATTTTATGTCTTTAGAATTTTTACATTATTTAATTTAAAATATAAATTTTTAAATTTTTGAAAAATTTTTTAATCTTTTTTAGATACCCTATTTGAATGTATTCCAGAGCCAATTTCAGATTGAATAAAGCCTGTATCTAACATTTGACGGATGAGAAATAATTATTAATTTTGTGAAAATTTACTTATGCAGAAAAATATACTTATCAGCGGGGGTGCAGGATTCATCGGCAGTAATCTGCTCAGGCATTTGTTACAGAAATACCCATCCTATAATATTATATGCATAGACAAACTGACCTATGCCGGAAACACTGCGAATCTGGAAGACCTTTTTTCCTATGCCAATTTTCATTTCCTCCAGGCCGACATCTGCGATTTTGAAAAAATCTGCTCTATTTTCGAGCTTTACAAGATAGATTCAGTCATTCACCTGGCTGCGGAAAGCCATGTAGACCGATCCATCGAAGATCCATTCATCTTCGCCAGGACCAATGTCCTGGGCACTTTGGCCTGCTGCAAGCCAGCTTGCAGGCTTGGAAGACTGAAGGCTTCGAAGGCAAGATTTTCTATCATATCTCTACTGACGAGGTCTATGGGGCCTTGCCTCTGGATGCCCCCGAGGAGAAGTTCAGGGAGAGCGACAAGTATGACCCGAGCAGTCCCTACAGCGCTTCCAAAGCCAGTTCGGATCATTTTGTGAGGGCTTTCCACAGGACCTACGGCCTGCCGGTAATAGTGAGCAACTGTTCTAACAATTATGGTCCATACCAGTATCCTGAGAAACTTATTCCGCTTTGTATCAGCAGAATAGTCAACAGGGAGAAGATTCCTGTCTATGGCAGGGGAGAAAATGTCAGGGATTGGCTCTATGTAGAAGACCACGCCGAGGCTATCGACTTGATTTTTCACACTGGAAAAGTGGGGGAGACTTATAATATAGGAGGTTCCAATGAACTTTCTAACATAGATTTGGTTAAAAAACTCATCTCTGTCTGTGATTCCCTTTTGGGAAGGCCTGAAGGTGAGGACTTGGCCTTGATAAGTTTTGTGCAGGACAGGCCTGGGCACGACCTGAGGTATGCCATCGATAGCAGCAAGCTTCAAAAAGAGCTGGGATGGCGGCCGCAAATTGGCTTCGAGCAGGGACTGGAAAAGACGGTAAGATGGTATTTGGAGCATAAGAATTGGCTTAAATAATAATAAGATGAAAGGCATAATACTCGCAGGAGGTTCGGGAACGCGTCTGTATCCCATTACGAAAGGTATCAGCAAGCAGTTGATGCCGGTCTATGACAAGCCTATGGTTTATTATCCGCTGAGCGTGCTGATGCTTGCGGACATCAGGGATATTCTGCTGATTTCCACGCCTTCAGACCTACCTGCCTTCCGCAGGCTCTTAGGAGACGGGAGCGAGTGGGGGATTCATATAGAATACGCCGAGCAGCCTCGTCCGGAGGGGCTTGCCCAGGCTTTCGTTATCGGTAAGGATTTCATAGGAGATGACAGTGTGTGCCTCGTTCTGGGAGACAATATCTTCCACGGAGCCGGCTTTAATTCTCTGCTTTCTCAGGCCAGAATTAGCGTGGAAGCAGAGGCCAAGGCCTGTATTTTCGGCTATTATGTGGATAATCCTTCCCGCTATGGGGTGGCTGAATTCGATGAGCAGGGGAATTGTCTGGGAATAGAAGAAAAACCGGAGAATCCGAAAAGCCATTATGCCGTAGTTGGGCTATATTTTTACCCAAATAATGTAGTCCAATTGGCCCGAGAGATTAAGCCCTCAAAGAGAGGGGAGTATGAGATTACTGACCTGAACAGGGCTTTTTTGGAGAAGGGTCAGCTTCAACTGCTGAAGCTGGACAGAGGCTTCGCCTGGCTGGATACGGGGACTTTCGATTCCCTTTCGGAAGCATCGAATTATATAGAGACCATAGAAAAGAGACAGTCTTTGAAGGTGGCCTGTCCGGAAGAAATCTCCTATTCCAAAGGCTGGATTACAGCTGCTCAAGTTCGTGAACTATCTCTTCCCATGGCCTCTAACCCATACGGCCAATATCTTCTTAAACTAATAGAAGATAAGTAGTTACTCTTCCACCGGTATCTGGATTACGGTGAGCCATCGCTGTGGATCCTCCTGATTCCAGGCTCCGTCCACATAGCATGCTCTCGGGGCTCCGCAGATCTTGTAGCCATTTTCCTCTATCCATGCGAAGAGGTCGATATAACTCTGGTGCAGGCCTTCGTAGGGCCCATAAACTTTCATACATACAGCCTTGGGAACGGCGGGTAGATCCACAAATTTGAGTTTGCCCCTGTCTGCTTTTTTCTCTTTCACCTGCTCGAAATACTCTATGTCTATGTCCTTCTCCCTGTATCCGCCGTGTTCTATGCTGAAACAGTAGCCGGGTTCAGTGCATTCGCAGCCTGCGGCTGCCATTTCGGGGCCTATCACTTCATAGCAGAGTCTGCCAAGATCTTCGTAGGCATCAATCGTAGTTCTGTAACTTGCGGCACAGATGGCCTCAAGAGAATCTATAAAAATCTTTTCCATCTTTTGAATTTTTTTATGAGAACTAATCAGGGCTTCCAATTTCTCGTGTCTGGCTTTTAGCCGTACTATCTCCTGCTCGCAGTCTCGAATCTTATCTTCGAGCATGCTTAGCGATGGACTGTGACTGTCTTCATCCCATAGATTTTGAATCTCTTCAAGTCTGAATCCCAGGGATTTGAGTTGGATGATGCTCTGCATCTTCTGGAGCTGGGCTACGGTATAATAGCGATAACCAGTCCAGATATCCACGATCTCAGGGACCAGGAGTCCTATCTTCTCGTAATGACGAAGTGTCTTGACCGTGACCTTGCAAAGTCTTGAAAATTCTCCGATTTTTAATCTGTTGATATTCATAAGTGCACTTAATTACGAATGCAAATATAATCAATGACCTTAGGTACGAGTCAAGTCTTTTCGAAAGAAAATTTATATCGAGAGGCAGCCGGAATGGCTGAATGTGGTCTTGAAAATCTACGAGTTGTAGATATCGAATTTATATTCAAGGCCTTGCGGCTTGTGGAGCTTCACTTTGATCTTGCCTCCGTGAAATTCTACAGCATTCTTAACTATCGAGAGGCCCAGACCGGAGCCTTCTGAATTTTTATGACCCTTGACTCTGTAGAAGCGCTCGAATATCCTATCCAATTCCTTTTCGTCCAAGCCTTTGCCTGTATCGTAATAGAGGAATTGACAGTTTTGGGAGTTCTTCCTGCAAGATATCTCTATCTGGAAATCCCTGCCAGCATATCGCAGCGAGTTTTCTATCAGATTTCGGAAGATGGCATAAAAGAGGGCGGAGTTTACTTTCAGGCACAGATCTTCAGGGATATCATTCTGAAGGCTAACCCCGAGTTCTCTAATCTTATCGTTCAACTCAGATCTGATATCTTCCACTATCCTGTGCACATAGACCAGATCTTTGTCCAGAACCGTTTGTCCCTGTTCCATCTTGGTAATAAGGGAGATGTCGCTGATAAGATTAGAAAGTCTGAGACTTTGGTCATAAGCCTTCTGGATAAAGGCTTGCTTATGTTCTTCGTCCAACTGAGGCATCTCCAGAATGGTCTCCAGATAGGCTCTGATACTGGCTACGGGAGTTCTTATCTCGTGAGCTATGTTATTAGTCAGTTGATGTTTAAGCGCTTTTATGCGGGCCTGAGACTTCTCCTTCTCGTTCCGGTAGAAGAAAAGCAAGATAATGCAGAAAAGCAGCAATACGGCTGCAAGACTTATATAAAACCATGTCATTTCTCTATACTGTATCCGAAACCGACTCTGTTGTTAATCAAATTCTTATCCTGTAGTTTAGCCCTGATTCTGGCTATGTGCACATCCACTGTCCTGTCTGTTACATAAGGGGCATCCTGCCAGAGTTCCCGAATTATATCCGATCTGGAAAAGCTCTTGCCGGGATTAGAAGCCAGCAGAATAAGGATGTCGTATTCCTTTTTGGAAAGAATCACCTCCTTGCCTTCCATATACACTTTCTTCGAGGCTCGATCTATGCTTAAATTCTTTATAGTCAGATTATCGTTATCCCTGTTACTCTCGGTAGAGCGTTTGAGCACCGCTTTTACACGGGCCTGTACCTCGTTAATGGAAAAAGGCTTGGTGATATAATCGTCTCCACCGGCAGAAAAACCCGTAAGCAGGTCATTTTCAGAGTTTTTAGCTGTCAGAAAGATGATGGGCACATTCATCCTCAGTTCCTTTCTCAGAATCGAGGCCAATTTGAATCCGGACATCCCCGGGAGCATCACGTCCAGAAGCAGCAGGTCCGGATTTTCGCCGGCTTTAAGCAGTTCCAAGGCTTCCTCTGCACTTTCGCAGCTAAGGCTATCATAGCCCCAGGCCTGGAGGTTGAATTGAAGTATCTCTCTCAGGTCAGCTTCATCGTCTATGATTAGAATTTTCATAAGACAAGTATAAGAAAAATTATCCTATTTTCATCCATTCCCCAGTGCGGGGATGTTTGAATGCCAAACTCTCTGCGTGCAACATCAACACTCCATCCTGTGCGGCTCCATACAGGGCATCCCCCTTTATAGGCCTTCCCAAGCCAAGTGGCGAGGCTGCGTGAACCCTCAGTTGATGCGTTCTTCCGGTCTTGGGAAAGAATCTGACATCCATCTCCAGGTCAGGAAAGATCTCCAGTATCTCATAATCTGTAATCGCGGGTTTGCCATTCACCTTATCCACCATCTGCCTGGGTCTGTCGTAGTAGTCTGCAGATAGAGGCAGGGCTATGGTGCCCTTTT
>JBJEBS010000024.1:0-14023 GCA_051870275.1 Candidatus Cryptobacteroides sp.
CTCTTAACCTATGAACCTGCCCCATCCTGCAGCGATGCACGATGGGGCTCTTTCGTAAAAAACACCTAAACTATGACAGCAGATTCAATTATCCAACTCATTATAGCACTGCTCGGTGGTGGTGGACTTATAGCAATATACCTTGTCAGCGAAAAGAAGACTGCGGCTATGCTAGAGAACATTGCTAAAGCCAACGAGGAATGGAAGAAGATTATCGACCGGCAGACCGAAGAGAACAACACCCTCCGCAGCGAGAACGCAACTCTCCAAGAGAAGTATCACCAACAGTTTGACATCAACACAGCTCTCCGTCAGGAGATTGACACCAAGAACACCAAGATTGCGGTCCTCTCACTCCTCCGCTGCAAGAAACTACGATGCATCGACCGCGAACCTCCATACGGCTCCGGCATAGTTGATTTGTCAGACAACAACCCAAACCAAACCGAAGACTTATGAAAGGCTATATCACCAAAAACTTCCGCTGGGAAGAGTTCGAGAGAAGCAACAAAGCTGATGAACTCGGCATAGACAACACCATCCCGGACAATACAGTCGCAGAGAACGTCCGTGCGCTCGTATTCAACGTTATGCAGCCCCTCAGAGATGCCTGTGGACATCCACTAAGAGTGAATTCAGGTTACCGCTCAAAGGCTCTGAATAAGGCCATAAAAGGCGCAGCGAACTCGCAACATACCAGGGGCGAAGCAGCAGATATCCACGTAGATAACCCGTTCACACTTGCGTGGCTCGTTCTTCACATAGGGCTCCCGTTTGACCAGCTGATACTATACGACACGTTCATACACCTCTCACACAAGAGAAATGGCCCGCAACGCGGACAAATCCTCTATGACCAATCCTATAAATCCAAATTCAGAGAAAGACTATGACTTACGACAACCTTTCCAGAATACTCCTAAGAACAGCGGTGGCAATCTTCCTGATAGCCGCCGCTATCCGCATCTGCACCCACAGTTGCAAACCAACCAAATACGGCACATCAATCGAACACAAAGCAGACACCGTCCGAATACGCGACACAATCCATATTCCGAAACCCGTGTACATCACATCAAAGATAATCGACACAATGACCGTCCTCGTTCAAGCTACCGACACCCTATGACTGCACGACACACTATACGTCAATCTACCCCGGGAACAACGAACCTACGCCGACTCCACCTACACAGCCTGGATTTCCGGCTATCGTCCGCAGCTCGACAGCATTCAAATCTACCCACAAACAACAACAATTACCAACACAACCACCATTACCCACAAGCCCAAGAAACCACTCTTTTCAATAGGCATCCAAGCCGGCTATGGCGTCAACATAATCGATAACCAAGTGCGACAAGCACCTTACGTCGGCATCGGAATCAGCTACCAAATACTCAGCTGGTAAACCCTATCAAATGGTGTCAATACCCGTGAAAACCCAATATGGAGGTTCAAGTTTTCAAGTTATTCCAAATAATTTCGTAGATTTGCAATTGAAAGTCTGAAGCCAGACTATCACAGTTAACACCTGGCTCTGTCCGGACTTCCAGTCAGGGCCTTTTTGTTTACATCATCAAGGCCGCACAAATAAGGTTGAATAAATTTCGTCCCCTGAAAATAGGGGGCCAAAAATCACAACACCAAAAAGTTAAATGCTTGATAGATTGGGACATAAGATGAAACTCCTATTTCCGGGCGGCAAGATAGAAGCAGGTGAAACTCCGGAGCAAGCCTTGAAACGCGAAATCAGAGAAGAGTTAAATGCTGAGATAAATGTCGGAAACTTGATTCAGACAGTAGAATGGGACTACCCCACTTTTCACTTGATGATGCATTGTTTCTGGTGCGAGCTAACTTCTGAAGCCCTTCACCTGAATGAACACGAAGCCTCCGCCTGGCTCACAAAAGACAGCCTGTTCTCAGTCCGCTGGCTTCCCGCCGACGAAGGCATTCTAAAAATTATCGAATCCAATCTATAATAAACTAACAAGATATGAGCTGGGATGTAGCGATTATAGGCTTGAAGCACGATTTGCCGGTAGAAGACCCTGTAGCTACGGCTAAAGAATTGGCAAGACGTCTTAACAGGAATGTCAGTCTCGTATTCAGAGATGAATATGCATACGATGCGGAAAGGTACAACTTGACAAAAATGAGCCTTTAGAAGTCATCTTCGACGACCTCAGAGAAGTCTAAAATCAAACCCACCTGGAGCTCGAATCATCTGATGAGTTCCAGGTGGATTACCTTAAGTGGGAGAAGGAGCTCCCGAACTATTCGTCGCGGATGCAGCGGACATTGGCCGCAAATGTCACGTTCATAAAGCCCGCAACAACAGTAGTACTCTCAGCCAAGTTGCTGATCATAAAAGCATAGCTCTGAGTAGCCGACTTTCCAGTAATCAGATGGATTAATTCCATCCTGATTGATTTCCAGAAGGTTACAACGGCTATCCGTCTTGTTATGATGTATTAATAGTTTTTTATACAACGTAACTGAAATCCATTAGTATAATTAGCATAAACCAAAGACAGACGGCCCAGAGGATATACGGACGCAGTAAATGTAGTTATGCCAGCAAAATACTGATAAGAATTCGTAGTCTTCTTATAAGGTGTGGAACACATCAGATAAGTAATGGCAAGTCTCCCATAATACTCCTCCACCGTACAATTCGAAGCAGAGCAGATATTAAGACCATATTTGCCACTAAGCACACAGCCGCTCTGTACGAAATTAAAGCCGGCCGCATCGGCCATAGCTATATGGGCATAATTGGCAGAAGGATCCCAGAAAAGAGCCGAAGGATCGGTGATGGCACCGGTCTCGCCGGCCGGATCGTTCTTGTTCGAATAGCCGAAAAGCGACAGGTATTCGCTTCTGTTCGGCACGTGCCAGCCATCAGGACAGATACCCTGGGCATTCTCGAAATCATCGAAAGTCTCGTCATCGAAAGTCACGCCGAAAACAGCCTCATAACTATAAAGATAACCATATTTCTTAATGGAAGCCTCGTCCTTAAGAGGAGAAGCCACACTGCCATCAGAAGAATAAGGATACCAGATAGAACCAGTAGCTGGATCTTCCGATGCACTCAATCCCTCAGGCAGATATGCAAGTGGCTCTGCCATCCACTTCTTCCCATCCAGAAGCACTGTCTTATAATTCTGACCGTGATAAGTGAAATAATCCTCGAACTCCTCATAATCTACCTCGTCATCTATCAGTGATCCACCAAGGATTCCCCCATCTTCCCAGGCCTCAATCTCGCCGCTGAAGCTGGCCTTAACCATATCCGGAAGAATCTCTATACCAAGAGAATAGCTATATCCTGAGAGAAGTTCTACCTCATCTATTCCCGTAATCAAAGTCGAGCCTTCCACTCCTAGTTTCACTTCGAAGGCAGCCTTCTGTGGAGCGAAGATAACTCTGTATTTCTTTCCCAGTTCCAGGCATTCAGCCTTGATATCCACCGCAGCAGCCTCGCTGTCGGTAGCGATAGAAAGAGCCCCGTTTTCAGCCTTTAGAATATTCACCTTAGGCGACACGCCCTTCACCAGAAGTTCCTCCACCTGGGCTCCGGCCTTGTTATCCAAGGTGATAATCACCTGAACCAGCTGATGCTTGAACACAGTAAGCAGAGCCTCGCTCTGAGGAAATACATTCTCCTTAAAGGCGAACATCAAATCCGAAGCAGAAGCCCCCACACTCTGGTCTTCAGCTACACTGAAAGAAGTCGGAACGGCCCCGTCCACATAAGGGTAATAAGCTGATATACTGCAAGATTCCCCTCCTTCAGAGTACCATTTCAAAGAAGAAGAAAATACCTTCTCCGAATAAGTAAGCGGGGCATTGTCAGCATACAGGCTCCCGTCGGAGCGAAGAATACTAAGACCTATCTGGTCTCCTGTCTCGAAATTAGTCGACGTAGCCTTTGAGATGATAGGCTCCAGCCTCACCTCAGCATCCACAGTCACAGGGCCCTGCACTTCCTGCTTGTTACAGGAAAGAAGCCCCAAAGCCATAAAGGCAAAAACAAAAAATCTATTCTTTTTCATAATCTAAAAATTGAATCCTAATGATAAAACCCCCATAAACCTGTCTCTGCCATCGAGCACAGATAAAGGGCTGAAACTATGCGCAGCTTCCGCAGATAATCCTATAAACCAATTCTTTAGCCCAGGATACCAGAGTACTTCCGCCTTAGCCTTTCCCCTGCTCGCGCAAAGCCATTCGGAAAGTTCGGAAAAGCCTTGCTCATAACGCTGCGGCGCGCTCCCGCTCAGCACTTCCGCGACTTTGCTCTCCCCCTCATCCATCCAGCCGCCGAAGCCAGAAAGGTCAATTTCAAACTCAAAAGAGCGCCTGTAATACCTCACACTTACTCCTCCTTCAAGAGCCGAATAATTCTGCCGGAAAAGATATGGATACATCTGGGAGGAGAGCGAATGCTCCAGGGAATAATCTACGAAAGCCCTGAAAGTAAATAACTTGGCGCTATATTCATAAGACGGGGCCAGGTAAAACTTCCGCTTCTGTAAAATCAGATTATAGCCATAGGAAGTCACCGTAGTAATTCCTCCCGAAGTCACTTTATCCAATACGTTTTCCCAATTCTGCTGAGCCTCGACTCCAGCAGAAAGCCTGAAAGTATTAGCCCCGAAGCGAGCAGCGAGCAACATATCCAGATTCTCCCCTGGAAAACGATACCAGATAGTTTCCTTCTCCCCCGCGCTGCCATCCTTATGACGGTACTGCAGCGAGGCATAAAGCCCTGCTCCCCAAGAAGCCTCCAAAGCCGCTCCATACACATTCTCCTTTATCGGCAGCCCGCTCTCACTCAGATGAACACCGTTCCCATTCCACGACTCATAAGCCCCAAACATCAGTCCCTTATCCAGAAAAGCATCGTAAATCCCAGACGCAGTGCCTATCTGCTCCGCCGTAATGCTCTCTGAAGTCTTTCCTATTATGCCAATGATCTCAATCCCTGCTTTCCCATCCTCAGACTGCCAGGCCACTCCTGCCCTGCATTCCATATCCAGTCTATAATTAGTGTGCCTAAGGTCCTTTCGCTTGGAATAATTCCGAGAATTCATCAGATACCTGACTCCAAGCCTCAGATTATCAGATACATCCACACTGATAGCCCCATCTACTACATAGCTCTGCAGACTCTTCCGCCCTGGAGTAAACTCCCAAGCCTCGATAGGATAATACCCTGGCTCTATGGACATAGGCCCGCACATCCCCTCTCCCTGCCTTTCTTCGAAGCCGAAAGCTCCGCTCAAGGAGAATTTCTCCAGATGACGTATGGCTTCACTGCTGGCCCCAGCCTTCCATAGACTCTCAGCATCCCACGGAGCCCTGAAGCCTCCCTGCTCTATACCGGCATAAATCTGAGCCTGGGCCTGAGAGATATCCTGTCTCTGCCGGATACCATTCACCCCGAGCCCCAGGTTCCAGAGGTTCTGCTCCAGAGCCCGCTCATAAGAGGATTGTGCTCCAGCCTTTGACGCGAAGCACAGCGAAGCCACCAGAAGGCTAATCGTGAAGAGATTGTGTCTCGCGTTCATAAAAATCATTGCTTGAATTGTTAGTATCCACCAGCACCTCATAGCCGGAAGAGGACGACAGTTCTTCGTCCACTCTTCGCATCAAAGTATGACCAAGGAAGGTATTGCTGAACTCCACGTAGCCGGCATCCAGAGAAGGAACAAGACGCTTGGCATTCGAAGAAGAAGCGCCGGAGAAGACCTCGACGGCATCGATCACATCAGCGTAAGGAATAGCAGCGACCCTGTCCACAGTACTTCCTGGCACTTGCACCAGTTCGGGATCGGAAGAAATCCGGAACAGCAGTGCGGTCGGAGAATTGATGGAAAAGGTGTAGGCATTGGCAATTCCTGTCTTTACCACCACGTCCAGATAACGATGAGGGTCTATCTTGTCCCCAGGGACAGGGTGGTAGTTCGTATTAGTGAAATAAGTACTGTTATAGCAGACGAAATAGCCTTCCCTATTCAGGTTCACGGACAGAGGATAGCTTGCACTATGGTCTATGGCACCCCTCAGGCAGAGCACAGCATCCTCCCCTGGCTGCAGAGGGAAGGTCTTCCCGTCCCCTCCGAAGCGCCAGACACACTGGGCTATAGGCGCAAAGTCCGGATAAACGATGTGCCCATCTTCGTCACGAGAGAGGAAAGGATTGGTAGCCATAGCGTTATAAGGATAGAGAGTGCCAAAGCAGAGACTGTCCAGATATTGTATCTCGAAGTCGTTATTATGCAAGATAATGTACTGGTCATTCTGATAAGTCCCCTGCTCCGGAGTCTTCATACAACCCCCGCAGTAAATCTCCTTTATCACTATGCTGCCAGCCTTGGAATGGCTGAGAGGCAGATTCACACTCAATTTCTCAGTATTCAAAACTACTTTGTCAGCCGTGCCGTTAAAGATGTCGCTATCGCGCCTCGCACTCACCCTCAAGCGGTAAACACCCTTGCTGAGAGTGAACAGGGCCTTGCCATCTTCCGAAGTAAAGGAGCTGTAAGAATGAGAGAGATTGATCTCCTCGGCCTTCACCTCCAGAGGCTGTTCAGATATAAACTCGTATCCTTCAGGCAGATCTACCTTAACCTCCAGAGTGCAAAGGCTCTCCGTATAAGGATTCTCCCGACTGCTCAGGCAGCCTGCCAGAAGAACAATGCTCGACAATATGACCGCTACTTTTTTCATTTAAAACTTCAATCTGCAACTCAGTCCATAATAAAAGGCCGGTGTGAAGATGCTCCCCACTCCGGTAGCTATAGAGACCACATAAGGTCTGGAATTGGTGAAATTGTTAGCGAAGAAGGAGATGCTCACCTTGTCTCCTACTTCCTTGGTAATGCTGAGGTTAGCACTGGCATAAGGGCCATAGCCGTCCTGGTCGAGAGTGTAGATGTTACCGGATTTGAGGATGAGGTTGGAAAAAGCCGGATTGGCCGCCTCAGCCTCAGTGAAAGGGTGTATCTCTCCATCCAGATCCATATAAGCCACAGGTTCTATATACCAATATCCGTCCTCGTTCCTCTGGGCATAAGGCTGTCCCTCATACACACTGATGTTCCGGCTACGGCGAAGCAGTGATGCTTCCAGCCTCAGGGTAATGACCAGCCGAGCCTCCGGGATATGGGTGATAGCGGTAAGATTGGCATCCAGAGAATGGCTCAGACGCCCGTTGGACACAGAGGTGGAGGAGCCGGAATTGACATATATCCCGACGTACTGGTAGGAACGGTTCGCTTCGGAGCTGTGGGACCAGCCACTCTGGTAATAATAGCTCAGGCGCTCGTCGTGCTCACTGACGCTGGTCCATGCGGCATCGAGGCGGAATTTGGTGCGGATTGGCCTGATCTCTGGGAAGTCCACTGTGAGTTCGGCTCCGTAACGGCGCACCGGTGCCGCGTTCACCTGCCTGCTGGTCTTCACGAAGGTCCTGTCCACCACCTTGGTATCCATCAGAGTCCAGCCTTCGTCGGCGCTACCGCGGACATAGACCTCGCCGCTCTGATTGTCCACCCTTATCTCTGTAGCCTCTCCGGTAGTAAATCCGGAAGGGCGGCTGCTGATTCTATAAGAGAATGGAGTGTACTGATTTTCAAGAGAATAAGGGTTCTGGATTATGTTAGCATAGCCCACAAGCGAGAGGGACCAGGAGCCCAAATTCAAGTCCAGTCCCAGTTCGGAGTTACTGCTTCGCTGCCATATGAGCTCGGGATTATACTCCAATGTGTATGGGATGGTATAATATACATAACTTGCCTGATCTCCATAGGAGTACGCGAAGCACTGTATATCCCTGTATTCCTGCCGAGGGAAGAGTATATAGAAGGAAGGGAGTTTTTCAGCTATTCCCCAGCCGCCTCGGATGGAGATGCGCTTGGAGATGTCCCACTTGGCATTAAAACGAGGGGAAAGACTGCTTACATTCTGATACTCAATTCCTTTCACGAAGACATTCTCCTGCCTGATACCGGCAGAAAGGCTTAATCTAGTCTCCGCTATAGGCAGTGACAACTCCTCTTCGGCATAAAGCGAAAGATTATGCATGAAAGGATAATCTGTATAAGGCCTTGGCCTGTAGCCACTTGCAGCCAAAGTCGGATCCAGATAATACTCGCCCTGTCCCACGTTTCCATTAGCCTTCCACTGCACTCCAGCCTTAAACTTGCTCTTGACAGAAGCGAAATTCCGGTTCAGGCTATACTTGACAGAGGCCGCAAAATCCAGTTCCTTAGAATCCGTAATCTGGTCTGAATAATAAGTAAGCGGCAGACTTTCAGCCAGATAATAGCCCTCTTTCTCGGAATGAACTGCCGGCTGGGAGGAAGCGTAGGAATTATATTTGTGAACCCTGCTCAGATCGTCCTCGTAAGAAATCGAGGCCTCAGCCTTCAGGGAAGTAATCAGAGGGCGGTTCAGCATCCAGGCGAGAGAAGTATTGGCTCTCAGACTGTTAGCCCTCACCTTACTATATTCTCCGGAGAAAGCATCAGGGTCGTCCTCGCTGTTCATCCCGCCTATATTGCCGGAAAGTCCGCTCTCCAGGCGCAAATTCTTGAAATTATTACTGTAACTCAGCGAGAATCCCCTTCTGGTATAAGACTCATAAGGGCTGGAAAGTTTCTTTGTAGCTCGGGCCCATTCGCCACTCAGGTTCAACACTCCCCCATCTTTCAGGCCAATTCCCTTCGATACCGATGCCTGATAAGTCCTCGGGTTCACCGAAAAACTGAGATTGGTCGGGGTCTTTCCGTGCTTGGTGTGTATGCGTACCATCCCGCTTCCCAGGTCGCCGTATTCGACGCTCGGCACACCGGTAATCACTTCCACCGACTCCACATTATCCACGCTTATGCTTCTGGTATCTACTCCTGCCAATTCTGAAAAGCCGGCGTTGTTCCCTATCCTTACCCCGTCGAGTTCCACAGCCGTGGCGAAGGCCGCGTTGCCTGCGGAAGATGAGCCCTGCCTAAGGGAAAAAGTGCTCGCTACGGTAAGGTCGGGGTTAATGGTCTTTCCTCCTGGCAATAAAGCAGATATGTCCGTAAGAGAGGACATCTGGAGATGATTCAGGGCATCCCTTCCCAGATTCGTAGTGGTATTCAGTCCGCTCTTCGCCCTCTCGGAGGTCACCACCACTTCCTCCAAGGCCAAGGAATTGACACTCAATTCGAAATTCATCTCCGTGGCCTTCTCCTTAGAAATACTGATCTCAACTGACTGGGAGACATAGCCCAGACATTCTGCCTTTAATATATAGTGTCCTTCGGAAAGTGAAGTGAATTCATATAAGCCATCCAGATTACTATAGGCCCAGATGTCCCCTTCATCTATGAGCAGAACTGCTCCAGGGATTACAGCTCCGCTGCCTTTTTCCCTGACACTGCCTCTGAGAATGCCGCCACCTTCTTGAGCCGATACCGGCAAGACCGATACCGCCAGAAGACATACAAGTCCCCACAAAAACGCCCTATGACAGCGACTACACATACACTACTTATCTCAAGTTTGCAAGTAACTACTTATCTAACATTAAGAGATTTGTGCTGCTTGCAAACTTTTCTCCCCACGCACATTTCTCTGTTTATCTGACCCTTCTCCTAAATCCTCTTCCTCAGGACGAGGACTTTGTCGATGCTATAGCATCTCCGTACAGAGGTGGTTTCACAAAAGCGAAACTTAAATACCCATTAATTGGTACAGGCAAATATACGGGATTTGAAATGAAAATACTATATTTGGCGAGTCATTATTTGTTATGAGAAAGATAAAAACGATTCGGGCCAATTGGCCTAAATATGTACTCCAATGGGGCGTTCTGCTCGCCATAATCGGCTTTGTTACCCTCGCTAAAAGCGACCCTGAAAAGTACTGCCCTATGGGCGGACTTCAGGCCTTGGTGACCTTCCTAACCAGAGGATCACTGCCTTGCTCCATGAGCAGTCTGCAGATTCTGATGGGAATTGCCCTGGCAGCGGGAGTCATCCTTTTCGGCAAGCTTTTCTGCGCCTACCTCTGTCCTATAGGAACTGTCGAAGACCTGCTCAGCAAGCTCAGAACAGCATTGGGTTTCAAAGGGATAGAGATCAAGGCAAAGAGCCTTGCGGACTACCTTCTGAGGGCTGTCAAATACCTCCTGCTCTTCTGGATATTCTACTCTACCGCCACAAGCAGCGAGCTGTTCTGCAAGAACTTGGACCCATACTACGCCGCAGCTACCGGATTCAAAGGTGAGATCACCCTCTGGATGAGCATCGTGAGCCTCTGCCTGGTGCTTCTTCTAGGCTTTTTCATAAAAAGATTCTGGTGTCGATACATCTGCCCTCTCGGGGCCCTGTCCAATTCTTTGAAATTCTGGCTTCCACTGCTGCTGATGGGACTTTTGTTCTGTGTCCTGAGCCTCTTCGGACTGAATGTCAAGTGGCCTTGGTTCCTGGGCGCATTCTGCCTGGTCGGCTATATTATGGAGGTCTTCGTAAGAGAGGCCAAGTTACAGCCTGTGGCTGTGATAGTGGACCAGGACCGCTGCTCCCGCAGTTGCATGTCCTGCCAGAAAGCCTGTCCTTATCACATCGATGTCCCATCTTATGGGGAGAGAATGACGGCTGTGGACTGTATGCTTTGTGGCGAATGTGTGGCCGCCTGTCCTGTCAAATCCCTAAGAATTGGGACTTGCAGCAAGCATAGGACTAAAGCATGGAAGTATCTGCCGGCAGTAATCGCGATAGCATTGGCAGTGATAGGCGCCGTACTGGGAAGCAGGATAGAGCTGCCGACCATAAACGAGACATTTGGCATAGAAGAAGGGATGGAGTTAAAGAGCATGAAGGTGGAGGGCCTCAGGTCGGTCAAATGCTACGGTTCTTCGATGGCCTTTAAGGCCAGAATGGAGAAAGTCCCTGGAGTACACGGAGTTAAGACCTTTGTGGGGAGTCACAGCGTGGTGCTCTCTTACGACCCCAAGGTGACAGACGAGGATAAGATTATGCAGCAGATCTTCGTGCCGGCGCACTTCCGTATATGGACGCCTGACCCGAAGCAACTGAGCGAGATTAAGAAGGTGACCATCCGCACTGAAAAGATGTACGACAAGATGGATTTGAATTACCTTGGCCTACAGATACGTAACACCGGCAAGAGCGTGTTCGGTCTGGAAAGCGAATATGCCTGTCCTCTGATTATACACGTGTATATGTCTCCGGACGAGAACCTGGATGAGAAATGGTTCAAGGAGATAGTGGAGAAGAAGATGCTCTCTATGCCTGTGCACGGAGGAGGAACTAAGGATACTCCGGTGGATTTCAAATTCGTCAAGATGGAGAAAGGGGAAAGCTATCTTCCTATAGATGAATATCTTGAGAAGATGTTCGACGGTTTTTACGCCGAATATAAGGGGCGTTACACCCAGGGCGACAGCAGCGCTGTTCTAAGCCGTAAAGATGTATATAAGGACGAGCCTCAGTTCATCTACGAGATAGCTGACCAGAACTACGAGAAGCCTATCATCAGAAGGGCCCTGCCTTATCTTAGCAACCATCTCTCTAAGGAAGAGGGTGTCATATCTATGAGTCTGGCACTTAACAGCGAACTGGTTCCGGCCATCCAGATTAGATATGCAGTGCCTATGAGCGAAGAAAAGCTTTGGGGACTGATGACTATGGACAAATGGACTATCACTTATGCTAAAGATGATATCAGGGAGGAGGATGCCCGACTGAAATTCAATACCCCAGGAAGGAGCTACCCTTATGAAGAAAAGTAGTATTCTCGCGGCTCTGCTGCTCTGCCTCTCGGTTCCGCTGAGTGCGGACGAGGGTATGTGGATGGTGAATTCCCTGTCTTCCCAGCTCGTGCAGAAGATGCAGAAGATGGGGCTCGAATTAGAGGGCAATACCATCTATAATACTGACAGCCTGTCACTTAGCAGTGCCATAGTCTCGATGAACTTCATCGGTACAGGCAGTATGATATCCTCCGAGGGGCTGCTGATTACTAATCATCACGTGGCTTATTCCGACATTCACGGCCTAAGTACTGCAGAACACAACTACCTCGAAGATGGCTTTTGGGCCCGCTCGCGGGAAGAAGAGATACCTATCCCAGGCAAGAGCGTGCAGTTTCTGGTACGCATCCTGGATGTCAGCGAGGAAGTGGAGAAGACCCGCTCCGAACTGGAAACCTCAGGAGTCAATGCAGGGATGCGCAAGCTCTCCCATATCATAGAACAGAGATGGAAGGCAGAGACCGGTCTGGAGGCTTCCCTATCCTCCATGTGGGCCGGATCCAAATACTACCTTTCCCTTTACAGGGAATATACTGATGTTAGACTGGTAGCTGCTCCACCTGTAAGCATCGCTGCTTTCGGAGGCGACATCGACAACTGGGAATGGCCTCAGCACAAGGGTGACTTCGTCCTATACCGAGTCTATGATTCTGACGGTAAGCCTATTACTCCTGCCGGATACCTTAACATAAGCCCCGAAGGCTACGAACTTGGGGACTTCACGATGGTACTTGGCTACCCGGGGAGAACTGACCGTTATTCTTCCTCTGCCAAGGTTCATTATCTCACCACCCTGTCCCTGCCTATCTCGAACCGAGTGCGCGCCGACCAGATGTCCATAATCAAAGGCTGGATGGACAAAGACAATGACATACGCCTGCTCTATGCGGATAAATTTTTCACTCTCAGTAATATACAGGAGAATCAGGAAGGAGAGGTACTCTGCTCTGAGCGCTTTAATATAGAGAAGAGTAAAAGAAAGGAGGAGAAGCGTATGGGCCGTGGCCGGCAAGGACGTGGACTGCGGGAACTGAATGCCCGTCTGGATTCCACTTATACTGCCATTCGGCAGGCTGAAGCTAACCTGATATGGTTCCGAGAAACTCTTATCAGAGGCTCTGCCCTGAATCTGGTCGCTACCCGACTGAAGAACTCCCGCAAGCCTCTGGATATGGACAAGGAATACTCAGCCTTCGACCTGAGGGTAGAGAAGGATCTGTTCAGATATAATATGAAGGCCTTCTACGAGAATGTAGAACCGAAGATGTGGGGAGAATATCAAACTGCACTTTATTCTTCTCATACCATAGATGGGGAGACGGACTGGGATGCTATGTTCGAGCATCTTTGGATTGAAGAAAAGATGACTAAGGACTCCCCTATCTACCTTTTCCTAACTGACAGATCCGTTCAGGACTTCAACAAAGAAGTGGAAAAGGCTTATGGCGAGTTGAGCGTCAGCGATCTTGGCAGGGAATACACTCGACAGAGCTACCGCTACAAGAAAGAGAAAAAGATAGACCAATACCCCGATGCCAACTCCACCCTGAGGCTCAGCTACGGTAAAGTGAGCACTTTCCCTCGGGATGGGCAGATGCTTGCATATCAGACCTTTGCTTCGGAGATCCTGTTAAAAGAGAACGAGAGTTATGATTTCAGGCTGAAAGATGATTGGAGAGCACTGCTCAGAAGCCAGGCTGAAACCATACCGGTAAATTTCATCACTGACAACGATATTACGGGCGGCAATTCCGGCAGTCCGGTGCTGAACGGCAGAGGAGAGGTGATAGGATTGGCCTTCGATGGGAACAAAGAATCCTTGGCCTCAGACCTCTACTATGTAGAGGGCTATACCAAATGCGTCTGTGTCGATATCCGCTACATCCTCTGGATCCTCAAGCATTACGCCCAGCTCGACTATATACTCGAGGAACTGCAGCTTACAGATTCAGAACATTATCTGTGACTCTGTTATTTTGAATAAACGGAGTTTTTATGTAAGTTTGTCAATGATATAAACCAATTGCTATGTTATACCCGATAGGAATACAGAATTTTGAGGATTTGCGAAGGAACGGATACGTGTATGTGGATAAGACCAATCACATATATAGATTAACTTCTACTGGTAAATATGCCGAATTCAATTTGACAGTGCAACAGCACCATCAGGTGTAAAGTTAAACA
>JBJEBS010000025.1:0-13988 GCA_051870275.1 Candidatus Cryptobacteroides sp.
AAGCATATACGGCCATATTGTTCATTGTATTATGCACTGCACCCGAAAACGTCCGTTATAAAGTAAAACTATAGGATTAGTTAGTATAATATTATTTTAATCAATGTTCTACCAATGAAAAAAACAAAATCATTTTTCGTTGTTATGGCCCTTCTTGTCAGCGTTCTGTCGTTCGCACAGAACAGCAAGGTGACAGGAGTTGTAACTGACGCCTCCAATGGCGAAGGTGTGCCATTCACAGTTGTTCAACTAAAGGGAACTACGACGGGTATCATTTCTGATGACCAAGGTCATTACAGTATAAGTGTTCCCGCAGACGCTGTTCTCGTATTCAGTTCTGTAGGCTATAAGACAGCAGAGGTAGCAGTTGACGGAAACGCTATCGTCAACGTAGTCCTTACCCCCGATGCAGAAGCTCTCGAAGAATCCATCGTTATAGCCTATGGAGTCCAGAAGAAATCCTCATTCGTCGGTTCCGCCACCCAGCTTAGCGGTGAAAAAATCGAAAAGATGCAGAGCACTAACATCTCCAAGTCTCTCGAAGGAGCCGTAGCAGGACTTCAAACAGCCAGCTCATCAGGCACTCCTGGTGCAGGTGCAGCCATCCAGATCCGCGGTTTCGGTTCAGTAAGTGCCTCGACCAGCCCGCTTATCGTAGTGGACGGTGTGCCTTACGAAGGAAATCTGAACTCCATCCCTACCCAGGATATCGAGTCTTTGACCGTCCTCAAGGATGCAGCAGCCAACTCAATGTACGGTGCACGTGGTTCAAATGGTGTAATCATCATCACCACCAAGAGAGGCGCTGCAGGCAAAGTTAACATAACTTTTGATGGAAAAGTAGGTGTAAACAGCCGTGCAGTCCCAGCATACGATATTATCACAGACCCTGGTGAGTACTATGAATTGACTTGGGAAGCCATACGCAATGCCGCATACTATAACGGTCAGATGCCTAACTTCGCTCAGGCTGGACTTTATGCTTCCACTTCCCTGCTCAGCGAATATCTTGGCCCTTATAACATTTATAAGAATGTGGCTGACACCGAAATCATCGACCCTGCCACTGGCAAATTAAATGCCAACGCCGTAAGTCGCAAGTGGAATGACGACTGGAACAAAGACGTCTTCAGACCTGGTATCAGACAGGAATACAATGTCTCAGCTTCCGGCGGTTCAGAGAACACCCGCGGATATATGTCCATCTCCTACTTGGACGACCAGGGCTATGTTCCTAATTCAGGATTCACCCGTATCTCCCTTCGCGGAAAGGTGGACCAGAACATAGGCAAGAACATCAAGGCCGGTATCAATATCGCTTATGCTAACACCGATCAGACGAAATACTCTGACTCCGAGGGGTCCAACTATGCTAACCTCTTCATGTTCAGTCAGATGATCGCCCCCATCTATCCTATCTATCTCTATGATCAGGACGGTGTAAGACAGAAAGATTCAAACGGCAACGATCTCTTCGACTGGGGTGAGACGGGAAGAGCTTATGGCTCCACATCCAACCCTTACGGACAGCTGCTGTCTTCTCTCAACAGCGAGATCGTAGATAACATCTCCTCACGTGGTTATGTCAACTTCAACCTCTGCAAGGATCTCATCTTCTCAGTAAACGCCGCTTATGACGTATTCAACACCAAGTCTGTGGTTTACTACACCCCTGTAGGTGGAGATGCTGCCAATGTCAACGGCCGTGCATATCACGAGACCGACAGATACACCGCTCTCAATGCGAACCAGCTCCTGACCTGGACCCCAAGCTTCGGGGAGCACTCCCTGAACCTGCTGCTCGGTCACGAGACCAAGAGCGACAACTCTTACTATCTCTACGGTCACATGACCAACTTCGTGGACAAGAACGTTCCTGACTTCTCCAATGCGACAGTATATCAGGATCTTACCTCAGCTTCCAGCGAATACTTCCTCGAGGGTTTCTTCGGAAGGGCAGAGTATGAGTATGCCAATAAATACTACCTCTCTGCATCCTACCGTATGGACGGCTCATCCCGCTTCGCTCCGGAGAAGAGATGGGGCAGCTTCTGGTCTGCCGGTGCAGCCTGGAACTTGAAGAGCGAGGAGTTCTTCGGAACAGTGGACTGGCTTAACGCCCTTCGCTTCAAAGCCAGCTACGGTACCCAGGGCAACGATAACATCGGTTACACCCGCGTATATGAAAATCTCTACCGTATCGACCGCGTGGACGGCGCTGCTTCACTTACCCAGACTTTCCGCGCTGCTCCTGAGGTAACTTGGGAGAAGTCTAACAACTTCAACATCGGTTTCGACACCAAGTTCTTCGACAGGGTATCCCTGAACTTCGAATACTTCGTAAAAGAGACCAAGGATATGATTTATCTCCGTCCATTGGCCCTCTCACAGGGTTCTCCAAGCACACAACTTGTTAACGATATGGATATGATGAACAAGGGTTTCGAGTTCGAAGTCAGCGCTGACCTCGTAAAGACCAGGGATTTCGAATGGAACATCGCCCTTAACGGCACCCACTACAAGAACATAATCACCAAACTGCCTTCAGATTATCCTGAAGAAGGAAAACAGATTAGCAATTATTGGAGAGAAGTGGGCGGTTCACTCTATAACTACTACCTCTACGAGTGGGCAGGTGTAAATCCTGAGAACGGTCTGCCTCAGTATTACAAGTATGTGAGCGACGAGAACGGTGTAGAGACCAAAGAGATCGTGAACTCCACTTCCGAGGCTACTTACCGCAAGACTGGAAAGACTCCTATTCCTGACCTCTACGGAGGATTCACCACCAGCGTAAGGTTCCACAACTTCGACCTGAGCGCAAGTTTCGCTTACCAGATCGGCGGTTATACGCTTGACACAGTATATGCCACCCTTATGAGCGGAGGCGGAAGCGGAGAGAACTGGTGCAAAGACATCTATAACAGATGGACACCTGAAAACCCTAACACTGACGTTCCAAGACTTCAGATGGACACTCAGGAGAACAATGCTACATCTACCAGGTTCCTCACCTCTTCTTCTTATTTCAGTGTAAGGAATGTCACCTTGGGATACACCCTTCCTGCAAGTCTTACCAGACAGCTTTCAGTAGCAGGTCTTAGAGTATATCTTACCGGAGACAATCTCTTCTACACCTCTGCACGTCGCGGTATGGATGTACGTAAGTCCTTCCAGGGATCTAACGGATTCACCTACTCCGCACTCCGTACAATATCTGCCGGTGTAACCGTAACATTTTAAATAGGAGATTAAGACGATGAAAAAACAATATATCTTTTTACTTTCTCTCGCACTTGTTTTCGCCTCCTGCGAGAAGAACTTTGAGGTGACTGACTCAAGCCGTCTCTCCGGCAGCCAAGCTGCAGAGTTGGCAGAACAGGATCCGGGCTTCCTTACATCTTATGTAAACGGCTTCTATTCATGGATGGTAGAATATGGTGGCTATCACGACAGTTTCGGACATACCAGCTGCCTGTATAACCTCG
Source organism: Candidatus Cryptobacteroides sp. (assembly GCA_051870275.1). Classification (GTDB taxonomy): domain Bacteria; phylum Bacteroidota; class Bacteroidia; order Bacteroidales; family UBA932; genus Cryptobacteroides. Next base: position 3,489 of record JBJEBS010000025.1, read on the forward strand.
ACATGATGGGTCTGGATATCGCCGTTAACGGTACAGTAAACTGGGGTACATTCGATATCAACCACGACTTCGGTCAGTACGACTACCGTCGTCCATATCTTTACTGGAACACCTATTACACCCTTATCAAGAAGTGTAATGAAGTGATAGATTTCTTCGGAGAAGAGGATCCTAACAACAGCACCCTTAGGGGCTATCTGGGGCAGGCTTATGCCCTGCGCGCATTCTGCTACTACTATCTGATTCAGATATTCCAGGACCCTGTAACAGGAGAAGGCACTGCAGCCGTCTTTAACACAGAAGCTCCGGCAGTTCCTATAATCTATGCCACCCGTGACGGCAAGACTCAGGAAGAGATCGATAGCAAGAGTGGTAGAAATACGATTGCAGACCTCTGCGAGGAGATAGAGTATAACCTCGAAAAAGCCCTCCCTCTTCTGGAAGGATACGACCGTGGAGCTGACAAGAACCAGGTCAACTACGAAGTGGCTCAGGGAATAGCAGCCCGTTACTACCTGCTCTCACAGCAGTGGGACAAGGCCCTGGAAGCTGCTACGGCTGCCCAGAAAGGCTTCGACCTTATGGATGAAGAGCGCCTGCACGCAGGATTTATGGAGATAAACGATGGAGAAGTGATGTGGGGATTCAACCATAACACAGAGACATCTACAGTTTACGCTTCCTTCTTCTCACATCTCAGCAACGACTCTCCAGGTTATGGTGGAATAGGACAGAGTGTACACTGTATAGATTACAGCCTCTATAAATCCATCCCAGATTCAGACTACAGAAAGAGTCTCTTCAATAATGCTGAAGGAGATGCATCTGCCTCATTTATCGGAGCTCAGTTACCATACGCATCCAGAAAATTCGGTTATGATCCTAACTGGTGCCAGGACTACGTCTATATGCGTAAAGCTGAGATGATTCTTATCTGTGCCGAGGCACATGCCCGCCTCAAGGACGGAGCTACCGCATCCTGCCTGTCTGAACTTATGAAGAAGCGCGATCCTTCCTGGAACGAGACTACAGTCACTTTAGACGAGGTGCTTCTCCAGAGAAGAATCGAACTTTGGGGTGAAGGTTTCGAATACTTCGATCTTCGTCGTAACGGACTCGGTGTGGACAGAACTTACGAAGGAACCAATCATCTTGTCGCTAACCAGTATGCCTTCCCTGCTCACGCCAAGAGCTGGAACTTCCAGATCCCAAGGCAGGAGATGCAGAACAACCAGTACATCACTGAGGAAGAACAGAATGAGTGGATTTCCGGCACAGCTGAATAAACTTTAAGAATTAAATATCATGAAAAACATAAATATAATTATTTCTGCCTTAGCCATCTCAGTTCTCGCTGCCGGCTGTGCAAAGGAAAGCCTGAGCAAGAGCGAGGTGGAAGCAGGCTTTTCTAACAGCTACAAGGGAGAGATTCCTGAAGTTAGTTTCTCCGCTACTCCTACTGGAGATGCCAAGTTCGATGTCAAGACCAGTGCCATCTATGTAGAGACCAAAGTTACAGTCAACGGCATCAGTGAGGAATTGGGCAGTGTGGTAATCGGTGTCATCACCAGTTCGAAAGCTGATTTGAGCAATCCTAAATCTACAAGTCTGGAAGTCAGCCAGGACGGCACTTACGATCTCCGTGCCATTGTCAATGCTAACAGCACCTGTTACCTTCAGGCTTCAGTATCCACTCCTTACGGATGTGCTTATTCAGATGCAGTAAAAGTCTCAGTATCAGACGTTCCATTCTATAGCAAAATAGCCGGTTCATGGAAAGGTACCATTACTTCATTAGCTTGGGGAGACGAGTACAAGAACACCATAAAGATCATCCTGGATGAAGACGATCCTGAGAATGTATGCTTTGTATGCAACATGGAGCCATACTATTCAAATGAGGGCTATGTTCAGTCAGAAGGATTCAATATCATAGAAGCCTCGATAGATAACGAGAACAATCAGATTATCATCGCCACAGGCAGTTCTATGACACTGGCTGGACGCTCATATTATGCTTCTGACGAGGAAGGAAATGTTCTTCAGTACGGTGCATTGGTTCTCAGCGAAGACGGAGCGACCCTTACTTGCAATGAGGGCTTCTATACTGTTAAATCAGACGGAAATGCTGAGGACTTTTACGGCCCTGCCGTATATACTAAACAATAGTGCTGATGATTAAGAAAACTGCTTACATAATAGTAATATCGGCTATGGCGATAGCCTGTACGAAAGAAGATATTACTTCTGACAATGTTCCTACAGAAAAGGACACTGCGACTTTCGAGGTATTTACCTCGAAAGTCAGCGGCCAGCAGTTTTCGAAAAAGACAGCCAGAACAGACAGACTCATGGTCAAGTTCAGCGAAGACTTCGTGCAACAGGTGGAAGCCTGCCAGGCGAATGTCAAGACCTTGGCCATGAGTGTCAAAAGCAAAGATAATCCGGTAGCCTTGCTCGAATCTTCTGTATTGGAGAGAGTATTCCCTAATGCAGGAAGGTTTGAAGCAAGAAGCCGGCAACGGGGTCTGCACAGATGGTATTATATCGATTTCGACGAAGAAATTGGCATAGTAGAAGCGGAAAGCATACTGAACAGCTGTTCGGCCGTGGAAAGCGTGGAACTGGAACTTGTTCCCAGACAGATAGGGACGGTTCAGGCAGATTACTCCGTAGCGCTCCCTCGGGGTGAGGGCTATCCTTTCAATGACCCGAACTTAAGCAAGCAGTGGAGCTATTATAACGATGGTTCCATGACGAGCAGCAAGGCGGGTTGCGATATAAATGTGCTTCCGATTTGGCAGAATTACCCCATAACCCAGAAGGACGTAATCGTGGCAGTGGTGGATGGAATCGTGGATTTCAGTCATCCTGACCTGGAAGCGGATCTCTGGACAGCGGAAGACGGCAGCCACGGAAAGAATTTCGTGAGCGGAGGTCAGAATGTCTCCGATGACCACGGAACTCACGTGGCTGGAACTGTCGCCGCAGTAAACAACAATGGCATAGGTGTGTGCGGAATAGCAGGCGGCGATTACAAGAACTCCATTCCTGGAGCGAAGATAATGAGCTGCGGCATCTTTGACAAGACCAATAACGGCAGTTCCGGAACCGGAGGCGCAAGTGCCATCAAATGGGCTGCGGACCACGGGGCAGTGATCGCACAGAACAGCTGGGGTTACGACCCTGACACAGACGGGGACGGTAAGGTCAGCGACAAGGAATTGGCAAGTTTCAAAGCCAGAAAAATTCCTGACAGTCTAAAAGAGGCCATAGACTATTTTGTGGATTTCGCGGGCTGTGACGAAGGTGGAAATCAACTGCCTGAATCTCCTATGAGAGGCGGAATCGTCTTTTTCGCAGCGGGAAACTATAATCTCGACTACGATATAATCTGCACTTATGACAGGGTGGTAGCAGTAGCTTCCCTGGGACCTGACTATTCCAAAGCGAGCTATTCGAATTATGGAGACTGGGTGGACATATCTGCTCCTGGCGGAGAGAGTTACAAGGGAAATACCATCTACAGTACCATCAGCGGTGGATCCTACGGCTATATGCAAGGCACATCTATGGCCTGTCCTCATATGAGCGGAGTAGCTGCCCTGCTGCTGAACCATTATCAGAAAGAAGGCTTCACGAGTACCAATCTGCGGCAGATTATCTGTGGCTCCATCCAAAATGTGAATAGCTATAACAGCAAATATGTAGGCCAATTGGGCAAGGGTCTTATCAATGCCGCGAGGGCGATCTCTTTCAGTGAAGATGTACCTGAGAAAGTGGAAGGATTCACTGCCGAGATTCACTCGAATATGAGTAATATCAGCTGGAGCGTGCCTGAGGATGACCCTATCTATGCCTATTCGGTCTTTCTTTCCAAGTCCTCGCTGGAGGGACTTAATCCTGCGGAGCCTTCTTACGAAGTGGAAGTGTTCGAAATTATGGGCTCCGAATGTGAGGCTGGTAGCAGCGCCAGCCTGTATCTGGATGATTTGGCCTTCAATACAGACTATCACCTGCGTATAGCTGCGAAAAACTATCTGGGGATGTTCTCTTCGCTTTCAGAGGAGATCGCTATTTCCGTAGGAGCTAACAATCCACCGGTTATCGAAGCCTTGACGGGGACAGATATCGATATTAAAGCTCATGAGAAGTTGGAGCTTGAATTCAAGGTATTTGATCCTGACGGACACACTTTGAGCTGCAGTCTGAGTCCTGAAGAGAAGGGCCTTAGCCTGAGCCTGAAAGAAGACAAGGCGATAGTAACTGTCAATGCCCTTAATCTTACTCCTGGACAGAGTTATGACTTCTCTCTTACAGTGAGCGATTCCTATGAAGAAGTCAGCTTGCCGTTCAGAATATCAGTTCAGGATAACCATAGTCCAATGCTTATTAAAGAAGTATCGGATCTGGTATTTAACGGTCTGGATGACAAAGAAGTGAAACTTACTCTCACGGATTATTTCCTGGATGAAGACGGAGAGAGTTTGAGATATGAATTGGCCAAGAACGGAACTACCGTCATCAAAGCCAGCATCCAGGAGGATCTTTTGACTCTTAAGCCATTCTCTTACGGCACTGCCACCTATACTCTAAAGGCAAGCGATGCCTGCTATCAGTCCTGTGAATATTCTTTCAGAATTCTGGTAAGGGACGGAAATCATGCCCTGGATCTGTATCCTAATCCTGTAGTGGATTATCTGAATCTAAGGCTGCCGGAAGATGGCTCCGTAGAAGTAATCATAAGCAACAGGGCTGGAGCAGTTCTATATCAGAATGAAGCTATTCAGTCTGGTCCTTTCTCTCCATTCAAGATAGATATGTCCGGATGGACTTCCGGGGAGTATTATCTTAAGGCTAAGGAGGAAGGATATGAGGATACTTATTCGATCATTAAAAAGTAGCCAGATATGAAGAAGATATTTACAATTCTTTGCCTTATAGGCCTTGCAGTTCCGGCGGGAGCGCAGATAGGCTCTTCCCTGCTGATTCCGAAGAATGCCGCAGAAGTGGGAATGGGAATTGGCATACAAAGCCTGAGCTCGGAAGCGCTCGAAGGCTATGGCTTGTCGGCGGGGGCGAGTTATGGGCTCTGGGCACCGCAGACTTCGAACAGCAATCTGCTGAGTGCAGGAGCTGGACTAACTATTAAGGATAATTATTTCGCGCGCCTGAAAGTGGGGCATCTCTCTGACAGACAGAGCGGTATGCTTTATAATGAGAACGGAACACCCTTAGAAGAATTCAAGGGCACGGAGCTGATTTTGGAGGCTGGAGCTGCGATGCAGGTTATTCCTTCCCTGTCGCTGGGAGTGAATCTTAAGATGCTTAACTACAATCTGTCGCCTGAACTTAAGGGAAACACTTTCGGGGCTGACCTTAGCGCTTCCTATACCTTAAAGGATTGGAGATTTGATCTGGAAGTGGATAATCTGGGGCTGTCCGAACTCTCTTCTGCTGGCGCGGGAGCGACTTTTTCCAAGGGAATGCTTAAAGCTGTGGCGGAAGTGGATTATTATCTAGCCGGTGCCTTCGCGGCCTCAGTGGGGGCTGAGGTGAATTACCAGCATCTGCTATTTCTTAGGGCCGGATATCATTTGGGGGCTCAAAGTCCTGCACTTCCATCCTTTGTCTCAGCAGGTGCGGGAGTGAAATTCAAGGGGTTCAGTTTGGATTTGGCCTACCTGTTCGGCTCCACCACTATATCGAATACACTTTTATTCACACTTAAATACACACACTAACTTTAAAAAAAGCCCTGATTCTTAGTGAACCAGGGCCTTTTCTTTAGCGTTTGTTATCCTTTTTCAAAGGGCGGCGAGGGGCGCGCTTGTCGGAAAAATCACGACGTGGTCCCTTGTCGTTATTACGAGGCTTGCGCTCAGGCTCAACATAGCCTTCTGGCTTCTCGGTGAGAGCACGCATTGAAAGGCGCATCTTGCCGGTCTTGGCATCGATCTCGAGCAATTTGACATCGACCTCATCACCTACCTTGAGGACATCCTCTACCTTTTCGGTCTTGGTCCAGGCGATCTCGCTTACGTGAAGCAGGCCTTCCTTTCCTGGAAGAATCTCCACGAAGGCGCCGAATTCAAGGATGCTTACGACCTTGCCGTGATATACGGTACCTACCTCAGGAACTGCGCAGATTCCCTTGATCCAGTCGAGGGCCTTCTGCATGGCTTCCTTATCGTTAGAGGCCACATCCACTACACCTACTGAACCTCCCTCTGGAAGTGGCTCTTCGGTGACAGTAATCGTGGTACCTGTCTCCTTCTGTATTCTCTGGATAGTCTCTCCACCCTTGCCGATAACGGCTCCGATGAACTCGGAAGCGATTCTGATCTGCTCGATGCGAGGAACGAATGGCTTGTAGTCTTCGCGTGGCTCGCTGATGGTCTTGAGCATCTCGCCCATGATGTGGAGGCGTCCCTGACGGGCCTGCTCGAGAGCTTTTTCGAGAACGTCATAGGAAAGTCCATCCACCTTGATATCCATCTGGGTAGCTGTGATACCGTCCTTGGTTCCAGTTACCTTGAAATCCATGTCTCCGAGGTGATCCTCGTCTCCGAGAATATCTGTGAGGATGGCGTAACGCTCGTTAGGACGGGTAGCGTCGGTAATAAGTCCCATAGCCACACCGGCTACAGGCTTCTTAATCTTCACACCTGCATCCATCAGGGCGAGGCAACCGCCGCAGACAGAGGCCATGGATGAAGAACCGTTGGACTCGAGAATATCGGATACTACGCGTACTGCGTATGGATTCTCCGGAGCGAGAGGAACGACTGGCTTGAGAGCGCGCATAGCGAGGTTACCATGTCCAATCTCGCGACGGCCTACACCTCTCTGTGCCTTGGCATCGCCAGTGGCGAATGGAGGGAAGTTATAGTGCAGCACGAACTGCTGATCGTCCTGAATGAGCACTTCGTCGGTCTCCTTCATATCCATCTTTGTACCAAGTGTCACTGTAGCCAGAGACTGGGTCTCTCCACGGGTGAAGATGGCGCTTCCGTGTGCGCAAGGGAGGTAATCCACCTCACACCAGATAGGACGGACCTGATCGCATACACGACCGTCCAGACGGATACCCTCATCGAGGATGAGGTTACGCATAGCCTCTTTCTCCTCTGCGTGATAATATCTCTCCACGAGAGTGAGTTTGAGGGCATATTCCTCTTTCTCAGCCTCTGTAGTAGGCTCTGGAAGGGTAGCGATGAAATCATTCTTAATGGCTTCGAAGCCTTCGGCGCGCTCCTGCTTAGGCTTGGCAGCCTTAGCGAGGGCATAGCATTTATCGTAGCAGAAATCGTGAACGGCAGCCTTGAGGGCCTCGTCCTCGACGTCATGTGGATAATCTCTCTTATTAACATCGGTGCCGAGCTCGTGCATGAGTTCTTTCTGCACGCGGCAGTGTTTCTTAATCTCCTCGTGAGCGAATTTGATAGCATCGAGCATAGTCTTCTCGCTTACCTCATTCATCTCACCCTCCACCATCATGATGTTCTCCTCGGTAGCAGCCACCATCAATTCGAGCTGGGCTCTCTTCATATCGGAGAAAGTAGGGTTGATGACGAACTGGTCGTCGATAAGACATACTCTCACCTCGCCGATAGGACCGCCGAATGGCAGGTCTGAAGTGGCGAGTGCTGCAGAAGCGGCAAGTCCGGCGAGAGCATCTGGCTGGATATCCTTCTCTGCAGATATCAGGGTTACATTTACGAATACCTCAAGGTGGAAATCGTCTGGCCAGAGAGGCCTGATAGGACGGTCGATAAGTCTGGAGACGAGAATCTCGTAGTCTGAAGACTTACCTTCTCTTTTCATAAATCCGCCAGGGAAACGTCCTGCGGCATAAAATTTTTCCTTATAATCTACAGTAAGCGGCATGAAATCAGTGCCTTCCTTCACTTCTGTAGCGGCTGTCACGGTAGCGAGCAACATAGTGCCACCCATCTTTACGACAGCGGAGCCGGCGGCCTGCTTGGCCAACTTGCCGGTCTCAATTTCGATCACGCGGCCATCCGCGAGTTCAATCTTCTTTGTAATTACGTTCATTATTGTTTTTCTTAAACTGCTTTCATCAAAAAGGGGCGGCACCACCCTGGTCCCACCCCTGTGTCCTATCTTGAAGGCTTATCGACGGAGACCAAGCTCTTTGATAAGGTTTCTGTATCTCTCGATGTCCACTTTCTGGAGATAATCCAGAACCTGGCGACGCTTACCTACAAGACGAAGAAGACTACGACGTGTAACGATGTCTTTCTTGTTCTTCTTCACATGCTCGGTAAGGTGAGCGATACGGTAGGAAAATAGAGCAACTTGACTCTCAGGAGAGCCGGTGTCCTTATTAGACTTCCCGTACTTCGCGAAAATCTCTTGCTTTTTCTCTGGCAAAAGGTATTCAGCCATAGTGCAAAAAATTTAAATAGATTATATCGGACCACCGCGGTCCAAATTGGCTGCAAAGATAAGAATAAAAATCTTAAACTCCAATAAAACTTTAATACTCCGTATGTTCCAGCGAGAGGTACTTCTGGAAGAGTTCCAGGCAGGCATCCCTGTCTATCTGCTCGAGAAGTCCCGGCAGTTTATCCCTGCCTCCGAAAATCCCGTCGAACTTGCCGTCACGGAAACCGATTATACTGTTATCCTCTATGCTGCAGCCATAGTAGATCTTGTCGATATTGGCCCACATACAGGCGCACAGACACATGTGGCAAGGTTCTCCAGTCGTGTAGAGATCACAGCCGGAAAGGTCGAAACTGCCTATCTTTCGGCAGGCCTCCCCTATCGCCACCACCTCCCCGTGCAGAGTAGGATTTTGATTCTTCACCACCTGGTTATGTCCCTGTCCTATCACTTCTCCGTCCTTTACGATGACTGCTCCGAACGGACCGCCATCTCCTGCGCAGATGCCTTCCAGTGCCTGGTCTATGGCCATCTGCATATACTTGTTTTCTGCGTGAATCATATGATTATTTTAAAAAGAATATGCCAATTTTAATCCTAAACTGCTGCTGCCGCTGCAGGCTTCCATATAGAAGCCTGCGCAAATCGCGTTCTGCTTCGACGAAAGGCGGAAACGGCTTCCACCACCTACTGAATAATAGAACGAGGCATCCAAAGCATTAATACCCAGATTGATGTCCACATAAGGACAGACATCGGTGGAGCCTATGGTAAAACGGATTGCCAGATATACCGGTATCTGATTAGTGTAGTTCGTAGTGGCTCCCAGTCCTAAGAAAACATGCTTGGAGAAATTATATCCGGCAGCCACGCGTGGAGTAGGAAGACAATTGTCAGCCAGATAATCCACATCCAGCAGCATCCCGAAGCCCCTTAACTCTTCCTCGCTAAACTTTCTGACAGAAGAGCCATTGGCCACGAGCATTATCTTGCCTGGGGCATAGAAAGGAAGTCCCGCAAGAATACCGATTCCACCGTATATCAATCCTGCAGCGGCTACTATGGCTGCAATCCCAGCTGATTCCGGAAGCCTGGAATCGTATTTGATGGACATCAAAAAAGCAAAGCTGCTTAAGGCCAAAGCAGCTCCTGAGTAAGAAACAGTCTCTCCTATATCCACCAGCACATTAGCCACCTGATAGGAAGCACTGTTCTCGTAATCCTGGTGAAGCTCAGCACTTTGAGCATAAGATGGTAAAAAGGCCAGTAACAATGCTGTTACCAGACAAAGAACGCGTTTCATAATTATGTGCTTTTAGTCAAGTATCCCCTCCAAAGAGAAATTGATACTTTGTTCCATAGCCCCTAATTTACGAATTTTTAATTTAATCAGCTTCTTTTCAGGAAATAAATGCTCAAAATCCGCTAGCGGTATGGAAAGCCAATGCCAATATTGATATCCTACCGTGTCGGAATTGGCATTATGACAAAGGGATAAAACGAGGTCTGTGGAAGATTCAACGTTAGAATCGGAGACATAGGTCGTGGTAAAACAGTGAAGATAAGGATCCAGGCCATAGGTCCCGATAAATATATTCATGTATTTTTCTGTGATGGAAGGGAAATAGGGATAGTCATTTACTGCGACAGGATCAGTGCCCAGTTCATCTCTTTCCGCTTCGGTCTTGACGAAGGCGCTCTTGCTTATGAATACATTAGTGTCCAGCTGGTATAATTTGATCGTGGCAGGATTCAGATCCTCAATAATGCCATCAACAACATCATAATATGCCACTATTCTCTTAGAATCCTTCAGATATGACTTGAAAACATAGGAATCATCTGAAAGATAAAGCAGTTTATCGTTATCAGTACGGAGTATGATCTCAGAATCCTGAGACTTATCTACAGTGACAAAGGAAAAATATGAGGCCATAGGCTCATTTTCTTCCGGAAAACAAGAAGTGACTATAAAAATGAGGCTCAAAAGAGCACAGATCAAGCTAAAGAAATGTTTCATATCAAGTAGTTATATAAAAAAGATGCCCGACTGTTTTTCACAATCGGGCATCCGAAAAGCGGCAGCGG
>JBJEBS010000026.1:0-3701 GCA_051870275.1 Candidatus Cryptobacteroides sp.
CCTGCCATGTCTCGATGATGTCGCTGTCTTCAGGCCAATAGTCGCCTGCTGCGATAGGCTCTCCAGGCCTCGGGTTGGATGTGTCGCCGATAGGAAGGTTTCCTCTCCAGAGGAGTGCATTCTCTTCTATCCTTGTCTTTGGCCACACTACGGAGACCCCGTCGTATGTCTCATACATCCTGCCCTTGGATATTGATCCAATTATGTCCGAGCTTTCTATAACCTCCGGATGTTTTTCTGTATAGTGTGCAGTCCTGAACCATGTGACCTTGTCTCCTTTTGTCATAAGGCAGAAAGAGTATTCATACAGTAGCTCGTCTATGATCTCCCTATAGGTCTTTTCGCCTTTTGTCCAGGATATATGCTTGATCTGAACGTCTATATCTGGCGCATCTTTGTCAATCTGGCTGGAAAGTCCACAGAGTTCCAGTAACCTGTAGAGTATGCTCATCTGAAGATTGTCTCTTTTGAATATGAAGAAGGCGGGGCCGTCGACTACTGCAGGATATGAGGCTGACTGAGGTATCTTGTCGTCCAGACATGCCGAGAAGTCCACGGCTTCTATGCTTATGGCTGGCATGTCACTTACAGTCTTCCATTCGATGTCAAGGACGGGATCTGCTTCGCCGAGGAACTCTTTGCCGTCATATTCGGCCTTGATAAAAATTTTCCCATTATGGGGTGATATGGCATTGTATAGGTCTTCTCCCCAGAGAAGAGAAAAACTGCATAGATTGAGAGTAGATTTCCTCTCTTCTGTCATAGCCTTTCTTATGATTCTAAGACTGTCCTTAATGAGCAATGATGTGACATCATGCCAGGCTTTTCCGAAATTCAACTCTATCTTCATATCCTTCTCCTTTCTATCTTTGCGGCTGCCAGCTTCAGCTTTCCTACCAGATCCTCCCATCCATACACGTCTCCAGAAATTACTATCGTAGTGCCTGATGAGTTTGCCTTCTCAGATGGTGTGATGGATACGCGCTCTATACCTGAAGGATTGTCTCCTACGGCTATAAGCCTTGGGCCTGTGGTCGTAAATGTTCCTCCTTGTGCAAACTTTGATACTCCGCCAGTGCTTACACCAAGGCTAGTCAGGACTTCTATAAGGGTCTTAAGCTCTTCTTCTGTGGCTTCGTCTATGCCGGAGTAGTAGTCCTTGAGATTGGCTATCTCGTCCTTGATGTCCTCATCCCTTCCTGACCAGAACTTGTCCCAGCCGTTCATACTTGAATACTCTGAGTTTAGCTCGTTGATTCTTGACATCACTGCACTGGAAAGCTCAGAGCGTGCAGAAGCCACATCCTTCTGATGCTGTAGACCTGATGCGGTTGAAATGAAGTCCTCGTCGCTTATCAAGTTTCTGTCAAGTTGTCGCTTTAAAAGCTGGTACTCTTCATCTATGGATGAGTTTATCTGCTCTGTCAGCTTTTTCCTTGCTTCAAGTTCGTCATCAAGCTGTCTCTGCATGTCGTCGCTGATGGCTTTGCTTGATGCAGACATGGCCCCTGCACCGATTCCTGTAAGTCCTCCTATAGCAAGAAGCCCGAGACCAAGGGCAATGTTGCCTTCTACGATGCATCTTAGGCCTGCTGTGATGGCCAGCTCTGTCAGCGAGTTGACAATATCCTCCGAGAACCTTGCAGCTGCTTCTGATGCAGCTCTCGCCGCATCTCCATCCGTAGCGAGGGCCTCTCCGATGTCCATGAAAGTGTCCGCAAGTCTTGAAGATATAGCCTCAACTGAGAAGAGCTTGTCTGTAAATTCATCCCATTCATCACTAAGAGCCTTCTCTGCCTTTTCCTGCTTAGTCATTTCATTAGTGATAAGACCTAGCTTTTCTTTTTCTATGTCAAGAAGCGTGTTGTATTGCTCTTGTGTGATAAGCTTGTTATCGAGAAGCTCCGAGATCTCTGCATCATATTCGCTGAGAGTATTCTTTGCCCTCTCTTCGTCAGAAAGGAGGTTGAGTTTCTCGTTTTCTGCCTTCTTCTGAAGGTCTCTGTATTTTGCTTCCTCTTCTTCCTTTCTTGTAATTGCGTCAAGCTGAGCATTTATATCCTCATATTTACCGACCAGAATATCGAGAGAGGAATTCCATTCTTTTGTATCTTCATCAGGTTTTTTTGACCATAGGGAATCTATGGCGGATTTGACCTTGGAGAGTTCCTCTTGAAGCGTCTCCTTTTCTGTTCTTCCGAAATCAAAGGACAAAGGTATATTAAGAACATAGTCGCTGGCACTGGTTCCAAGTATATCCTCAGGAGTAAGGCTTTTCTCTGTAGATCCAGTCATGGACTCAAGCCTCTTCCTTGTAGACTCTATGATCGAGTCGTACATGGCAAGACGAGAAGTGACTGTCTCTATCAGATTCTGATCAGTAAGTGTTGCAAGTATGGCTTCGTCTGAAGCTTTAAGATCTTCAAGCCTTGCAATCTGAGATTCTATCCTTGCTATGGCTCCTTCGTCTGTAGATGCATACATGGCTGATATCTCGGTTGTGAGTTCTTTTTGTCTTTCAAGCTCCTCCGAATAAGCCTCAGCATCTTCTTTTTTCTTCCTTGTAGCTTCTTCCTTGGCTGCGTCGACTTTTTCAGCTTCCAAAGCGATAGATAGATACTGCTCTGCATAGTCGACCATTGTTTGCCATTGATTTATGGCATAATCCGTCTTTGATTCCTCAAGCCATTTTTTTGCTTCTTCCAGATAGTCTTCTAACTGAGCTATAGACATCTTGGATAGATTTTCTACATCAACTGCAAGAAAATCCTTAATGGAATTGTATTCTTCCATTGCTGATGTCATGCCATTGAGAAGCCATGATAGACCAGTCTTGAAAGATGAGCTGACATTTTCTATGCTCTTTCCAAGTTCTCCAGTAAATTTGTTCCATGATGTAGAAAGGGATGATGATGCGGAAGCTTCCGCTATAGCCTCGGCTGTTCCTTTTACCTTGCTCTCGACTTCGTCAAGAAGTAGAAGCTGTGCCTCATACTTCCTGTTTTGCTCGGTCAGGTAGGTTATCTGCTGCGTCATCTCCTCTGAGACGAAGATACCTTGTCTTCTGAGCCTTGTTATGCCGTCGACAGGAGACTCCAGAGCATATCCGAGAGACTCGACTGCAGATCCTATATCAGTCCCGAAAGTAGCCGCAAGGTCTGCACTTGCCGTGAACACTCTCTGAAAGAGATCCGTGCTTATGTCTCCCATTGTGGCAAGTGATGCCGTGGCATCTATTATAGCTTGCTTGTCTATCTTAAGAGAGTCTTCCAATGTAGATGCAAAGTCATCTATTCGTTTTGCGGATGTCTCGGAGCTTCTTCCTGTGGCATCCAATACGGCCTGCAATCTTGCCATGCCGATTCTCTCTTCATTGGCGGCGGCGTCGGCTTCCTCGAAGATGTCTATAGCCTTCTTGACTGCAGCTCCGACAGTCAGCCATCCTGCAGCTTGGGAAAGGAGTCCGTTAAGGAGAGCATCTGACGTAGACTTGGCCGACGATGCGGTTTTTCCCAGGTCATCTATTGCATCTGATGTATCTTTTGTCTTTTTGCCCAGATCCTCTGCGGTATCCTTGAAATCGTCGACACTTTTTTCGAGGTCGTCTAAGTTTTTCTTGGCATCCTTTACGTCCGCCTTGACTATCATCTCCAACACTTCAGTTATAGTTGTCATAAAGGTCTCCTGATTTAATCATATAT
>JBJEBS010000027.1:0-13616 GCA_051870275.1 Candidatus Cryptobacteroides sp.
GGCGACCAGTGCGAGAAGTGTGGCAGTACTCTTTCTCCGGAAGAATTGATCAATCCTAAGTCCAAGCTTAGCGGAGCCGAGCCTATAAAGAAGAAGACTACCCACTGGTATCTGCCTCTGCAGGATTACGAGCAGTGGCTTAGGGAGTGGATCCTGGAAGGGCATAAGGAGTGGAAGCCTAATGTCTATGGCCAAGTTAAAAGCTGGCTTGACGGCGGTCTTCAGCCTCGTGCTGTGACCAGGGACTTGGACTGGGGTATCCCTGTGCCTGTGGAAGGGGCTGAAGGAAAGGTGCTTTATGTCTGGTTCGATGCTCCTATAGGTTATATCTCTAATACTATAGAACTGCTTCCTAATGATTGGGAGAGGTGGTGGAAGAGTGAGGATACTAAGCTCGTGCATTTTATCGGAAAGGATAACATAGTTTTCCACTGTATAGTTTTCCCTGCTATGCTTAAGGCTTATGGCGATGGATATATTCTGCCTGAGAATGTTCCGGCTAATGAATTCCTGAATCTGGAAGGGGAGAAGATCTCTACTTCCCGTGGCTGGGCTGTGTGGGCTCATGAATACCTTCAGGATTTCCCTGGGAAGCAGGATGTTCTTCGTTATGTGCTGACTGCCAATGCTCCTGAGACTAAGGATAATGACTTTAGCTGGAAGGATTTTCAGGCTCGTAATAACAGTGAGCTGGTGGCTATCTTCGGGAACTTTGTAAACAGGGCTATGGTCTTGACGCATAAGTATTTCGCTGGAGTGGTTCCGCATCTGGGAGAACTCCAGGATATAGACAGGGAGGCTATCTCTCAGATTCCTCTGCTTAAGGAATCTATAGAACAGAATATCAGGGCCTATCGTTTCCGTGAAGCCTTGAAGGAGGCTATGAACATAGCCCGTATAGGTAATAAGTATATCTCTGATTCTGAACCTTGGAAGGTGGCTAAGACAGAGCTTGAGAGGACTGGTACCATTTTGAATGTCTGCCTGCAGATATGTGCCAGTCTTGCTACTGCCTTCGAGCCTTTTACTCCTTTCGCTGCCGAGCGTCTGCGTCAGATGCTGGATTGTCCTCTGGATTGGGATAAGGTGGGCAGCCTGGAGGCTCTGGAAGAGGGACATCAGTTGAGACCTGCTCAACTGCTTTTCGAAAAGATAGAGGATGCTCAGATCGATGTTCAGCTTTCTCGTCTGGAGGCTATTCGTAAGGCCAGGGAAGAGGAGGCTGCCCGTCAGGCTGCTTCAGTGGTGGCTCCTCAGAAAGAAGAGGTGAGCTTCGAGGATTTTGAGGCTATGGATATCAGGACTGCTACCGTTCTGGAGGCTGAAAGGGTGCCTAAGACGGATAAGCTCTTGAAACTTACCATTGATACTGGCATTGACCATAGGGTGATAGTCTCTGGCATAGCCCAGTACTACAGTCCTGAAGATATGATAGGAAAGCAGATCTGCATACTGGCTAACCTGGCTCCTCGTACCATTCGTGGGATTGAGTCTAAGGGAATGATACTGATGGCCCGTCAAGCTGACGGCAAGATGCGATTCATCACGCCGTCTGAAGTTCTGGCAAACGGTGCTCAGATAGGGTGAGGGGCTTGAGGCCGAGCTCGCGGAGTTGTTCGCAGAAGTAGTTCTCGAACTCGGATTCGGCGATGTTCCTGGTAAAATTCAGGAAAATCTTACCGTTGATACCCACGGCGGCGGCAGCTCCGCTGGTCCCCCTCTGGCGACCCAGGATAAAATCCATCTCTTCCACATATGCTCTGATGGCCTCAGGGAGTTTGATGTAACCCAGGTTCGACAGGGTCTGGGAGCAGAATCTGTCACCTTTGATTCTGCAGATAAGGTCAATGATAGGCCTCTTGAGGGCAAGCGGAATGAGAGAAACGGCGAAATTGTTCTCCAAAGCGACATTGGCAGCCACTTTCTTCTCCAATTCCACAGGCTGGGCCATAAATTTCTTCTGAGCGATGACCTGAGACAGGATCTCTTCGAAACTATAGGTTCCGTTGCTGACATTCACGCCCAGATTGACATAAGAAGAGAAGTTTCTCAGAGTCTTTCCTGGGAAAAGAGCTCTCAAATCCACAGGTACACTCACTTTCAGACCAGCTTTTTTGTTCTTTCTGCGGTCGTGGACATACACTTGCTGCAGTGCGCTAACCATGGCTGCGGTCAGCAGTTCCGTCACGGTGCACTTGTATTCTGCGCACACTTGCTTGGTCTGCACCCCGTCCAGCACTATCCTTTCCCTGTTCAGTTCTGCGAAATTAATCTTCTTTCCAGGGATATGGTATGCCAATTCATTTTTCTCCAGTGCTCCCTTTTTGCCTGCGAAGTATGCGAAGCAGTCGTCCGTCTCCTTGCTGTGTGAACGGTCAAAAGGGTTCAGTACTATATCGTTATATTCAATATCCTTCAAATGATATCTCATTCTGAGGTACTCAGCTGTCAGGGTAAGTAGGAAGGTCTCTCCTCCTCTTCCGTCTGCCAATGCGTGGAACACATCCAGAACTATTCGATTCCCGTCTGCACTGACTTTGAAAAGAAAGCCTCCGTGGAACTTGAAACCTCTTTTGTCTTGATTAGGGGTGTACTTGCTTAGTACAGGGGTTTTGTCAAGCTTTCTCAAATACCACCAGAATGCCCCGTTTCTAAGAGTGTACGCAAAGAGAGGTATTCTTTCAATGGTGGTATTGAGAGCTTGCTGGAGTATGTTCAGGTTTACAGTCTCACTTAGGCTTACGCTCATCCTGAATATGGAAGCGTAGCGTTTGGTAAGGGCTGCAGGATATATGTTGGAGGCATTGTCAAGCCTCATTTTTGTCGGTGCCATTTTTAAATAGTTTTAATAACGGTGCAAAAATACGGCGGCCCTCATTTTCACGAAAGAAATAGTCGCGATTAGCTGTATTATGTGATAAAATGACCCGTTTTGGGATGAAAAGAGTATATTTGTGACGAAAAGTGGGGCTTAAAATTTTCGTCACAGCGGCTTTTGGGATAAAATTAGAGCTTTCTTATGATGCTGAGACCGTCTCGAAGGGGTAGAATCACCTGTTCCACCTCGGGATCTGAGGCTACGAAGTCGTTAAACTCCAGAAGACCTCTGGTCTGTTTGTCCGAAGTCTCAGGACAGTCATATACTTTTCCTCCCAGCATCGTATCGTCAGCCAGGATCACTCCTCCCCGCCTAAGAAGTCGTTTGGCAGATTTGTAATAGCTTAAGTATTCCCTTTTGTTAGCGTCGATATATACCAGGTCGTATTTCCTATTTTCTTTGAAGAGTTTCTCCATAGTATCGATCGCATCTCCTATGTGCAATTCTATCTTGTCCTGGACTCCGGCTCTTCTCCAACCCTCCCTGATCAGATCTTCCAGCTCGTCGTTAATCTCCAGACTATCCAGCTTTCCACCTTCTTTTAGTCCCATGGCCAGCCAGATGCTGGAATAGCCTGTGAAGCAGCCTATTTCCAGAACATTCCGAGCTCCGAGCATCTCGGTTATAAGTTTGAGCAATTCTCCCTGTACTCCGCCGGAGAGCATTCTGGGATAATTGGTCCTGAGATTGGTCTGTCGAACCAGCCACTTGAGGGCTTCGCTTTCAGCCGTACTGTGTTCCCTTATGTATTTATCTTGTGCGCTTTCCATTATATATATACGAGTTCGGAGATTCTGTCTTCGCTCCAAAGCTCTTCTGCCAGAGCCCTGAGTTCTTCGGCACTGATGGTATCCAGTATTTTCAGGGTCTCTTCGTCAGAGATGAGCCTGCCGAAGGCCAATACACTTTTCCCCATGGCGAGACACTGGGTCTCTTTGCTGTCGGAGGAGATGGCGAGCTGACCCATGAGTTGTTTTTTAGCGGCTCTTAGGAAATTCTCGCCGAGTTTTTCGGAGCGGAGCTTGTCCAGAATCTGGGAGATGCTTTTAAGACATTTGCCGAGATTCTCCTGTTCACAGCCTATGCTGATATAGACCAGACCGGCGTCGCTGTATTGGTTATAATTGCATTCGGCGGCATAGACCCAGCCGTGTTTCTCTCTGAGCTGGGCGTTTAGCAGGCTATTGCTGGCAGGGCCTCCGAGGATGTTGCAGAGCAAGACTGTGGCTATCCTCTTCTGTTTGTCGTACAGGCTCGGGGCCGAGGAACCCAGAATCAAGTTCACTTCGTGATTCCCTTTGTCTTCTCTTAAGCTAAAATGCCGAGGGATTGGAGGGAATTGCTCTGAGGGACTGTAGGCTGGCTTGACTTTGAGGTATTTGGCACTGGCGGAGAGAATCATTTTTTCCAATTTTTCCTCCTTTTCGTCAGCCACAATGCTGAGGACCATGGAACTTGGCCTGAAATATCTGTGGTAGAAGGCCAGCAGGTCTTCCCGCTTGGCATTTTTGATGGAATCCGCCGTGCCTAAGGTAAGCCGTCCCAGAGGATGGCCCTCGAAGAAGAGGCTTTCGAACTTGTCGAAGATGTCTTCCGAAGGACTGTCCTTGTAGGAGATGATTTCGTCTATGACCACTCCTTTTTCTATCTCTATTTCTTCTTCAGGGAAGTTCGCCTCGCTGGCGATTTCGAGCAGCAGTTCCACGGCTTTTCGGATGTCTTCCTTGAGGGTGGTGGAATGCAGGACTATCTCTTCTTTGGTAGTGTAGGCGTTCAGTTCTCCGCCCAATTTGTCCAGGACCGAGTTAATGCTTTTAGCACTGCAGCGTTCCGTTCCTTTGAAAAGGCAGTGTTCTACGAAATGGGCTATGCCCTCAGGCAGTTCTTCTTCTGCCCTGGTGCCGCATTTGACACTGATGGCACAGCAGGCCGCCTTCCCTGCGCTCCTCTTTATTATATAGCTCAGCCCTTCCGGACTTGTGTTTTGAATCATTTTTTATAAGCGTGTTCTGTCTGAATGGATTTGAGAGCTTTTTGAGTAAAACCTCTCTGGCCAATTTTCTTGTATTTGTTCTTCTTGTAGTACAGCAGTTCGTGTCTGTCGGCGCTCACGATGACCTGAATGCTTTCTGCCTTCGGCGAAGGCTCGTTGCTGCTTATGCAGAAGCCTATCAGGGCTTCGGCCGAACTGGCATTGAAAAGACTGTCCACAGTGAAGCTGTCGGTATATACCAGTCCGTGGCCTGGCGATTCTATGGAATCCCTGCCCGCAATGTTTTCCGAAAGGTCCTCTCTGGCTATGTAGAGGGTCTTTTTGCGAGCTTTAGTCAGGGGGCCTGCGAATTGGTCCAAATTCATATAGACCACCTGGTCGTGCAGGATGGCACTCTCTACATAGTGCTGCATGATGTCTATCATCGCGCTAAGGTAGGAAATCTCTCTGCCTGTGGAGAAATCTTTAGGGCTGAGAGGGAGTTTGAGAACTTTCATCTGGCTGTTCATACTGGAAAAACTCTCTTTTTCTCCGCATTTCTCCAGATTCAGGTAAACCAGGGAATCGTTCTCTTCTGTAAGGTAGAGTACGTAGTAAAGGGGAGATTTTTTAATCTCTGTCAAGTCTTCCCTGAGACAGAATTCGAAAGGCGACACTCTCCATCGGCTCTTGATTTCGTTTCTTATGGCTATGTCCAGCAGTTCGTTCCCGCTGAGAACCACCATCGTGGTCTTGGCAGGGAAATCGGACAGTCTGTTTTTCTTAGTATAAATCTTGAACTGAGCTTGAGCATTCACACAAGACAGCAGCAGGAGTATTCCGAGCAGATATTTTAGAGTTCTATGTTTCATTCTCGCAAATATACATAATTCCAATTATTTTTCTTTGCCGAAAAAATACTTAAATTTGTGGCTATGTCAGATTATATCGTATCAGCCAGAAAATATCGTCCCGATTCTTTCGAACATCTGATAGGTCAGGATACCATAGCCAGAACTCTGAAGAATTCCATCCAGAGGGGGAAATTGGCACACGCATACCTCTTTTGCGGCCCGCGAGGGGTGGGAAAGACGTCTTCTGCCCGTATCTTCGCGAAGGCTATAAACTGCTCCCATCCTACGGAGGATATGGAGCCTTGCGGGGAGTGCGAGTCCTGTCTGTCATTTGCCGAGGGCCGTTCCTACTGCATTCACGAGTTAGATGCGGCTTCGAATAACGGTGTAGAGGATATCAAGGCCCTGATGGATCAGGTGCAGATTCCTCCTCAGGTCGGAAAGTACAGTGTATATATAATAGATGAGGTGCATATGCTCTCCCAGCAGGCTTTCAATGCCTTCCTTAAGACTCTGGAGGAGCCGCCTGCCCACGCCATATTCATTCTTTGCACTACGGAGAAACACAAGATTATCCCTACCATCCTGTCTCGCTGTCAGACCTATGACTTTAACAGGATAAGTGTTCCGGATATAGTTCGGAATCTTAGGGATATCGCCACCAAGGAGAATATCAGTATAGGGGACGAGAGCCTGCACGTAATAGCCAGAAAGGCCGACGGAGCCATGCGTGATGCTCTGACTATTTTCGACCAGACTGTGGCCTTCTGTGGTACTCAGGTGGATCATCAGGAGGTGCTCAGGAATCTGAATGTGCTGGACTACGACTACTCCTTCAGGCTGGTGGAGGCGGCTCTTAAATCTGACTATGCCACTGTCCTTCTGATTATTAACGAGGTGCTTTCTAAGGGTTTCAATGCCCTGTATTTCGTGGTGTCGGTAGGGGAGCATCTTAGGGACCTTCTGGTCAGCAAGACTGGTGGCTTGGAGGCTCTGCTGGATTTCCCTGAGAGTCTTAAAGAGAGATATAAAAAGCAGGCTGAGGAGTGCAGCGTGAATTTCCTTTATACTGCTCTTTCTTATATAAGTGCTTGTGAGTCAGGATTTAAGCAGGCGGCTAATCAGAGGCTTCACGTGGAGTTCTCGCTGCTTAAGCTCTGTTTTATAAATGCCAAGCCTGCCGGCAGCTCCGCTGTCGTGACAGCGGCCCCGACGGCCGCTTCATCAGCTGCTTCGACAGCTCCAGTAACTACGGTTCAGTCAGCAGCTTCGACAGCTGCAGCGGCTCCAGCTACATCGGCTGCAACTGTTCAGCAGTCTGCTACAGCACAAAATACTGCTCAGAATGAGCCTGTAGCTGCGGGGACGGCGCCGGCTGCGGAGAGCACGCAGGGCTCTGCAGCCGTACATCCGCAGGCTGAGACGGGCCGAGCCCGTCAGCGCCGTCCCGCCTCCGCCCTCTCCCTCAGCGCCATGATGAAGGAAGAGGACAAAGCGGCCGAGACAGCAAAGCCATCCGCCGAGCAGGACCCTCTGCCTAAGGAGACCGAAGTGGAGAAAAGCTGGAAAGACATCATAGCCATGTGCCAGGCCAGTCCTGTTAGCAGCAGGCTCGCCGGCATATTCTCAAATGCCCCTTACGAGATAGCTCAGAAGGAAAATGATATGATTCTGACCATAAAGGTGGATAATGAGAACACTAAGAAATGGCTCGAAGACAAATTCGTACTCAGGATGCAGACGAAGATGCAGCAGGCCCTCGGCACTTCGCGTGCCAGACTTGTAGTTGATCTGATACCTGCCGAAGAGGTAAAGGAGATTATCTATATGGCACAGGACAAGGCTAAAAAAATAATGGAAGACCATCCTGAGGTCAGCCATCTGGTAGTGGATTTGGAACTTGATTCGTAGAGGAATGAAACTTCGTTGTGAAAATCTGGTAAAAAAATACGGCATCCGCACGGTAGTGAAAGGGGTGTCGATGGAAGTAAATCAGGGAGAGATAGTGGGATTCCTGGGACCAAACGGGGCAGGAAAGACCACCAGTTTTTATATGATAACCGGACAGATAGTCCCAAACGACGGCCATGTCTATCTGGACGACAAGGAGATAACCAAACTCCCTATGTACAAGAGAGCCCAGATGGGAGTGGGATATCTCCCGCAGGATGCCTCGGTGTTCAGAAAGATGTCAGTGGAGGACAATATTCTCTCTGTCATGGAGATGAAAGGAATCCCTAAGAAACAAAGACTCGAAAGACTTGAGGAACTCATCAGCGAGTTCAATCTCTCGAAGGTCAGAAAGTCCCTTGGAATCCAGCTCTCCGGAGGCGAGAGACGCCGCTGCGAGATCGCCAGGGCCCTGGCGATAGACCCTAAATTCATCCTTTTGGATGAGCCTTTCGCAGGTGTGGACCCTATAGCCGTTGAGGATATTCAGTATATCATAGCCAAACTCAAATACAAGAACATAGGTGTAATCATCACCGACCATAATGTAGGCGAGACCTTGGCTATTACCGACAGGGCTTATCTGCTCTATGAAGGGACCATTCTTCAGGAAGGTACTCCTGCCTCCCTGGCAGCGGACGAGGACGTGAGGACCAAGTATC
Source organism: Candidatus Cryptobacteroides sp. (assembly GCA_051870275.1). GTDB lineage: Bacteria > Bacteroidota > Bacteroidia > Bacteroidales > UBA932 > Cryptobacteroides. The sequence goes on from JBJEBS010000027.1 coordinate 8,317, forward strand.
TGGGTGCCGGTTTCGTCTTGAAACGCTCTGTGAGCGTGCAGAGGGCTCAGGAAGAGTACGAAAGAATGCAGGCTAAACAATGATAATTAATTACTTGCGAAACTTGAGCAAATTAAATATAGGTTTCGCTTTTGCGAAACCACCTTTGTACGGAGATGCTTCAGCATCGACAAAGTCCTCTTCCTGAGGAAGAGGATTTAGGAGAAGGGTCAGATAAACAAAGAGAAATGTGCGTGGGAAAAAGTTTCGCAAGCAGCACAAATCTCTTAATATTAGATAATTAATTACTTGCGAAACTTGAGTTATGAAGATATTGATTATAGATGACGAGAGATCCATCCGAAATTCCCTTCGGGAGATTCTGACAGAGGAAGGTTACACTGTGGATGTGGCAGAGGATGGAGAAAGCGGGGTAAAAGCTGCTTTGGTTAACCGTTACGATGTTATATTCAGTGATATCAAGATGCCTCAGATGGATGGGGTGGAGGTCTTGGAGAAACTTGTGGCTGAAGGGGTGGAAAGTCCCATCGTGATGATCTCCGGACACGCCGACATCACCACTGCGGTGGACTGCATCAAGAAGGGGGCCTTCGATTTCATAGAAAAGCCTCTCGACCTGAACCGTATCCTTATCACCATAAAGAACGCCACGGACAAGGTGGCGCTCACTTCCCAGAACAAGATACTGAAGAAGAAGGTATTCGGAGGAGCCAGGATGATAGGCGAGTCCGAAGCCATAATGCATATCAGGGAAATCATCTCCAAGGTGGCTCCTACTCCTGCCAGAGTCCTCATCGAAGGACCTAACGGTTCAGGAAAGGAACTGGTGGCCAGAAGTCTGCACGCTGAAAGCGACAGAAGTTCTGCCCCTTACATAGAGGTAAACTGCGCCGCCATCCCGTCTGAACTTATAGAAAGTGAACTCTTCGGCCACGAGAAAGGCTCTTTCACTTCCGCCATCAAACAGCACAAGGGCAAGTTCGAGCAGGCCGACGGAGGCACTCTCTTCCTGGACGAGATAGGAGATATGTCTTTGGCAGCCCAGGCCAAGGTGCTTCGCGTCCTTCAGGAAAACAAACTCAGCAGGGTGGGCAGTGATGCCGACATTAAGGTGGATGTCAGGGTCATCGCCGCCACGAACAAGGATCTCAGAAAGGAGATAGAGGAAGGCCGCTTCCGTGAGGACCTTTATCACAGGTTAAGCGTAATCGTAATCAAGGTCCCTGGCCTGGATGAGAGAAAGAGCGATATTCCTCTGCTGATAAGCTATTTCGTGGATCAGCTTTGCGCTGAGACTGCTCTGCCTCGCAAGCATTTCAGTCCAGAGGCCGTGGCCAAGCTTCAGGAGCGCAGCTGGAAGGGCAATATCCGAGAGCTCAGGAATGTGGTAGAAAGGCTGCTCATTCTCGGAGACGAAGAGATAAGTGTCAACAATATAGAATCTTACGTATGAAACTGCCTAAAATTACCATCGCCATAGACGGCTATTCATCCACTGGCAAGAGTTCTTTCGCGAAGTTGCTGGCAAAGGAACTTGGCCTGCTGTATTTGGATTCGGGTGCGCTGTACAGGGGGGTGACCCTCTTCGCCCAGGAAGCCGGCTATATAGACGCAGAGAACCATATAAGTGAGCTGCTGCAGGAGAGATTGGCATACCTCGACCTGAAATTCCTTCAGGGAAAGCTCTATATGGGGGAACGCTGTGTGGAGGAGGAGATCCGCTCTATGAAGGTGTCTTCCCAGGTGAGTCCCATAGCGGCTGTAGCTTATGTGCGGCATTATGTGGATGACTGTCTTCATGCTATGGCCTCAGAAGAAAGTGTGATTATGGATGGCAGAGATATAGGTACTACGGTGTTCCCTAATGCTCAGGTGAAGATCTTCATGACTGCAAGTGAGGAGGTTAGGGTGCGCAGACGCTACGACGAACTCTGTGCGAAGGGCTCGAATCCCGACTTTGAGGAAGTCAGGGAGAACCTCAGACAGAGGGATTATATAGATTCCCATAGGGAGACCTCTCCGCTGAGCCAGGCTCCGGACGCCTTCGTTCTGGATAATTCCGAGATGACTCTTAAGGAGGAAGTTGAATGGGCCAAGGGCTTGATAAGGGGCAAGTTAGGTATTTATGAAGAGTGTTGAGATAGATAGTAATGCGGGTTTCTGCGGGGGTGTCATCAGGACTATAGGTACCGCTGAAAAATATCTCGCTTCTCGGAAAGGGTCTCATCTGTACTCCCTTGGAGAGATAGTTCACAATGAATCTGAGATAGCCAGACTTTCGGCTCTGGGCTTAGTGGCTCTGGATGCCGAGGACCTGGATGAGATTAACGACGCTTCTGGAGAAGCCATTCTGATTAGGGCCCATGGCCAGCCGCCTTCAACCTACGAAATACTTGAAAAACAAGGTTTTGAGATAATAGATTGCACCTGTCCCGTGGTTTTGGGCATTCAGAAGAAGATAAGGGAGGCTGAAGGGACTGTTATCATCTTCGGCAAGAAAGGTCACCCTGAAGTGCTCGGCCTGGTGGGTCAGATAGATGATCTTCAGAGAGTAAGGGTCATAGAGAGTCTGGAAGATGCTCTGGATCTGGTGGAGAATGACCTGCCTGTGGGGGCTTGCGAGATTTTCTCCCAGACTACCAAGAGTCCGGTGGAATACGAGAAGGTCTGCGAGCTGCTGCTCTCTAAGATTCCTCGCCTGAAGATACACAAGACCATCTGTACCCAGGTGGCGAACAGATATAAGGAGTTGGAAGAGTTCGCCCTTACTCACGATGTGATAGTATTTGTCACTGGCAAGTCCAGCTCTAACGGCAAGGTGCTCAGCACTTTGTGCAAGAATACGAATATCCGCAGCTACACTGTGGGCGGAGTGGCCGACATTCAGAGCGCCTGGTTCCGTCCTGATGACAGGGTGGGTATCAGCGGAGCCACTTCCACTCCTCGCTGGCTTCTCGAGCAGGTGGCAGCGTATGTGGCAGGGCTTTAGGAATTGGCCTTTCTGTAAGACAGGGGCGAGATGCCGCACTGTTTTTTAAAGAACTTCCCGAAATCTGACTGGGAAGGAAAGCAGAGTTCCTCGCTGATCTGCAGGATGGAACGGGTGTCGGAGCAGAGAAGGACCTTGGCCTGGGCGAGAAGATAGCTGCTTATCCAGAATGAGGCACTGCGTCCTGTGACCTGTTTTACGCATAGGCTTAGGTAGCGCTCGCTGATGCAAAGAGTTGAGGCATAATAGTTTACATTATGCTCTTCCTTATAGTGAGCTTTCAGCAGATTTATAAAATCAGCACAGATGAGTGAAGGTCTGCCCTTGTGTTCCTGTTCCTGACGGGCATAGAGTTCGCTTAGAGGTCCGTAGAAAAGCGAAAGGACGAGAAATTTGGTAGAGGTGAGCCTGTCGGGATTCGAGGTGTGAGAACTTACTGCGATCAGGGACCTCACGAATAGGTCTGTCTCGAAAAGGCCTCTTTTATCCAGCTGAATTATCGGGTCTGTCATGAGAGTGGTATATATATCATTCATTCTCAGGGACATATCGTAAAGGCTGTTCATGAAGTTGTCCGACATTACCATAACTCTGGTTCTGACTTTTTTAGTCTCCGTAGCTTTGTAGGCGATTATCTGACCCGCAAGGAGGATCAGCAGGCAGGGTGCCTTGAATTTGTAGCAGATATCGTTCACCCAGGCCATTCCTTCGCCTTCCAACACCTCTATTCCTATGGAGTAATCCGTCTTGAAAGGCTTTTTCAGCAGCCTGTTCAGAAAATATTCGTCGAAGAGGTAGATGTCGTCCTCTATGTGCCTGTCTGCCTGGACTATTTGGGGAAGAATTCGCTTGAAAGCTTTCCCTCGGGAGCGTACGGATTTGTTCTTTATTTCCATTATATTCCAAAAATAGCGAAAATTTGCCTAATAAAGAAATGTTAATTGCTATTACTTTTGCCGTCAGAAATAATTATACGTAGATGAATTTTCAAGGACAGACTGTTTTGATAACCGGAGGAGCTTCCGGAATAGGTAGGATAATGGGGCGTCTGGCCCTTCAGAAGGGAGCATCCCTGCTCGTGATTTGGGATATCAATCAGGCCAATATCGATATGACCTGTGCAGAGCTTTCCTCCTACGGCAGGGTCACTGGTTACAAAGTGGATGTGTCAGATAAGGAAGATGTTGCTAAAACCTATCAGAGCTTGAAAATAGAGTGCGGGGATGTGGATATACTTATTCAGTGTGCAGGTATTATCACCACGAACCGCACTTTCGAGCTCAATACTGTGGAGGAGATCGAGCGGACTATGAAGGTGAATGCCATAGCTCCTATGCTGGTGGCACATTTCGTAATCGCAGATATGATAAGAAGAAATCACGGACATATCTGTAACATAGCCTCTGCCGCCGGTATGGTCTCCAATCCCAAGATGAGTATCTACGCTTCCAGCAAATGGGCGGTCATAGGCTGGTCCGACTCTCTGAGGATAGAACTTTATAACATGAAATCAAATGTAAGGGTCAGCACTATAGCTCCTTACTATATCAATACCGGAATGTTCGACGGGGTTAAATCTAAGATTTTCCCTATTTTGGATCCGGAAAAGACCTCCGCTCGAATACTCAAGGCTATAGAGAAAGAGAAGGATTTCAAGGGCTTGCCATTCGGCTTTCATTTCATCCGTTTCTGGCAGGGAGTGTTGCCGACGCGTTTTTTCGACTGGCTATTCGGTGAAGTCTTTGGGATCTATCATACTATGGACAATTTCAAGGGCAGAACATCCAAATAAATTATTTCGTATTTTTGTCCTTTATGAACAAAGACGAAATCAAGACTTTTCTGCCGCACAGGGAGCCGATGCTGCTCGTGGATGAGATGCATATGGAAGGGGATTGCTGCCTGTCCTCCTATACTGTAAGGGGGGATGAGTTCTTCCTTCAAGGGCACTTCCCTTCCACTCCTGTAGTGCCAGGCGTTATACTTTGCGAGATGATGGGCCAAGGCTCATCTCTGCTCATTCGGGACCGACTGGACGGCCATACTCTCCCTATGTATGTCGGAATGGAGAACGTGCGTTTCAAGCACATGGTGCGCCCTTCGGATGTGCTGCTCTGCCGCTCTAAAATCATATCTGAGCGTGCCAATATTATCTTCGTGGAATCCCAGGCTTCAGTGGATGGACTGCTTTGCTGCTCTGCCAAACTCTCCGTAGCTCTGGTTAAGATGGATTAATTAAATTTTCGCAAGCAGCACAAATCTTTTAATATTAAATAATTAGTTACTTGCAAAACTTGAGCGGAAAAATTTA
>JBJEBS010000028.1:0-3643 GCA_051870275.1 Candidatus Cryptobacteroides sp.
CAAATTCTTCATGTTCAAGTCTTTTCGCAAAGGTATACAAAAAAAGCCGTGTAAAACGAGTTTACACGGCTAAGTTACGATCTACCTGATTAGAAGAGAGTTACAGGCTCGTTTTCGATAGCGGAAAGCAGGGCATTTCCTAATCTGCTCACTCCGAAGCGGAACAGATTCTTATTCATCCACTCCTCTCCGAGTATGCTTTCTCCTATTTCATAGTATTGAAGAGCTTCTTCTGCAGTGGAAACTCCACCTGCTGCCTTGAATCCGACCTTACGGCCGCTCTTCTGATAATACTCCTTGATAGCTTTGCACATGACGGTAGCTGCCTCAGGAGTAGCATTGACGCTGACCTTTCCGGTAGAAGTCTTGATAAAATCGGCGCCTGCCTCCATGGCGAGAATAGAAGCCTTGTGGATCAATTCCTCACTACGAAGAATTCCGGTCTCCAAAATCACCTTCAGGAGCACGGAGTGCTCTGAACATATCTGCTTGATCTGAGAGATCTCCTCCGCTGCCCTCTGCTCATCTCCCGCCAGGAAAGCATTCAAGGCCAATACTATATCTATCTCATCTGCTCCTTCCTCTATGGCCATCAAGACCTCAGCTTTCTTCACTTCCAGGAAGCTCTGGGAAGTAGGAAAACAACCGGCTACAGTAGTTACATGCAGTTCAGGACTGATTCTGTGTTCCTTTACCACGTGTGCAAAGTTAGGGTAAACACAGATGGATGCAGGAAGAGGATAGTCAGGATAAAGCCTGTGATATTCACTCACCTTGTCCACCAGCGCTTTTACACTTTCTTCCGTATCTTCGGTCTTAAGGGTAGTCAGGTCCATAAAACCGAAACATTTTTTCAAGATTTCTGTCTTACTCATTATCGTTTATCTTTTTAGTGTTAATCGTCTGCATTTTGATCGAATCCACAGGTCTAGCCATAGGACGAGTCACTGTCGGTCTCATTTTCTGGGGTTTAACAAAGCGAATGCTATCCTTCTTTACTTCCTCAATTTTCAATTCCACACTGTCCTTAACCGGCACAGCATCTTCCACAGACAAGCTGTCATCCACAAACAGAGTATCCATAACTGCCAAGCTATCCTGAACAGCCAGGCTGTCGGCCAAGACCGGAATTAAGGAATTATAGATATCCCTTACACATACAGTCATCATCGTATCCTGGGACATCAGAGTCTCAAGATTGAAAGTCTTAGGAATATAAGGGGAAAATCTCTCTCTATTATTATAGTAGTCCTCCACCTTCTTCAATCTTTTCGCCTGAGCATCCAGCTTCAATCCGGCAGTTTTCAATATCTTCGCGTATTTGTCAGGTTTTTTGACATAATAACGCATTGATTCGTTAAAATCTTCCAGATTATACCCGTATTTTTCAAAAATAGGCTCATAGAACAAAGTAGTGTCAGCCACCCTCTTGTACGAGTAATTGGTGGACAGCCATTGGTCAGCGAGGAACATCTCCGCATAAATATCTGCGAGTTTGTTCTCCGGAATGACCCTGGCCTTGCGCTTGCAGCCCCCTATGGACAAAAACAAGAGCAGGACAGTCAGAACTATGAAACCTTTTCTTTTCATCTGAGTTGAGCTCCGAAATTAGCAGTAAAGGTCTTGAGCAGATTATCCATAATGTTCTGTATCTCCTGATCGGTAAGTGTCCTTTCAGGATCCTGGAAAGTAAAACTCAAGGCATACTGTTTCTTTCCCTGAGGAATCTTATCCCCCCTGTACACGTCGAAGAGGGACACATTCCTGAGTATCTTCTTCGTCTGTTTGAAAGCAGCTGCCCTAAGACTGGCATAGCTGACATTCTCATCCAGCAGCAGGGCCAGGTCTCTTCTGACTTCAGGATACTTCGGCAGTTCCTTGAAAGCGACCTTGTTCCTCTTGATCAGTTCGAAAAGCACCGGCCAAGATATCTCTGCAGCATAAACTGCCTGTTTCAGCCCGAACTTTTTAGCCAATGCAGGATTAATCTTGCCCAAAGTAGCGAGAACCTTTCCGCTGCCAGGGAGTTTGTAAACCATTCCCTCGCTATAAATATCTGTCGGAGCAGCCTCATTCCAAAGTTGATAAATATCAGCTCCGAAACGCTTAAGCAGCAGCTCGAAATATGACTTCAACTGATAGTAGTCCGACTTTTTGCCTCCACCTCTCCAAGTCTTTTCAGAAGCGCCGCTGAGGGCTAGACAGAAATTCTGATGCTCCTCGTAGCCATCCAAAGTTTTGGAATCCTTCTCCGGAAGTCTCTGATATACAGAACCGTACTCAAATATCTTAAGAGAGGAAATCTGACGGTTCACATTATAAGCCACCACCTCCAGGGCATTCAGAACCAGAGTCTGACGAAGTACATTCAGATCGGAGCTCAGAGGATTCAGAATATGTACACAATGCTCAGCAGGGAAGGTCTTCAGATCGGCATAATAATCGCCCTTGGTAAGGGAATTATTCATAGTCTCCGTAAAACCATTGGCCGATAAGAAATTAGAGATAAGATTACGCACGGCCTCAGGATCTGGAGAAGGTGTGGCATTCACAGACATGCGCATCTGGGAAGGAAGTTCTATGTTATTGTAGCCATAGATTCTGAGGACCTCTTCGACCACGTCGCACTCTCTGTACACATCCACCATATAACTTGGAGCAAGTACAATGGCAAGTCGCCCCTCACGACTTTCAAATTCATAACCCAAGGCATTGAGAATCAGATCTATCTTCTCGTCGCCTATCTCCTTTCCTATGAATCTGCAGATACGGCCGTAATCCAATTCTATCCTCTTCTTTTCAATAGGCTGTGGATAATTGTCATATACAGGACCCACAACCCTTCCGCCGGCAATCTCCACCAGCAGGTCTGCTGCCCTCTTGAGAGCATAGAGGCAGATATTAGGATCGGCTCCACGCTCATAACGGTAGGAAGCGTCGGTAGAAAGCTGCTGGGTCTTGCTGGTCTTACGAATGCTGCCCGGATCGAAATATGCGCTCTCCAGGAAGAGCCTGGTGGTACTCTCGCTTACTCCGCTATCCTCTCCTCCGAAGACGCCGGCTATACACATAGGTCCCTCTTCTGAGGCTATCACCATATCGCTTGACTTCAGAGTCCTGTCCTGTCCGTCAAGAGTACGGATATGTTCGTCTTCCTGAGCCCTTCTGACGATAACTTTGGAAGATGCTATCTTGTCGGCATCGAAGGTGTGCAGAGGCTGGCCGAGTTCGAAAAGAATGAAATTTGACACGTCCACCACGTTGTTGATAGGCCTGCTTCCTATGGCTGTTAGCTTGTCCTGCAGCCATTTAGGTGACGGGGCCACTTTCAGGCCCTCTATACAGAGACCTGTATAGTGAGGAGCTCCGTCCACATCCCTTACTTCCACGCTGACAGGAGCAGGTCTGCTCAAATCGGCCTCAGACACAGCCTTTCCCGCCTCAGGCAAAGTCAGGCTGCATGGAATCCCGTTCAACTTTAAATAAGCATAGATGTCTCGGGCCACCCCATAGTGAGACGCGGCATCGACGCGATTGGCAGTTATCTCATACTCAATCACAGCCTGGCTCTCGATATGAAGGTATTCCTTCGCAGGCATTCCCACCGGAGCATCCTCAGGCAGGACCTTGATGCCGTCGTGAC
>JBJEBS010000029.1:0-13342 GCA_051870275.1 Candidatus Cryptobacteroides sp.
AGGAGGATGCCCTGAGCGTGAGTCAGGCCAAGTATCTTGCGGGTAGTACGGATGTCTGGGTGTACGGCTACATCGTGGGCGGAGACCTTACCTCCTCCAAATGCAGTTTCGAACTTCCATTCACCTCCAGAACTAACCTGGTGATAGCCGAAAAGAGTTCCTGCCAGGATAAGGAGGACTGCCTTTCCGTACAGCTTTCTACGGGTTCTGTAAGGGATGCCCTGAATCTGGTAGATAATCCGGGACTTCTCGGGAAGAAAGTCTTCTTGAAGGGGGATATCGTGGAGTCGTATTATGGGATTCCTGGGATTCAGGCCATCAGCGATTTCTCCTTTTAGAAAAAAGTAGTATCTTAGTAGGCTGGTCCTAAATGGGACCGGCTGAAAAGGTATGAGTTTAAAAAAATGGCTTTTTAACGCCCGTTCCATCTCGCTTGCCCAGAGCGTAATGCCTGCCTTGCTCGCTGTGTCATTGGCATGGAAGTGTGAGAGCTTCCACTTCTGGGATGCCATCCTGGCAGTGATAGGCGTGGCCTGCGCCCATCTGGCGATGAATCTGAGCGATGATTACTTTGATTATAAGGCAGATGTGCTCGGAGACAGGGATAAGGTAGTAAGGAAGGGATTCCGAGCTATGATGCACAAATACCCTTATCTCACTGATGGCTCAGAAAACCTGAAAAGTACAGCTAAAGTCATAGCTGCATTCGTGGGAGTGGCCCTCGCCTGCGGCCTGGTGATAGTGCTGGACAGATGGGAAAATGGCATCTGGGGAGAGCAGGGATTGTGGTGGATAGCAGCCATAGTGCTGGCCTGCGCATTCCTCGGGGTATTTTATTCGGCTTCGCCGATAAAATTGGCCTATAGAGGACTGGGGGAACTGGTGATAGGATTTATCTTCGGTCCGCTGCTGATGATGGGGGTGTATTATGCCAGTGCGGGTAGGATGAGCTGGGAAGTGGTGCTGACCAGTGTGCCGGTGGGTTTGATGGTGCTGAACATCCTTTTCACTCATAGCTTTATAGATATGAAAGGGGATGAGCAGTGTAACAAGATGACCTTCGCCCGTCTTTTGAAGACCAGGGGAGCTAATCTGTCGGCTTCTTTCATATTTATCTTCCTGCCTTTCGCCCTGGTGATACTGGGAGTGTGCCTGGGAGAGCTGGCCTGGCCTTATCTGCTAGTTCTTCTGATGCTTCCGCGAGGGATATGGCTCTTTCATTCCTTGCTGGAGTTCTCAAAGGGGAGGATGCTGGAGATAGAAAAGAAGCCATTTTGGATGGGAGTGGCGCCGGATTGGAACAAGTACAGGGAGGCAGGGATAGAGTGGTTTATGGCCAGATGGCTATGTGCCAGGAACCTGCTCGTGGGCTTCTGTCTTATCTCCATAGTGGTGTCAATAGTGTTAAAATACTGGACTATATGAAATTAACTCAGTTATTATACCTTCCGCTCTGGTGGTTCAGGGCCAAGTTTCTCGGTAGAAAGCAGCCGCTGCAGAGTGTGATTTTCATCTCGGACCGCTGTAATCTGAGCTGTAAGCACTGTAGTGTTTATAACCACAAAGCCCCGCTCACTAAGACTTACGAGCAGGTGAAGGAGGAGTTGGAGTACTGTTATTCTCTGGGCTCAAGGTTCGTGGATTTCGAAGGGGGAGAACCTTTTCTCTGGGAAGACCAGGGACGCAGGGTGGACGATTTGTGCGAATTGGCCCGAAAGATAGGCTTTTTCTCCTGCACTATTACTACAAATGCGCAGCTGCCTTTCCCGAATTCGAAGGCGGACAGCATCTGGGTCTCACTCGATGGAGTAGGGGAATACCACGAGAGGGTAAGAGGCAAGGGTACTTTCGAGAGGCTGGAGAAGAACGTGGCCTCCAGCGGGCATCCCGCCCTTAGCGCGAATATGGCTATCAATACCCTGAATGTGGACAGTGTGGAGGCAGCCATCCAGTATGTGAAAGACAGTCCATACTTCCAGAAGATATCCCTGAATTTTCATACCCCTTTCCCTGGGACTGAGAACCTGGCACTTTCCGAGGAGAAGCGAAAAGAGGTGATAGACCTCATAATCTCCTATAAGAAAAAGCATTATCCTATAATGAATTCCATCAGCGGGCTCAAGTACATGAGGGATTTGAACTTCAAGAAAGTCTGCTGGATGAGTAATTTCATCTTCACTGATGGGACCAGAAGTCCAGAGTGTGCCGGTTCTGTGAGCGGAGTCTGTGACAAGTGCGGTTTCTGTATGGCAGGAGAGGAGAGGGCTGTGATGAATCTGAAGCCCGATACTGTGCTGGCAGGTATGAATCTGAGAGTTAAAAAATAAAGAAGAGCGGGATAGGGGAGTCGAACCCCCCTCCTCAGCTTGGGAAGCTGATGCACTACCGATGTGCTAATCCCGCTTGAAGGACTGCAAATATACTAAAAAAGGATGAATTCAAGAAATATGAGGAAGTTTTTTCAAAAATATGGCGCCTATCTGCTGGCGGCCCTGGTGTTCGTGACCATTAGCTTGATCTATTGCCAGCCCGCCTTCGAGGGGAAGGTGCTGAATCAGAGCGACACCATGCAGTGGAAAGGTATGGCTCACGAGCTCAAGGAGTATAATGCCGAGGCCGAGACCCCTGCGCATTGGACCAATTCCATGTTCGGCGGAATGCCAGCCTATCAGATTACTGTAAAGAATCCCTCCAATCCTTTCACCGCCTTTATCTCCGCCATAGACAATTTCTTTAGAAAACTCAGCACCCTTTTCTTCGATTCGGTATTCGGCCTGCTGATGGGTTATTTCATAGGCTTTTTCATAATGCTGCTCTGCTTCGGAGTGAATAAGTGGCTGAGTATCATAGGGGCTATAGCTCTCTCGATGTCTTCTTATTTCTTCCTGATAATCCCTGCGGGTCACGAATCCAAGGCTGTCACTCTGGCCATGATGGCTCCGGTTATCGGCGGATTCTTCCTGATATTTCGGAAAAAATACGTCCCAGGGGCCATTCTGGTGATGCTCTACAGCTCCTTCGGCCTGATGAAACACCCTCAGATGGCCTATTATATGATAATGATGATGGGTCTTTTCGGCATCGCCGAGATCTACATTCACATAAAGGAGAAACGCGTCAAGGAACTTTTCATCTCCCTGGCCGTCTTCGTCTGCGCCATCGGCGTGGGAGTGGGCACGGGCTACAGTCAGCTCAAGGCCAATTCTGAATACGTGAAGGAGACCATCCGCGGTGGGCATTCCGAGCTGCAATCCTCTGATTCGGCTTCCTCCAAGGGCCTGGACATCAATTACGCCACTGCCTGGAGCTACGGCATCGACGAGACCCTGACCCTGCTCGTGCCTAATTATATGGGCGGGGCGAGCAGCACTGCCCTGGGACCTGAGTCCTTGGTGTTCAAGGAGATAGTGAAACAGGGCTACCCTCGTTCCACCGCCTCCCAGATAGCTGCGAACACCCCTACCTACTGGGGCGAGCAGCCTTTTACTGCTGGACCGGTCTATGTGGGAGCCATCATCTGCTTCCTTTTCCTGCTCGGCGCCCTCATCGTCAAAGGCCCGTACAAATGGGCTCTGGTCACCGCCACCCTTTTCTCCATTCTTCTCAGCTGGGGACATAACTTCATGGGATTCACGGAGTTATTCTATAACTACTTCCCGTTCTATAATAAATTCCGAACTGTCTCTTCCATACTCGTAGTCGCTCAGGTCGCCATGCCTCTGCTCGCTTTCCTGGGCCTCAACGAGATTCTTAAGGGGAATATCAAGAAGGCCAAACTTCATAAGAGCATTTGGATCTCTGCCGGAGTGTGCGGCGGTATCTGCCTCCTGCTTGCTCTCCTGGGCCCTTCTTTATTAAGTTTCACTTCTTCTGCGGATGCCAATATCTTCGCCGGTATGCCGTCCTGGTACCGCAGTGCTGTGCTGGACCAGAGAGCTTTGATGCTCCGAAGCGATGCTCTGCGTTCCCTCTGCTTCATACTTGCTTCGGCCCTGCTGCTCTTCCTTTTCTCCCAGAAAAAGATCAGGCTGCCTTATTTCCTGGGTATCTTGGGCCTGCTGGTGCTTTTCGACCTCTGGCCAGTGGACAAGAGGTATTTCGGGGAGAGGGATTGGATCAAAAAGTCCGATAATGAGGCATACTTCGCCATGCAGGACTATGAGAGACAGATTCTTCAGGATGAGTCCTACTACAGGGTAATGAACCTGACTACCAACACTTTCAATGAGAGCCGCACTTCTTATTACCTGCATTCCGTGGGAGGTTATCACGCTGCCAAACTCCGCCGTTATCAGGATCTGATAGATGCTCATCTGAGTCAGGGGAACATGAATGCCCTCAATATGTTGAACACCAAGTATCTCATAGTCAAAGGAGACAACGGCAGACCGGAGGCAGTCTTAAACCCTGATGCCCTGGGCAATGCCTGGTTCGTGGACGAGGTGCAGGTAGTGGACAGCCCTAAGGATGAGAGCGATGCGCTGTGGGAGACGGAGTTGGCATATAAGGCGGTGACGGATAAGAAGTTCGCCTCATTCGTGCTGCCGCATAATGACTCGGAAGGTCAGATAGAACTGCTCTCTTATGCTCCGGACAGGCTGGTATATAAGTCAAATAGCGATGGGGAGAAGACGGCTGTGTTCTCCGAGGTATATTATCCTTACGGCTGGAAGGCTTATATAGACGGACAGAAAGTGGAGCATTACAGGGTGGATTACCTGCTCAGGGCCTTGAATGTGCCTGCCGGAGAGCACGAAATCGTCTTCGAATTCCGTCCTGACAGTATCTATAAGGGCTATAAGCTGAATGCCCTCTTCCGCTATATTATGTATGGCCTGCTGCTTATTTTCGCAATAGGCTGCGGCTTACATGTGCTCGGAAAAGGACCAAAGTGGCTCCGCAGACTGGGCGAAGGCTTATAAGATAATAGACGAAAAGAACGAGGCTGGCTATCCATTTGAAGGCTTCCGAAAGGAGTCTTTGTGGGTAGCTGCCTTCGTTTTTACTGCGAAGCCTTTCGCTTCTGCCTACTCCATCGGCAAAGCGGCGGACATAATCCAGGCTTGTTCGGGACTTGGGGATAATATGGGATACTTCTACGTCTGGCAGGTAAAATACCTTGTGTCCCAAGGACTTAAGTCTTCGAAAGATGTCTTTCTCCTCACCTCCCATAAGGTTTTTCTCCACTCTTCCCAGGCTGGTGTCGAAAAGGCCGCAGGCCTTAAGGGCCTGGCTCCGGAAGACCATGTTAGCCCCTATCGGGAAGCCCCTTTTGAACTCCTTGACTTTGTCTCCCATATCCATGGCTGAAAGCCAGGAGAGGGACCAGCGGCAGAGCCAATTGGGGGCGGAGCAGTCTTCAAATAGCGGGACTATTCTGCCTCCGAAAGCCCCGACCTCCGGCAATTCCTCCAGATGCCTGGAGAGGTTCTTCAGATATCCTTCGCGAGGAACTGCATCGTCGTCCAGGAACACTATGGTCTCGCCCCGAGCCTCTTTCAGACCACGGTTTCTCGCGAATGAGAGCCCCTGCTTTGTCTCCAGAAAATAGCGCAGGGGAAAGTCCGGATGTCCTGAGTGGAAGCCTCGTATCAGGCTAGCAGTGGAGTCGGTGGAGTTGTTATCCACCAGCACTACTTCGAAATCCTTAAAGTCTTCTCTATCAAGTGCCTGCAGAGGTCTGAGTATGCAATCCTCCCTGTTATATGTGCAGATAATTATCGAAATCATAGTGCTTTTGAGTCCAGAATTTGTCTATCAGTTCCTGTCTTTTTTCTTCATCCAGAGGCGGAATGCCACCCTTGAGCAGGTCAAGTAGAGCCTCGAAATCATATACTTTCGTCCCCACTACGCTTTCCTCGAAAGGATAGAAGAAATTCCTGCTGCTTACATATTCTTCGTAATCGAAAAGGTAGAGTATACAGTTTTTCCTCTCCATTAGGATATAATCGTAAATTACTGAAGAATAATCTGTTATCAGTACATCGGTATAAGGAAGCAGAGGGTAGATGTCGCAGCCGGCCCCCAGGTGAAAGACATTGCCTTCCTGATAAGAGCTGTCTCCCTTGAAATTGAAATGGTCCTTCACCAGCAGGGCTTCCTGCCTTTCCTGCAGGACTTTATCCACTGCCTTAAAGTCAAAGGCCCCCATCGCCGAACTGCCGTCATCCCTCCAGGTCGGCATATAGACATAGACTTTTTTAAAGTCTTTCAGTCTGCAGGCCAATTCCCATATTCCTTCCCCGTCTTCGTACTTTCGGATGAAACCTTCCCTTTCTGCTTCCCCGCAGAGCAGTATCTCGTTCCTGGGGTAAGTGCCTATGATACAGTGTTCTGCGGGAATCCTGAAGGCCTTGCAGAATTTCTCTTTCTGCTCTTCGCTGCTGGCGAGCAGCAGGTCTGGTCTTCTGAAGACTTCTGGATGGTAGAATCTCTCTTTAAAGGTCTTGCGAAGATATCTGTCGGCAAGCGGGCCGCTTTCTATACAGAATTCTATCTGTTTCAGGGCTACTCCGTGCCATAGGTTGAGAATCTTCGCTCCGCCGCTAAGGCACCAGAGAATATCGGAACTGTAGGCTCCGACTATCCAGTAAGAGGAGGTGAGTGCCCGAAGAATACCTCTGGGACTGAAGGTGTATTCAGCTTTTAATCCCTTGAATTTCAATCTTTTGATTAGCTCCTTGTCGCTGGAGAGCCAGCAGCAGTCGTAGCCTTTCTCGCTATATTCGAGGAAGAGATACTTGGGGTTGCCGTCGAACTGAGCTCGGGGGCAGCCGAAACTCAGTCTGCCCTTTCTTTTATGGAAGAGGAAAGACAGAGGATAGATCAGATAAGAGAGTAAATATTTGAGGAATTTGGCCATTAAAGAATTATTTTATGCTGGGAATCGGAGCGCTCCTCCTTCATGTAATCTCCGTAGATGAGTCGCAGGTAATGGTCAGGATCGGCTGGGGCAGGAAATTCGTGTCCTTCGAATTCCACTTTCCCCAACGGCAGTATGTCCTCAAGTCTTCGAAGGCTGTAGAAAGGCACTCCGAAGTCGTGGGTCAGTTCTCCCTTATGGGCAAGTTTGCCAGACAGCAGGCCCGCCTCCTTTAATATATAGGCTAGGGGAGCTCCGCTCCAGCCCGCCAGGCTTTTCAGCAGACCATCTTTAATGCTGCCGTTAACCCGTCTGAAACACCTGCCATAGAAAGGGTCGAGTATCTTTTTGAATTTAAGGGAAGTTTCTCTCAGAACGAAGACATCTACCCAAGGGTGAATCTCTATCTCCTTTCCGCTCTGAGGGTCTATCCTCCTGAATGTCTTGCTCTTGTCAATGAATCGAGGAAAGAGACGAGTCTCTTCCTCTTTAAGGGAACACTGGAAATGATAGGGCTCGGGGCAGTCCTGAAGGGCTCTTTTAATCTTCGGGTAGTCGCTGCCCAGCACACATACATCCAGATCGTCATCCCAAGGGATGAAGCCCTTGTGCCTGACGGCCCCAAGCAGGCTCCCGCTGTCGAGCCACCATCTGATATTCCGCTCGTCGCAGATTTTCTCAAAGGCGAGCAGCAGGTCCAGAAGCTGAAGCTGATATTCACGCAGTTTAGTCATAATTGGCCCCTTTTTTTCTTATGAGAAACATACTTCCTCCTACGAAGAGAAGGCTGGAGAGGATGCTGAGGTAGAGTCTGAGCCAGCCCTGCGGGAGAAGGCGGAGAATCAGGACTTCGGCTCCTATGGCCAGCAGGCTAATAATGCCGAGGGGCAGGAGCACTCTTTTCAGGTATTCTCCGAGTTTGAGCCCTATCTGTCTGATGGAAAGGATAATTCTTATAATCTGAGAGATAATGGCTCCTGCGAGAATGAATATGAAGACATATTCCGGAGCTATCTTGCAGCATTTCAGAATAATATAGGAGAGAAATACCACCACCAGCTGGCAGCCGCCTACCAGGATATTTAGCCATTTGACCCTGCCGCTGGCCTGGATTCCATTATACAAAGGAGTGTGCAGAGAGTCCACCAGGGCAGTCAGCAGCATTATCCTTGCAAAGGCAAGGCTGTGCTCCGGCACTTCCACGAGCCAAAGTCTCAGTACCATGTCAAGCTCACTTATCAGGGGAAGGACTATCATAAAGAGCAGCAGGTAGGAGAGTCTGGAACTGCGGTAGATGAGTTTCAGGCAGTCCTGGCGCTGTCCTGCCGACCAGGACTTGACTATCTGGGGCGAGAAGGCGAGGGCGTAGTTCTGAACGAACTGATATACATTCACATAGACCTGGTTCGCTACACCTCTGGCAGCGTTCACAAGCGGCCCGTAGAACATATTCAGCAGGATGTTAACTCCCTGGTTCTTCGCTACCGTAGCTGCGGAGCCTATGAAACCCCAGCCATTGAAGGCCAATATTTCTTTCACCAGTGCCCTGTCCACTTTTCCGCTAAAATCACATTCTGGGTAGAAATGCTTACAGTACAGGATGTAAAACAGGTTTGTAAAAATGGAGACCAGCATCAGCAGCAGGGCGTAGAAGATGAGTTTGTCTATAGGGGATCGGTCCAGCAGATAGCAGATGGCGAGTTTGAGGGTCGCTTCTATGATGGAACAATAGGCATAGACTTTCATCTTTTCCTTCGCCGTGATAAGGGATTTGAAAGGAATGGCTATCAGGGAACTCAGGAAGGTGATGATGCTGAACTGGAAGACCCATCTGACGGCGGTGTAGCGCTCCGAAGGGATATTCATCTTCTTTTCCAGAAGGAAGATTCCCAGGCTCTCGCAAAGCAGCAGGACGATGAGGGAAAGCAGTAGGAAGATGCTGAGATTGGCCTTATAGACTTCCTTAATGGCGCTGCTCTCGCCCTTGCCTAATTCTACGGAATAGTAGCGGTTACAGGAGGAATTCAGGGCTCCGCTCATAAAGGAGAAAGCGATCACTATACCTCCGATGACATTGTATAGGCCGAAGTCCACCACTCCCAGGCTTCGCAGTACCACGCGGGAACTCCAGAGACTGATGATCATTATCAGCCCCATCCTGGCATAGAGAAGCAGGGTGTTTCTAGCAATTCTTTTGTGGTCTACGAATTCCATAGACTACAAAGATATTGTTTTTTGTTTTAGTTCCCAAGATTGATTATCTTTGAAGGATTTTTATTTAATATACTATATGGGAGCGACAAACTTGATAAAAAAGATCTTCGGAAGCAAGTCGGACAGAGACTATAAGGCGATTAAGCCTACTTTGGACAAGGTCCTGCAAGCTTACGAATGCATAGATAAACTTTCTAATGACGAACTTCGCGAGCATTCTGCCCGTCTGAGACAGCACATGGCCGAAGTGGAGGCACCGTTTGAGAACAGGATTGCCGAGATCAGGCAGAGGCTGGAAGAGAACCTGCCGGTGTCGGAGAAGGTGAAATTGGCAGACGAAAGCGATAAACTGGTAAAGGAAGAGGATGAGGCTATAGAAAAAGCCCTCACTGAGATACTTCCAGAGGCTTTCGCGATAGTGAAGAGTACTGCCAGAAGGTTTACAGAGAATGCCACCATAGAGGTTCAGGCTAATGATTTCGACCGCAGCCTCAGCATCGACCACGACTTTGTGAGGATAGAAGGGGACAAGGCCATCTATCAGAACCATTGGGTGGCAGGAGGTAACGATATCACCTGGTCTATGGTGCACTACGATGTGCAACTGGTGGGCGGTATAGCCCTGCATCAGGGTAAAATCGCCGAGATGGCTACCGGTGAGGGTAAGACTCTCGTGGCTACTCTGCCGGTGTTCCTGAATGCATTGGCCGGAAAGGGCGTGCATATGGTGACTGTGAATGACTACCTTTCCAAGCGTGACTCCGAGTGGATGGGGCCAATTTATATGTTCCACGGCCTTAGCGTGGACTGTATCGACAAGCATCAGCCTAACTCTCCTCAAAGAAAGCGGGCTTACGACTGCGACATTACTTTCGGTACGAACAACGAATTCGGTTTCGACTACCTGCGTGACAATATGGCCACCAGCGAGGAGGATCTGGTGCAGAGGAAACACCATTACGCCATCGTGGATGAGGTGGACTCTGTGCTCATAGACGATGCCCGTACCCCTCTGATTATCTCCGGTCCTATGACTAGGGCTCAGAATGACGAGCAGTATGTGGAGTACAAGCCTTATGTGGAGAAACTTTATCAGGCCCAGAGGGCTCTGGTGAACCAGATTCTGAACGAGGCGAAGCGCAAGATGGCCGAGGGAGACGAGGCTGAAGGTGGTAAGCTTCTCTTCAGAGCGTTTAAGGGACTCCCTAAGTATCAGCCACTTATCAAATATCTCAGCGAGCCTGGTGTGAAAGTGGTGATGCAGAAGACTGAGAATTATTACATTCAGGATAACGAGAAGGAGATGCCTGTCATCACCGATCCGCTCTACTTCGTGGTCAGTGAGATTCAGCATTCCATCAATCTTACCGATAAGGGACAGGAACTCTTGGCCCATAGCGTGGGAAATGAGGATTTCTTTGTGCTGCCGGATGTGGGTGTGAAGTTAGCCGAGATAGAGCACTCCGAGCTCTCTGATGCTGAAAAGCGGGAGAAAAAGGATGCCCTTATGGAGGACTTCTCTCTTAAGAGCGAGAGGGTTCACACTGTGAATCAGCTGCTTAAGGCCTACGCCATGTTCGAGAAGGATGTGGATTATGTGGTGATGAGAGAGCCTAACGGAGCCGAGAAGGTGAAGATCGTGGATGAAAGTACGGGCCGTATTATGGAGGGACGCCGCTGGAGCGACGGCTTGCATCAGGCTGTCGAGGCTAAGGAAAATGTGAAAGTGGAAGCTGCCACCCAGACCTTCGCCACCATCACCCTGCAGAATTACTTCCGTATGTATCACAAGCTTTCCGGTATGACCGGTACGGCTGAGACTGAGGAAGGCGAGTTCTGGAGCATCTATAAACTCGACGTGATGGTGATACCTACGAATAAACCGGTTATCCGTCAGGATCTTCCGGATGTGGTGTACAAGACCAAGAAGGCCAAGTATGCCGCTGTCATAGACAAGATTGCCGAGTTGGTCTCTGCCGGACGGCCGGTGCTGGTCGGCACTACGGATGTGGAGACTTCCGAACTCCTGAGCCGTATGCTCAAGATGCGCGGAATCAAGCATAATGTATTGAATGCTAAGGAACACGCCCGTGAGGCGGAGATCGTGGCTCAGGCCGGTATGCGCTCTACCGTGACGATTGCGACCAATATGGCAGGTCGTGGTACGGATATCAAACTCTCGCAGGAAGTCAAGGACGCAGGCGGATTGGCCATCATAGGAACTGAGAGACACGACTCCCGTCGTGTGGACAGACAGCTTCGTGGACGCGCTGGACGTCAGGGTGACCCTGGTTCTTCCATCTTCTATATATCATTGGAAGACAAGTTGATGCGTATCTTCGGATCGGACAGGATCGCTTCCATAGTAGATAAACTTGGCATGGAAGAAAATGAGGCTCTGGAGGGCAAGATGCTTTCGAATGCCATAGAGACGGCACAGAAGAAGGTGGAGGAGAACAATTTCGGTATCCGTAAGAACCTGATTGAGTACGATGACGTGATGAACTATCAGAGGGAGGCTGTTTACTCCAGACGTCGTAATGCCATTAGGGGAGATAAGGTGGAGATCGACCTTCAGAATATGATGATAGATTCCATGTCCCTGCTGGTGGATTCCACTAAGAATTACACTTATGAGGAGTTCAGCGAATTGCTCATGGCCCGATTCTCTATAGAGCCTGGCTTCGACGAGGAGTTCTACGAGAAGGCTAAGAAGGACGATATAGTATCTGCACTCTGTCACCATATGCAGGACTGCTACCAGAGAAGGATGGATTCTCTCGTGGAGAAACTCAGCCCTATCATCAAGCAGGTCTATGAGAAACAGGGAAGCATCTATAAGAACATAGCCATTCCGGTATCGGATGGAAGGAAGGTGATTCAGCTCTCCGTGAACCTCGAGAAGGCTTATAATTCAGAGGGTAGGGAAGTGGCTAAGACCTTGAGTAAGAATATCATACTCTTCCAGATAGACGAACATTGGAAGTCTCACCTAAGGGATATGGATGACTTGAAGCAGAGCGTGCAGAATGCTGTTCATGAGCAGAAGGACCCTAAGGTGGTGTATAAACTTGAGAGTTATAACCTCTTCGCCCAGATGCTGGATTCTTTGAATCAGGACGTGCTTTCCTTCCTGCTTAGGGCTTTCATTCCTATCAAGGAGGAGCCGAGAAGGGCAGTGCAGACAAGACCAGACCAGTCCCGCTTGCAGGCACATCGTAACGATCTGGTAACCAATGGGGAGCAGAAGGCCAAGACTCCGGTGGTGGCTGACAAGAAGATAGGCAGAAATGACCCTTGCCCTTGTGGAAGCGGTCTGAAGTACAAGAACTGCCACGGTAAAGGACTAGTATAAAACAATTAAAATATTTTCGATATGAACATGGATCTTTCAAAAGTTAAGAAGGTGGTGGAACCAGAGTTGAGCGTGAACGATATCAGCCGCATCTCTGTAGGTACAGCCATCAAGGGAGAAATCTCTTCTGACAACGACATCCGCGTGGACGGAAAGGTGGACGGCAAGATTTTCTCCAAGGGTAAAATCGTTGTAGGCCCTCAGGCAGTCATCCTCGGCGGTCTGGCTTGTAACAATGTGGATTTCCTCGGCACCATGAAGGGCGAGGTATATGTAAAGGATCTGCTTACCCTTAAGTCTAACGCCGTAGTAGAGGGGAATGTGAATGTGAACAAACTCCAGGTTGAGATGGGTGCCCAGATCAACGGCTCCTGCCATATGATTACTCCAGAGGAGTATGACAAACTGGTAGGCAATTTCGTTACCACTCCTGTACCTGAGAAGCAGACTCCGGCTCCTGCCCACAAGAAGTAGATATTATTCTACGTAACGGATACAGGTTACATTATGTTTGGTAATCTTGTATTCTATGTTAAAACATCTGTACCAGCGGTGGGTATCTATCACTGTGGTGTAGGTACAGTATTCAAACATGAAACCTAAAGCGCGCAGCTCTTCGTGGCTCGCGCTTTTTCTGTTGATGGAAAGCAGTTTGTCCAGGATGTCGTAGTTTTGAAGCAGGGTCATCTCTATGGTTTTCTTCTCCGTATTGTTGAATTTCTTGACATAGTTATTGAATTCATAGCGGCATTCGGGTGAACAGAACTTCTTGTCCGGCCTTCCATAAAGGGGTTGCTCGCAGTTCAGACAGAAGCATCCTCTTCTTCTATTCTTTTTCAGATAGTCCATATCTTAGTATCTCAAGTTTCGCAAGTAACTAATTATTTAATATTAAGAGATTTGTGCTGCTT
>JBJEBS010000030.1:0-3594 GCA_051870275.1 Candidatus Cryptobacteroides sp.
GGAAAAGGGAACTTACAGAATTTCCAGTCCTTTCGGTTACCGTCACCATCCTATACAGAATAGGAGAATTTTTCACGAGGGGGTGGATTTCGCCACCGGAAAGGTGGGCCCGAAGATTTACAGTACCGGAGATGGGGTCGTAGAGAAGATCAAGTATAATTTCTTCGGTTATGGTAATGAAGTGGTAATCGATCACGGCTTCGGCTACAAGACCCGCTATGCCCACATGCAGAACATAGATGTGAAGAAGGGGGATGTGGTCATTCGCGGACAGCAGATTGGAACTGTCGGGAACACAGGTTCCTCTACGGGACCTCACCTGCATTATGAAGTGATATACAGAGGAAAACAGATAGATCCTATGTCCTTTATGGACCTGACTATGGGGGCTGAGGAGTACAGGGCTATGGTGGACAAGGTGAATAATTTTGAGAATTACGCATCCAGATGAGCCATTTGTATAAAATAGGTTCGGATTTTCTCTTTAAGGAGTCGGACAAGCCTTGGCAGAGGGTGCTGCGTTTCATAGGAACGGCGGCGCTCTGCGCACTGGCTCTCGCGCTGCTGCTGTATGGGGTGTTCGCATTGGCCATCAATACAGATACCGAAGGCAGGCTCAAGAGGGAGAACAAGATGTACGAGAAGTTATATCCTCAACTGCTTCCGAGTCAGGAACTGCTGGATGATGCTGTCAGCGGGCTGGAACTTAAGGACGGGGAAATTTATAGCGAAGTTTTTCATAGTAATGCCCCAAGTGTGGATCCCATTCAGACTCTTACTCCGGTGTATGCTGATGACACTATAAAGAATACCAGTCTCATAGCCTATGCTTCTGCCAAATCCGACTCCATGTACCTGAAGATGTTTTCGGTAGAAGCTGATCTGGTGCAGGCTCTGCAGCGGGTAGCGGGAGAGAATGTTTCCCTGCCGCCTATGCATCTGCCTCTCGCCGAGATATCCTTTACCCAGTTGGGAGCTTCCATAGGGATGAAGACCAATCCTGTTCTGAAGGCCAGGGTGAGACATAATGGCCTGGATATCATAGTGCCTACCGGTACGCCTGTACTTGCAGCAGGGGATGGCAGGGTAAGCAAGGTGGAGAAAAGCAACAAAGGTTTCGGGAATACCGTGACCATTACCCACTCCTCTTCTTATGTCACCCGCTATGCCCATCTTTCCACCATTTCGGTCAGACAGGGGCAGAAGGTCAAGGCCGGCCAGAAGATAGGGGCAGCAGGAATGAGTGGCTCATCTTTCGCTCCTCACCTGCATTACGAGATTATCAAGGACGGCGAGTATCAGGATCCGGTGAACTACTTTTTCGCCTCAGTGGGAGTGGAGGAGTATGCCAATATGCTGTACATAGCTACCAATACCGAACAATCTATGGACTAAAGCCTTATGGAGAAGATTTATTATACTATGAAGGAGGTCGCTCAGATCTTGAATGTAACTCAGAGCTGTCTGAGGTTCTGGAGTGACAGTTTTTCGGATTTCGTGAAACCCGACCGGAACGCTAAGGGTAACCGCCTTTTCCATAAGGAAGATGTGGAGATGCTCAAGCTGATAAATCATCTTCTTAAGGAGGAGAAACTGACCATAGACGGTTGTATCAGAAAACTTAAGTCCGAGAATCCGAAATACGATAAAAGAGATAAGGTGATAGTGACTTTGAAGGATATAAAGGCTCAGTTGCTCGAAATCAAACAAAGTCTGTAATATTAAGGAACTTTTTTATAACTTTGCAACCCACGAAATAATCATAAAAATAGATATGTCAGACAAATCAAAAATTAACAAGGTCGAGACTCCTATCGACCAGAGAGAAACCTTCGTTTCCCTTTCCAAGAACTTCTCAGAGGGCTCTCTTTCTGTCTCTGAGAAACTTCAGGTGCTTTACGCCCTGCAGCAGACAGATAATGAGATCGGGAAGATTATCAATCTTCGCGGAGCCCTGCCTCAGGAGGTTGAGGCCGTAGAAGAGGAATTAGCTTCCCTTAATGCCAAGATCGCTTCTATCCGTGAGTTTATCGGCGGTCTGGAGGCTGAGGTCGAGAAGCATAAGCAGGGTATCGTGGAAGTTGATACCGAGTATAACAGATATCACGAACAGCTGGGTAATATCGCTAACAGCCGCGAGTTCGATTCCATTAACAAGGAATTGGAGAATCTGGGTTATGAACGTCAGATTCACGAGAAGAAGATAGGCGAACTCCGTATGCTCATCGCTGAGAAGAAGGACGCCATCGAGGTTATCAACGACCGCATCACCATCAGGGAAGAGGACCTGGCTGCGAAGAAGGAAGAGCTCGAGCATATCGTAAGCTCAACTGCAGATGAGGAGAAGGCTCTTATGGATAAGAGGGCCAAGTATAGCAGCCAGCTCGACGAGAGGACTCTCAGTGCCTATGACCGCATCCGTGCCAGTGTGCATAACCACCTCGCAGTGGTATCCGTATATGAGAACTCCTGCGGAGGATGTTTCAATGCCATTACTCCTCAGAGACTTGTGGATATCGCATCAGGTAACAAACTCGTCATCTGCGAGAACTGTGGCCGTATTTTGGTGAATCCTCTTGCCCAAGCTGAATAATGCCTTCAGATATTATCGGCAAAGTACCTCCTCAGGCTCTTGAAAATGAAGAAGCCGTCTTGAGTGCCATGCTCCTGGACCCGTCCTGTGTGGATGAGGTGATGGAGGAACTCAAGCCGGATGCTTTTTACTCTGAGAGGAACAGGCTTATCTTCGAGGCTATGTGCTCCCTGTTTACGGAGCATCTGCCTATCGACCTGGTGACAGTATCGACCAAGCTCATTCAGCAGGGAAAACTGGAGAGCGTAGGCGGTATGCCGGTGCTGGCGGATCTGGCCGGCAAACTGGGCAGTTCTGCCTATGTCGAGACTTACGTGGGGGTTCTGAAGCAGAAAGCCGTGCAGAGAGCCCTTATAACTGCGGCTAACAAGATCTTGGAGGAAGCCTATTCCGAGGATATCAAGTTCGACGATCTGGTGGATGGAGCCTTGAACAAGGTTTACAATGCCACGGATTCGCTCGGCAGGCAGAGTGTTCAGGACATAGGCTCCATTATCAATTCAGCCCTTAGCCGATTGGATGCTGCCCAGACTAAAACCGGTCTTGGAGGAGTTCCTTCAGGTTTTCCTTCTTTGGATGCCATTACCAATGGCTGGCAGCCTTCAGACCTGATTATTCTGGCAGCCAGACCTTCGGTAGGCAAGACCGCCTTTGCTCTGAATGTGGCCAGGAATGCGGCTGTGGACCACCACGTGCCGGTGGCATTCTTCTCTTTGGAGATGTCCGCCATACAGCTGGCTAACCGTCTGATGGTTAGTGAGTCTGGCTTGAGCGCTGACAAGATAAAGGGAAGTTCCAAATTCCAGAATGACGAGTGGACACTGTTGGAGCAGAGCATAGTCCGACTTCAGAAAGCTCCCCTCTATGTGGATGAGACCCCAGGTCTTCCTATCTCCGAGTTCCGTTCTAAGGTCAAGGCTCTCTGGAAACAGAAGCATATAGGACTGGTGGTAGTGGATTACCTTCAGCTGATGCAGGGCCCGAAGGAGTCCAAGGGAGTG
>JBJEBS010000031.1:0-13272 GCA_051870275.1 Candidatus Cryptobacteroides sp.
GAGGTCATCCTCCGTAACGAGAAGCGTATGCTTCAGGAAGCGGTGGACAGCCTCTTCGACAACTCCAAGAAGTCTTCTGCAGTCAAGAGTGAGCAGAACAGGGCTCTCAAATCCCTTTCCGACTCCCTCAAGGGTAAGCAGGGACGCTTCCGTCAGAACCTCCTCGGTAAGCGTGTGGACTACTCTGCACGTTCAGTTATCGTCGTAGGTCCGGAGCTCAACATGCACGAGTGCGGTCTGCCTAAGTATATGGCAGCCGAGTTGTACAAGCCATTCATCATCCGCAAACTCATAGAGAGAGGTATCGTCAAGACTGTCAAGTCTGCGAAGAAGATCGTGGACCGCAAGGATCCGGTGATCTGGGATATCCTCGAGAATGTGATGAAGGGCCATCCGGTACTGCTTAACCGTGCCCCTACCCTGCACCGACTGGGTATCCAGGCCTTCCAGCCTCGAATGATAGAGGGTAAGGCCATCCAGCTTCATCCGCTCGCTTGTACGGCCTTCAACGCCGACTTCGACGGTGACCAGATGGCTGTGCACCTCCCATTGGGGAATGCCGCCATTATGGAGGCCCAGCTCCTCATGCTCGGTTCGCATAACATTCTTAATCCTGCCAATGGTGCTCCTATCACAGTGCCTTCCCAGGATATGGTGCTCGGACTTTACTATATCACAAAGATTCGTCCGGATGCCAAGGGTCAGGGAATGTGCTTCTATGGACCTGAGGATGTGATTATAGCATACGATGCTAAGAAGATCGACATGCATGCCCTTATTAAGGTCCGCCTTCCTAAGGACAAGCAGGATCTCTCCAAGGGTTACGAGCTCGTGGAGACCACAGCCGGTAGAATCATTGTAAACCAATACGTTCCGGATGAGGTGCCATATGTGAACGTTCTGCTCGGAAAGAAACCTCTGCGTACCATCATCACCGAAGTCATCAAACACACCGGTGTGACCCGTACTGCCAAGTTCCTCGACGACATCAAGAACCTCGGTTATTACCAAGCCTTCCGTGCCGGTATCTCCTTCAACCTGGGCGATGTCATCGTGCCTGCCGAAAAGCAGACCCTTATCAACGACGCCTATAAGAAGATCGAAGAGATCAAGGGCAACTACGCCCTCGGTTTCATCACCAATCAGGAGCGTTATAACAAGGTTGTGGACCTCTGGTCAGCAGTGGACAACAACCTTACCAGCATCGTGGGCAAGCAGATCTCATCCGATCAGCAGGGATTCAACCCTGTATTCATGATGTTGGATTCTGGTGCCCGTGGTTCAACCCAGCAGATCAAGCAGCTCTGCGGTATGCGTGGACTTATGGCCAAGCCTCAGAAGGCAGGTGCCTCTGGTGCCGACATTATCGAGAACCCTATCATCTCCAACCTTAAGGAAGGAATGACAGTGCTCGAGTACTTCATCGGTACCCACGGTGCCCGTAAGGGTCTGGCTGATACCGCCCTTAAGACTGCTGACGCAGGTTATCTTACCCGCCGTCTCGTGGATGTGTCACACGACGTGATCATCACTGAGGAGGATTGCGGTACACTCCGCGGTCTGGTGGCTACTGCCATCAAGGATAAGGATACTGTAGTGGAGTCCCTGGGCGAAAGAATCCTTGGACGCACTTCCGTACACGACATATTCAATCCTATCACCGGCGAGCTCATCATCCGTGCAGGAGAAGAGATTCGCGAGGCTGAAGCTGAACTTATCGACAGCCTTCCTATCGAGAGCGTCGAGATTCGTTCAGTGCTCACTTGCGAGAGTCGCAAGGGTGTGTGTGCCAAGTGTTATGGTCGCAACCTTGCCACCAGCCGTATGGTGGAAAAGGGCGAAGTCGTGGGTGTAATCGCAGCTCAGTCCATCGGTGAGCCTGGTACACAGCTTACCCTGCGTACCTTCCACGTCGGTGGTACAGCTTCTTCATCCGGAGCAGACTCCAGCATCGATTCCAAGTACGAAGGTATCCTAAAGTTCTCAGAACTCCGTACCATCGAGCGTGAGACCGAATCCGGAGTGCAGACCGTAGTGGTAGGTCGAATGACTGAACTTCGTATCGTGGATGAGAACACAGGTATCACCTTCTCCCAGTACGATATTCCTTATGGATCTATCCTTTACTTCAAGGAAGGCGACAAGGTATCCAAGGGTGACCGTATCTGCGAGTGGGATGCATATAACGCCACCACCATCGTGGAGGCTGCCGGTACTCTGAAATTCGAGAACATGGTCGAGGGTGTAACCTATCGCAAGGATTCTGCTGACGAGTACTCCAGCTCTAACGACAAGGTTATCATCGAGACCAAAGACAGAACCAAGAGTCCTGCAGTGGATATCGTAGATGCCACAGGTACTATCATCAAGCAGTACAACCTCCCTGTAGGTGCACACGTTATGGTCGAGGATGGAACAGACGTTAAGGTCGGTGACATCATCATCAAGATTCCTCGTGCCTTCGGTAAGGCCAGCGATATTACTGGTGGTCTGCCTCGAGTAACTGAACTCTTCGAGGCCCGTAATCCAAGCAGCAGCCCTGCTGTACTCTCCGAGATTAACGGCCAGGTAATAATGGGAACTGTGAAGAGAGGTAACCGTGAGATCATCGTCAAGAACCGTTCAGGAGTGGAGAAACACTATCTCGTGCCTCTCTCCAAGCAGATTCTGGTTCAGGAGGATGACTATGTGAAAGCTGGTACTCCGCTTTCAGACGGTGGTATATCTCCATCTGACATTCTGAATATTCTCGGTCTGGTTAAGGCTCAGGAGTATATCGTGAATGAGGTACAGGCAGTTTACCGTCTGCAGGGTGTGAAGATTAACGACAAGCACTTCGAGATTATAGTCCGCCAGATGATGCGCAAGGTGGAGATCACCAATTCCGGTGATACCGAATTCCTGCCAGAGGAACTTGTGGACAAGATGAAGTTCATGGACGTGAACGATGCCATTTACGGCAAGTACTATGTGGAGAATCCTGGTGATTCCCAGAGATTTGCCGAGGGAGACATCATCGGAGCCAGAGAGCTTCGCAGTGAAAATGAGTCTCTGGAACGTCAGGGTATGAAGCCTGTAGTCGCCCGCGAGGCCCGTCCTGCTACTGCCAAGCTTGTACTTCAGGGTATTACCCGTGCTGCATTGCGTACTAACAGTTTCATCTCTGCCGCCTCCTTCCAGGAGACTACCAAGGTGCTCAGCGAGGCAGCCATCCGTGGCCGTGTCGATCATCTCGAAGGCCTTAAGGAGAATGTCATCTGCGGTCATCTCATTCCGGCAGGTACCGGTCTGAAGGACTACCAGGACATCGTGGTAAGCCGCAAGGATGAAGCTGTAGATGAACTGAACGAGCTTTAGTCTATAGATAATTTTTGTGATAAGAGAGTGGTTTGGCAAATTGCCTGAAATGAACCACTCTCTTGTCATTTTTTATTCGTATATTTGCAGAAGTAGTCACTTAATTACTTATGAATAAAAACGATAAACCGAGAAAAGGCCTCGCAGACTGGTATTTTAGCCACAAGAGTTCGCCGTACTGGATGATTCTGGCATTTGACCTGTGTGTGGTGATTTTTTCTTATTTGGCCACTTTTTTGATTTTTAATGGCAGGTTGAGTCTCGTATCGAACTGGCTTCCTTTTGCAGTGTATCTGGTCGTTTTCCTCCTGGTATATATACTCTTTTTCAGAGCATTCAAGACCTACAGGGGAATTATCAGGTACTCTTCTTTTTTGGATCTGCAAAGGGTAGGTCTGGCTGTATTCTTCGCCACTGCCTTGTGTTATATCCTTCAGCTCGTGGCTGGACTCTTCGCTCCTGTTCTCTTCGATTACAGGATAATGCTCACCACCTTCGTGCTTTGCACTCTCCTGATGTGGGCTGTCAGGGTGCTTGTGAAGACGGTTTATGATCGCTTCAATACTGACAATGCGGAGAATGTCCTGGTTTATGGCATAGGAGACGGGGGAGTCTCATTGGCCAAGAGCATCAGAAGTGAAAAACCTGCAAAGTACAAGCTGAAGGGCTTTATCTCTCATGATCCGCAGCAAAGCATAGAATCCCTGCTCGGTGAGAAAGTCTATAAGGTCAATTCTGAATTGGCCCAGGTATTACATAAACTGGAGATTAAGTCCGTGCTGGTGCCGCTCACCAGGGTGGAGGAGCTCAGAAGTGATGAGCAACTGCATAATACCATTCTGGATGCCGGTGTGCATATATTGGTGGAGCAGTCGATGAAAAGCAGCTCGGATTCTGAAAAGGATGCTTCCTATAGTCTGAGAAATGTCAAGATCGAGGACCTGCTTCCTAGGGAGCAGATTAATGTGGACTTGGATTCTGTGGCTAAGGAACTCAGCGGCAAGCGTATTATGATTACGGGTTCCGCCGGAAGCATAGGCAGCGAACTGGTTCGTCAGATAGCCTCTTTCAAGCCGGCTGAACTTATCCTGATAGACCAGGCGGAGACACCGCAGCACGACATCCGTCTGATGATGGCTAAGGAATTTCCTGATATCAAGGCACATACCATCATTACTTCCATAGATTCCCTGCATAGGATGAGGGTAATTTTCGAGACCTATCGTCCACAGTATGTATTCCACGCCGCAGCTTACAAGCATGTGCCTATGATGGAGGATAATCCAAGTGCAGCTGTGCATAATAACATTCGTGGTACCAGGAATATAGCCGATCTTTCTGTTGAGTATGGAGTGGACAAGTTCGTGATGGTATCTACGGACAAGGCTGTAAATCCTACGAATGTGATGGGCTGCTCCAAGCGTATCTGCGAGATTTATGTGCAGAGTCTGAATAAGGCTGAGGCGGAAGGAATCGTTCCTGGACATACTCAGTTCGTGACTACCAGATTCGGAAATGTGCTGGGTTCTAACGGTTCAGTGATTCCTATCTTTAGAAAACAGATTGAAGCCGGCGGCCCTGTAACTGTCACACATAAGGATATCATCCGTTTCTTTATGCTTATCTCTGAGGCTTGCAAGCTGGTGCTTGAGGCCGGAACCAAGGGAAGGGGAGGAGAGATTTTCGTCTTCGACATGGGTAAGCCGGTGCGTATAGCCGACTTGGCTAAGAGAATGATATTCCTGAGCGGGGCGAAGGATGTGCAGATTGAGTACACCGGACTTAGAGACGGGGAAAAACTCTATGAGGAGACTCTTAGTGATAAGGAGACCACCAAGCCATCCTTCCACGAGAAGATCAGAATTGCTGATGTCAGGGAGTATGATTATAATATGGTTAACAGCAAGGTCGCTGAGCTTATCGATACCGCTAACCGTTATGACCCTATGGAGATCGTGGCGATGATGAAGCTTATAGTTCCTGAGTACAAGAGTAATAATTCGGTTTATTCAGTTTTGGACAAATAGAATCAAGAATGTCTGACATACAAGTTGTAATAATGGCGGGAGGAATAGGCTCCCGTCTTTGGCCTTTAAGCACTCCGCAGTATCCTAAGCAGTTCGTGGATGTGCTGAATACTGGCAAGACCCTGATACAGAGTACGGTAGAGAGATTTCTGCCGATTTGTTCCATAGACAGTATCTGGGTGGTGACTTCGAAACAGTATGCCTCCATTATCAGGGATCAGCTTCCGGAGCTCCCTTCTGAGCACATTCTGCTGGAGCCTGTGGGTAGGAATACAGCCCCTTGCATAGCCTATGCCTGCAGAAAGATAGCCCTCCATCATCCGGATGCTTCGGTGGTGGTTACTCCTTCCGATGCTCTGGTGCTGGAGAAGGAAAGATATGTGAGTATAGTCAGGCAGGCAATTGATTTTATAGAGACTTCGACGGAGAACAGGATAGTGACTATAGGAATAGAACCGAATCGTCCGGAGACCGGCTATGGCTAT
This sequence comes from Candidatus Cryptobacteroides sp., assembly GCA_051870275.1. Lineage (GTDB taxonomy): Bacteria > Bacteroidota > Bacteroidia > Bacteroidales > UBA932 > Cryptobacteroides. The sequence goes on from JBJEBS010000031.1 coordinate 5,870, forward strand.
ATCTGTGCCAGTGATTCTGTCAAATCCCGAATAGTCAAGGTTAATCGTTTCTGTGAAAAACCAGACATCGAGACAGCCAAATCTTATCTTGAGGAGGGGAATTACTTCTGGAACGCGGGAGTTTTTATCTGGAAGGTGCAGACCATACTTTCAGAACTGCGCCGTCACGCCCCGCAGATATCCTCGGTGATGGATGAGTTGGAAGGATATCTTTATACTGAGCAGGAAAATAGCCGACTGGAGGAACTTTTTCCTACTTGTGAGAAGATATCCATAGACTACGCCGTGATGGAGAAGTCCGAGAATATCTATGTGATAGCTGAAGACCTGGGCTGGAGCGATCTGGGGACCTGGGCTTCGCTGCAGCAGTACAGGAAGGAGTCGGGAAGCGTGGAATTGCACGACTGCAAGGACTGCATCTGTGCCATAGAAGAAGGCCAAAGGCTTATCGCCATTGGCCTTGAGGATTATATCGTCGCAGTGAAGGACGGAAAGATTCTGATCTGCCCTGCAAGCAGGGAGCAGGATATCAAGAACTTCGTTTAGACCTTCAGGAAGATTTTCTTTTTATATAGGAAGTAGAGGAAGGCCCATCTCAAAAGGAAGATGCCCAGGTAGAGCAGCAGATCTGCCCAAGGTGCAGGCAGCAGGGCCATCGTGCCGCTCAGCAGAGCTCTGGCTGTGAATCCGAAGTTGATAAAGTCCATAGCCATATAGATGGTGATGGAGTTCATTCCTATCACTTTGAAAGGGAAGGCCCAGCGGCGATGTCCCTTGACATCTATCACATAGTAGAACAGGCTGAAAAGGCAGAGGGAGTAAGCTCCTACCACGCACACGAAACTGCTGCTCCACAGGTTCTTGTTAATAGGGAAGAAGATGTTCCAGAGCAGACCCAGGGCTAAAAGGCCCAGGGATGTAAGGAACATATAGAGGCTCTTCTTCTCACCTTTCAGTTTGCTGTCCTTAATAAATTCTCCGGTAAACATACCCAGCATGGCGGTGGCGCAGGCGGGGATGACTCCCATCAGGCCTTCAGGATCGAAAGTCCCGCGGTAGAGCCTTCCGGGGATGATGTGGCTGTCTATCCAGCCTACTATGTTCCACTCGAAAGAGAATGGGTCGGCTCCGGCAGGAGCCCCTGGGGCGAGGCAGAGCCGCAGCAGCAGGTAGTAGCCTATGAGCAGAAACGCGCAGATGGCGGCTCTGACTCCTTTCGAGAAATGTACGAAGAACAGAGCCGCGAACATCCAGGCCAGACCGATACGGCCCAGAACACTGCAGAAGCGGATATTGGCCAGGGTAAAGTCAGACAAAAGTCCGTTATACAGGAGTCCGAGGAGAACGAGCAGTAAGCCTCTTTTGAAGATCTTCAGGTGAATCTGGCTGCTGCTGTGCCCGAGGCTTTTCTGTTTGGCCAGGGAGAAAGGGAAGGAGATTCCGGAGATGAAAAGGAAGGTCGGGAAGATCAGGTCCATGAAGGCCAGACCGTGCCATTTCACGTGAGACATCTGCTGAACCAGAAAACTGTTCTCTCCTCCTGGAAACAGGGAGCAGATGGCCACCACTATGGAGGAGGCTCCCATAATCCACATCATATCGAAGCCTCTGAAGGCATCGAGACTTTCGAGTCGTTTGTTAGTGTTCATGTGTTATTATGTAATGTGATTATTCCTACAACATCCTGTTAACGAAGCAGTCGATGGTGTTCTCCATAAGGGAGCAGATGGTCATAGGTCCTACGCCACCTGGAACAGGAGTGATGATGCTCGCCTTGTCCTTCACTTTCTGGAAGTCCACATCTCCGCAGAGCTTGCCTTCGCTGTCGCGGTTCATACCCACGTCTATCACCACGGCTCCGTCTTTCACCATATCTTCGGTAATCAGTCCGGCGCTACCCACCGCCACTATCAGGATGTCAGCTTCTCTGGTGATACTGCCCAGATCCAGAGTGTGCGAGTGGCAGATGGTCACCGTAGCGTTCTCATTCAGCAGGAGTTTGGAGACAGGAAGCCCGACTATATTACTTCTGCCCACCACTACGGCCCTTTTGCCGCAGATATCCACATCTCCCGCCTTGAGCAGGCGGATGATTCCTCTCGGGGTGCAAGGCACGCAGTACTGCGGGTTCAGTTCCGGCTCAGTGCGGCGGCGCCAGAGAGCGGCCACATTCTCCGGATGAAATCCGTCCACATCTTTCTCTCTGGCTATGGCATAGAGTGCTTTCAGCTCGTCAATATGCTCAGGGAGAGGGAGTTGGACCAGTACGCCATCCACTCCTTCGTCCTCGTTCAGAAGCCTTATCTGCTCCAGCAGTGCCTCTTCATTGGTCTCCTTCGGGAGATGTATGGTAGTATTCTTTATGCCAATTTTCTCGCAGGCCTTGCCTTTGTTGCGTACGTATGTGGCGCTTGCAGGGTCGTCGCCTACCAAGACCACGGCCAAGTGCGGCACGCGGCCGTACAGGGCAGGAAAAGTCGCCACCTCTTCAGCGAGCTGGGACTTTATTTTATCTGATAATTCTTTTCCGCTTAAAATCACGCTGCGAAGATAGCAATAAATTTTGTATCTTCGTAGGCTAAATATGTTACAAGATATGAGAGTACTGCGACTGACTAATACGATGAGCCACCAGAAGGAGGTCTTCAAGCCTATTCATCCGGGGAGAGTGGGGATGTATGTGTGTGGCCCTACTGTTTATGGCGAAGCCCATCTGGGCCATGCCAGACCTGGAATTACCTTTGACGTGCTGAGTAAATTCCTCCAGCATTTGGGATATAAGGTGCGCTATGTCAGGAATATAACTGATGTGGGACATCTGGAGCACGATGCCGATGAAGGCGAGGATAAGATCTCGAAGAAGGCCAGACTCGAGCAGTTGGAGCCGATGGAAGTAGTACAGACTTATACATTGGCCTATCATGATGCGATGAGGGCGCTGAATGTGGCGCCGCCGAGCATAGAGCCGCGGGCGAGCGGACATATTCTGGAGCAGATAGAGGCGGTGAAGAAGATTCTGGACGCCGGTTATGCATATGAAAGTAATGGCAGCATCTATTTCGATGTCTGCAAATATAATAAGGACCACAAGTACGGGGTGCTCAGCGGGCGCTCCCTGGAAGATACCCTGGAAGGTACCAGAAGCCTGGACGGGCAGGGGGACAAGAAGGCTCCTTACGATTTTGCATTGTGGAAAAAAGCTGAGCCTGAGCATATTATGCATTGGCCTTCACCTTGGAGCGAGGGCTTCCCAGGCTGGCATCTGGAGTGCTCGGTGATGGGGGAGAAGTATCTCGGCAGTGAATTTGACATTCACGGGGGTGGAATGGATCTGATGTTCCCTCACCACGAGTGCGAGATAGCTCAGAATGTGGCTTGCCGTCATAGCGAAGGAGTGCACTACTGGGTGCATAACAATATGATAACCATCAACGGGCAGAAGATGGGAAAGAGTCTCGGGAATTTCATTACCCTGCCGCAGATGTTCAGCGGTTCTCATCCGGCTCTGGAGCAGGCTTACAGCCCTATGACCATACGTTTCTTCATTCTGCAGGCTCATTATCGCGGGACTTTGGATTTTTCGAATGAAGCTCTGCAGGCTGCTCAGAAGGGACTCTCGAAGCTAATGCAGGCAGCCCGTGACCTCTATGCCCTTGCGGGGAGGAAAGCTCCTGTGTATAAATACGGTGCACACGCCGGAGAGGAAGGCGGATTCGCTGTGGATACTGAAAATTGCCTCTCTGACAATTCTGAGATCAAGGCTGTCTATGATGCCGTATATGACTCGCTTTGCGACGATCTAAATACTCCGGCCGCTCTTTCTGCCATCTTTGAGGCTGTAAGGATTATCAATACTGCTAAATCCGGAGGATTGAAATTGGGTGAGGAGGACTTGGCTGCCCTCTGCCAGATTTTCGATGATATAGTCTTCGGAGTGCTGGGTCTTCAGGACGAGAGTTCTTCTGCCGGATCCGAGGTGATAGACGGTCTGATGCAGATGGTGCTCGAGCAGAGAGCCAAGGCCAAGGCGGAGAAGGACTGGGCTACTTCCGATCATATCAGAGACAGTCTGAACGAGTTGGGAATCAAGGTTAAGGATACTAAAGACGGAGTGGAATGGAGCCTTTGAAACTTGTAAGCTGGAATGTGAACGGCCTGAGGGCCGTAGTGGGAAAGGGGTTCGCCCAGGTGTTCAAGGACCTGGATGCTGACTGCTTCTGCCTGCAGGAGACTAAGTTGCAGGAGGGACAGATAGATTTGGCCTTCGAAGGCTATGAGTCTTACTGGGATTATGCCGACAGGCCTGGATATGCCGGAACAGTTATTTTTAGCAGAATCAAGCCTCTGTCAGTGGCTTATGGTCTGGGTCATTCTCTCGGACACGACGCCCATGACCACGAGGGCAGGGCAGTGACTCTGGAGTTCGAGGACTTTTTCCTCGTGAATGTCTATGTGCCTAATTCTCAGGACGGACTTAAACGTCTGAATTACAGGATGAGCTGGGATGCCGACCTGAGGGCTTATCTGAAAGGCCTGGAGAGTCGTAAGCCTGTGGTGATGTGCGGGGATCTTAATGTGGCCCATCAGGAGATAGATTTGAAGAATCCTGCGACTAATCATTTCAGCGCCGGTTTTTCCGATGAAGAAAGGGAGGGTATGACAAAGCTTCTCTCCGAAGGTTTTGTGGATAGCTGGAGGTATCAGCACCCTGATGAGGTGAAGTATTCCTGGTGGAGTTACAGGGCTGCTGCACGTCAGAGAAATGTGGGCTGGCGTATAGATTATTTTATAGTGAGCGAGGCCCTTAAGTCCAGGATTGTATCCACTGAGATTCACGACCAGATTATGGGTTCGGACCATTGTCCGGTGGAGCTTTGTTTGAGTCGCTAATATGGGTAAAAGAGTTGCTATTCAGGGCTTCCACGGAAGTTTTCACGAGGAAGCGGCCTATGAATTTTATAGACAGATGGGAGAAAGTGAGCCTGAAATTATAGAATGTGCGACTTTCGAGGAGATGTTCGTAGCCCTTCAGCAGGGAGAGGCTGATGCTCTTATCATAGCTGTGGAGAATACTACTTCCGGCGGCCTTCTGGCTAATTTTGATCTCTTGAGAAGATATGACAAGAGGGTGAAAGGGGAGATTTATCTACATATCCATCAGAACCTTATGGCTATCAAGGGACAAAGCCTGGAAGATATCAGGGAGGTCAGGACCCATTATATGGCCATCAATCAGACCAGACAGTTCTTCGAGACCGAGTGCCCTTGGATAAAGGTGGTGGAGTCGGAAGATACGGCTAAAAGTGCTGCCGAACTCGCTGAAAGCGGGGCCTTGGGCGTGGGGGCTGTGGCCTCGGCCGTGGCCGCTAAGAGCTTTGGGCTTGAGATTCTCAAGGCCAACATCGAGACTTTTCAGGATAATTTTACCCGCTTCCTTATCGTGGATGATGAGATAGAGGTAGATCTGGCTAAGGTGAACAAGTCCAGCATCTGTTTTACTTTGCCACATAAGCCAGGGTCTTTGGCCCATATCCTTACTATCCTTTCTTTCTATGATATGAATCTCTCCCGTATCCAGTCCCTGCCTATTCCTGGAAAGAAGTGGCAGTATTTTTTCTATGCGGATATTACTTTCGATAGTTATGAGCGTTATAATCAAGCTCTTGCTGCGGTAAGGCCTCTGGTTGAGGACCTGGATATTATGGGGGAATATGTTTCGGAGCCCGAACAGTTATAGTCACCTAACATTTACAGTTTTCGAACAGATATAGTTTCCGAACAGAATAACATTTACATTTATGATTATCAGGCCAGCTAAAAGAACAGAATCAGTTCAGGAGTATTATTTCTCCCGAAAGCTGAAGGAGATAGAGGCTTTGAATGAGCGGAGGCTTTCAGAATCTAAGCCGCCGGTAATCAATCTGGGGATAGGGGCCCCCGATATGCTGCCTCCGCAGGAGGCCATATCTGAACTTCTCGCTTATGCCGTGAAGCCGGACAGTCACAAGTATCAGAGCTATGTGGGGTGCAGGGAACTTCGGGAGGCTTTTGCTGATTGGTATAGTCGTTATTATGGAGTAAGCCTGGATCCGCAGTGCGAGATTCAGCCCCTCTTCGGCTCGAAGGAAGGCATAATGCTGGTTGGATTGGCATTCCTGAATGAAGGGGACAAAGTCCTGATTCCGGACCCTGGATACCCGACTTACAGCTCAGTGGCCAAGCTCCTGGGAGCAGAGGTTCTGTATTACGACCTGGTGGAGGGAGAGGATTGGCATCCGGATTTCGATGCACTGGAGAAGATGGATCTCGAAGGGGTGAAGATTATGTGGACCAATTACCCGAATATGCCTACTGGCGGGCGGGCTACGAAGGATCTGTACCAGAAGCTCGTGGATTTTGCGTTGAGGCATAAGATATTGATAGTTAACGATAATCCGTATAGTTTTATCTTGAACGATGAGCCTTTGTCTATCTTCGGGGCAGAGGGGGCTAAGGACTGTGCTCTGGAGTTGAATTCGTTGAGCAAGGCTCATAATATGTCTGGCTGGAGAGTGGGGATGATAGCTGGAGCGAAGGAGTATATCTCTGAAGTTCTGAAAGTTAAGAGCCAGATGGATTCGGGTATGTTCAAGCCTATGCAGATGGCTGCAGTGAAGGCTTTGAATCAGAGTACTGAATGGTATGAATCACTTAACGGGGAGTATGTCCGGAGAAGGGAAGTGGCTTTTAGAATTATGTCGGCTTTAGGTCTTGTGTTTAACAGGAATTCGGCGGGGCTCTTCGTCTGGGGAAGGATTCCGGAGGATCATCCGATCTTGACTGCTGCTCCGGCTAAGACTGCTGCTTCGGCTAAGACTTATGGGGAGAGGCTTTCCGATGTAATAATGGAGGCTGCCGGAGTATTCATTACCCCTGGTTTTATCTTCGGAAGGAATGGGGAGGATTATCTTAGGATTTCTCTCTGTGCTGACCTGGAGACCCTTCAGCGGGCAGAGGAGGCGGTCGGGGAACTTGCTGCCCTAAGGAAGAGGGTATAGGAGAACTTTTGCGGAAGCGCCTATATAATAAGTAGGATGGTATTTTAGCGGAACTTATAGCGTATGACATTATCAATCATAGGTTTAGGTCTTATCGGTGGCTCCATGGCCATAGACCTTAAAAGAAGACATTTTGCTGACGAGATTCTCGGCGTGGAGAAGGAGGCTGTTAATGCTGCCGCAGCCCTGAAGATAGGTCTTGTAGATGAGATCGTTTCTTTGGAAGAGGCTGTTCAAAGGGGAGATATCATCGTGATAGCCGTGCCGGTAGGCTCTGCCGTAAAACTCCTGCAGCAGGTTCTGGACATGTTCTCCAGCCTCGGGGCCAGGGATAAGATAGTCATCGATACTTGCTCCACCAAGGCC
>JBJEBS010000032.1:0-13117 GCA_051870275.1 Candidatus Cryptobacteroides sp.
AGAGCCCAGGTAACCAGTTTCGCCAGACTAAGAATGCTCAAAACCAGACCCACGAAAAGGGCAAACAGGAAATTCCCGTCCACCTCCTTCCACCATTGTTTGAAATTCCCCGTGAAGAATAATTTCCACTTTTTGACAGAGGCGAAGGAACTGATGCAAGCTATGAGCCTGGAATAAATACCTGTAATCAGGGCTATGGTGCCTCCGGACACTCCTGGGACCACATTAGCCGCCCCCATTCCGAAACCTTTCAATACTATGGATAAAAACTGTTTCATACAATGGAATTCAAAACCGCCTCTATCTGGGCGAAAATCTGTGCTTGTGAAAAATTATCTGTATTACTTATAAGCAGGTCGAACAAAGGCGTTCTGCCACATTGGTAAATCCCTACTTTGAATTTGGCTCCCGAACATACGGAAGCATAATATGCAGTAAAATTATCCTGAGGCAGAAGATTAATCAGCAGGTCCTCAGTTCCATCAGGATAAGGATATTTCTTAGATCTTTTAGCCCTTCCGTACCACTTGATATTCTTTCGGAGTATCATCTTCGCCCCCTTTACCTGCTCTTTCGGAGCTTCCTTCGAAGGATTAATCACGAATATCTGACAGGCCAATTTTTTCTTCCCGAAGAAGGCATTCACCTCATCTGCGCAAGCCTGAGCGGCAGAATCATTCCCGTCTATCAGAACACAGACCTTACTGCACTTGGACAAAGGACAGATGCCATGGGCTTTTTTAGAGCGATGCCTTGCAAGGGAAAGTGCTCTGGCAAATGTTACAAAAGGATTCCTCATACTATCTGACAGTCTCTATAAGCGCCTGAATCTCGACATTCGCCTGCTTCCAGCGGTTCACGTCCATCTTCGTACCTATCACCTCCACGACCTTAGCTGCGATGATGGAACCCACCTCTCCGCAGACCTTCAAAGGCAGGCCCAGGGAATGGGCGTAGAGGAAACCGGCAGCATAGGTATCTCCTGCGCCGGTAGCATCCACCGGCTCAGCCTCCCAGGCAGGGATATGATACTCCTCATCGGCAGATTTGACCCAGGAACCATCCTTTCCTACTTTCACCACGGCTATCTTGCAGTGATTCGAAATCTCTTCAAGAGACTCCTTCGGATCAGATATCTTAGTGAAAGCCCTGGCCTCAGTCTCGTTAGCGAAGACTATATCCACATATTTGTCTATGATATTATGCAGGAAGGCATTGTTACTTTCCACTACATTATACGAAGCCATGTCCAGAGATATGATGCAGCCCGCATCGTGGGCCAATTCCACAGCCTTTCTGATAAGAGCCTGATTCTGAACCAAATATCCTTCGATATGAAAATAGTCATAGCCTTCGAAATACTCCGGCTTGAGGTCTTCCGGCACCAGATCCAGGGCAGCTCCGAGATATACCGCAAATGTCCGCTCAGCATTACCTCCGCTCACGAATACCATGCTTCTTCCGCTGGAGTGCTCACTTTTTAGCAACATGGATTTAACGCCGTACTGCTCCTGATCGCTTTTAAAAAGCAGGCCAAGTTCATCGTCTCCGATCTTTCCGATAAAAGAAGAGGGCATTCCGAAAATGGATGTACAAGTGATGGTGTTAGCTGCACTTCCTCCGGCCACATATTTGACTCCCAGCGGTTTAAGTGCCTGCCAAATCTTATCTCCAGTCTCCATATCCACGTGCTGCATGCTGCCTTTAGGCAGATGAAATTTCTTTAACAGCGAGTCATCCGGAAGGACTGCAAGAATGTCTGTAAGGGCGTTCCCGATTCCAAGTATAGATTTCATAGCAAATATGATTAAGTACAAAAGTACATAAAATTTGTGTACTTTTGCAGGAATTATGTCAAAGAAAGTTCTAAACATATTAAAATATGTCCTGGCGGTGGCTCTCGCCGCAGTCTTGGTTTATCTCGCTCTTAGGGAAGTGGATTGGAATATTTTCGTAGATGCGCTGTACGACACGAAGTGGCTGTGGGTAGCAGGGTCATTGGCATTCGCATTAGTGGCGCTGGTATTCCGCTCCGAAAGGTGGAGGCTGCTGATGCTCCCGATTAACAAAGAGGTCCGCAGGAAAGATCTGTGGGACGCCTGTAACATAGGAAATCTGCTGAGCGTGGTGGTGCCTTACGTGAGTTTTCTGGTAAGGTGCGGGGCGGTCACGGACAAAAAGACCCCTTACGACAAGACCGTAGGTACTATTCTGATGGAAAGGGCCTGGGATATGATGATGGTCTTCATCCTGATCATTCTCGCAATTGTCCTGAATACTGGAGAGATAGCCCGCTGGTTCATAGACAACATCGCGATGAAGATAGCGGGAAGGTGGAAGATAATCCCCGTGCTGATAGCAGTGGTGGGCTTGTTAGTATTAGCCATCTATCTGATATTCAGATATAAAGACAAGAGTCCTCTGGCTGGAAAACTGGCCGGATGGATCAGCGGAATATTCGATGGGTTCAAGACTTACGCCCAGACCCCGAGCAAAGTTCCATTCCTTCTGCTTTCTGCCGGAATCTGGGTGTCTTACTTCATGATGTGCTTCTGTGTGTTCAAGGCGATTCCATCCCTGAATCATCTGGGTATCAGCGATGCCATCTTCATCTCCGTAGTGGGGAACCTTTCTTCTCTGCTGCCGGTTCCAGGGGGCTTCGGAGCCTATCATTACTTCGTGGCCACGGCCCTGTCAGCCCTGTACGGAGCCAGCTGGGAGATAGGTATCCTTTTCGCCACCCTGACACACGAAACGCGCTCCCTGATGCTGGTGGCACTGGGAGCGACGTCATTGATATCTTCTCAGAAAAAGATCAAGCTTTAGAAATAATCTTATACATAGCGGGGCAAAGTTAGCAATTTTCCAAAAAAACTCTTATATTTGCGGTCCTATTTAAGGATGGTTCCGTAGCTCAGCTGGATAGAGCAACAGCCTTCTAAGCTGTGGGTCGCGCGTTCGAATCGCGCCGGAATCACGAAAAAGCCGACCAAAGTATGGTCGGCTTTTTCATTTCTTAACTTGACAGCTGCTTATTCTGCCTTGCCGTCGGAACCGAGAACGTTGATAATCTTGTGCTCGTAGAGCTTCTTCATCTCGTCACGGGCTGGACCGAGGTATTTACGTGGGTCGAACTCGCCAGGTTTATCAGCGAAGACCTTACGGATGGCTGCGGTCATGGCCAGACGGGAGTCTGAGTCGATGTTGATCTTGCAAACTGCGCTCTTGGAAGCCTCACGGAGCTGTTCCTCAGGGATACCTACTGCATCAGGGAGCTTACCGCCATTGGCATTAATAATGTCCACATACTCCTGTGGAACTGAAGATGAGCCGTGAAGCACGATAGGGAATCCAGGGAGCTTCTTCTCGATCTCGTGGAGAACATCGAAAGCAAGTGGTGGTGGAACGAGACGGCCGGTCTTAGGGTCACGGGTGCACTGCTCAGGTTTAAACTTGTAGGCACCGTGTGAAGTACCGATGGAGATGGCGAGGGAGTCGCAGCCGGTGCGGGTAGCGAAGTCGATTACTTCCTCTGGCTTGGTGTAATGAGATACCTCTGAAGCTACCTCATCCTCTACACCTGCGAGAACGCCGAGCTCAGCCTCGACTGTTACGTCGAACTGGTGAGCGTAGTCCACAACTTTCTTGGTAAGAGCGATATTCTCCTCGTATGGAAGAGAAGATGCGTCGATCATAACTGAAGAGAAACCCATATCCACGCAGCTCTTGCAGAGCTCGAAGCTGTCACCGTGATCCAGGTGAAGCACGATCTGAGGTTTCTCCCAACCAAGTTCCTTAGCATACTCTACAGCACCCTCTGCCATATAGCGGAGAAGGGTCTGGTTAGCGTAGTTGCGGGCACCCTTGCTGACCTGAAGAATTACAGGAGATTTGGTTTCAGCAGCAGCCTGGATGATAGCCTGAAGCTGCTCCATATTGTTAAAATTGAAAGCTGGGATAGCATATCCGCCAGCTACAGCCTTGGCAAACATCTCACGGGTGTTCACAAGACCAAGTTCTTTAAATGATACCATAATCTTATTAAGTAATTAATTTTATCGTTTAATAAAAATCGGCGCAAATTTAATAAATAATTTACGATATTCCGAAGAAATGAAGTAGATTTGCAGCCAAATCGTATTCACCGTATGAAAGGAAAAGTAGTGATATTCTCAGCTCCTTCCGGAGCAGGCAAGAGCACCATAGTGTCCCATATCCTCAAGCATTATCCCGAGAAATTCGAGTTCTCGGTAAGCGCCACCTCCAGGAAAGCCCGTGGCAGTGAACAGGATGGAGTGGAGTATTACTTTATGGAAGTCTCCAGATTTAAGGAACTCATAGCCCAGGACGCCTTCGTAGAATATCAGGAAGTCTATCAGGACAGATTCTACGGCACCCTCAAAAGCGAGGTGGAACGAATCTGGGCAGACGGCAAGATCATAATCTTCGACGTAGATGTGAAGGGCGGCTATAATCTGAAACGATATTTCGGGGAGAATGCCAGATCTTTTCTTATCCTGCCTCCAAGCCTGGAGATTCTGGAGCAAAGACTCAGGGGCAGAGGCACGGACAGCGAAGAAGATATCCAAACCAGACTTGACAAGGCCCAGAGCGAACTGGACTTCGCCAGCGGGAAATTCGACGTGGAAGTGGTGAACGACAGTCTCGAAGATGCTCTGAAACAAACTTATTCCGAGATAGATTCCTTTATATGCGGATAGCAGTTTACTCCGGCAGTTTCGACCCCCTTCACGAAGGGCATCTGGCTATCTTGAAGATTCTTAACCAGCGTTTCGACAAGGTATTGCTGATTATATCCCCCCAGAGTCCCTTTAAAAACCGAAATAAAGCCCTGAATTCCGAAGAGAGGCTGGCGGCAGCGGCAGAAAGCCTGAAAGAGCATAGGGAATTGACCAAAGTGGAGCTCTGCGATATAGAATTTCGAATGAGCGCACCGCATTACACTTACCGCACCCTAAAGGCCCTACAAGAGCAGTATCCTCAAGACGAGCTCTGTCTTGCGATAGGCGCAGACAACTTGGCATGCTTCGACAAGTGGATGAATTACAGTGAGATACTGCTTAGATACAGGGTGCTGGTCTTCCCTCGAAGGGGCTTCGACAGCCTGGCAGAGCAGGGCCGTCTGAAAGCAGAAAATCCGGAGTACAAGATAGAATTGGCAGAGATGGAGATGGTAGATATCTCCTCCACGGAACTTCGGAAGAAGATGGGGCGGGAGTGAGGCTACTTGTCTGAGACGTTACGTTTTTTCCACTGGGCCAATGCCAATTGCTGCATGTCCCTTACCGAGTCGCGTTCGTCCACGATTTCGCTTCCCATTATGGTCTCGATCACGTCTTCAAGGGTCAAAATTCCCTGGAAACTGCCGTACTCGTCGATGACTATGCTTATCTGCTCGTCGTGCTCGAGCATCTCGTCCCAGACCTTGTCCATAGGGGTGTCCTCATCGAAACTGGCTATGTCCCTGCGAATTTCACCCAAGGTCTTGTCGAACTTATCCTCAGCTACAAGCTGAAGCACATCCATCCTTAGCACATAACCGGTTATGTATTCGTCGTTGTCGGCATAGACCGGAATACGGGAGTGACTTTTAAACCTTTTATCCTTGAAAAAGGCCCTCAAGCTCATGCTCTCTGGAGCTATAGCGCAGACCACTCTCGGGGTCATCACATTATAGGCCTTAACTTCGTCGAGGTTGATGACGTTCTGAATAATCTCGTTCTCATCCTCCTCCAGGTCTCCGGCTTCCTCAGCCACATTAGCCATGGCGGAGACTTCGTCGCGGGAGACAGCAGTATCGGTGGAATCCTTAGGGGTGATGAGTTTCTGGAATTTTTCTATCAGCCATACGAAAGGAAACATCACTACTATCAGCACCCTGATGGCTGAAGCGGCGAAACCCATCAGATGACGGTATCCGTGAGTACCTATGGTCTTGGGAACTATCTCGGAAAATACCAGAATCAGGATGGTGGTGATGGCACTCACAAGGCCAAACCACTCGCTGCCGAAGATAATCTGGGACTGACGGCCCACTCCGGCAGCGCCTATGGTATTAGCTATGGTATTCAGGGATAGAATCGCCGCGATAGGGCGAGAAGAATCCTGCTTGTAAGCTTTCATCCTTTTAGCCGGAGCATATCCTTCCTCTTCCTTCATGGTAATAAAGGAGATAGGCGTGGACATCAATACCGATTCCAGTACCGAGCACAGGAAGGATATCGCCATCGCGCCTAAAAGAAATGCAAGTAATAATCCCATTATAATCCCCAGTCAGATGCCTTATAGCTCGATTTCGGAGCATTAGGCACATTTACAAAGTAAGTAAATCCTGTGATTTTCTCCAAATCGGAGACAGACATCAACTCCTTCGAACTCGGTTTCTGTCCCTTGAGTGAATTCGTGTGAGTACGGACGAAAGCTACGCACTGGAGTTCATCGGCAGTACAATTCTTCACGCTCTTGCCGCTGTTACCTTTCTTAGTCCTAAGCAGCAGATAATAGAACATGGTAGGACAGCTGACATCGCTTCGACCTCCGAACTCTATGGTCTTAGGATTGGCCGTCATACTGTAGCCATCGGTGTATTTATCGAAGTAGCAACCGATTACCACATACAGAGTATCAGAGCATACCTGAGAATCCACATAGTCTTCCAGAAGGTTCCAGCCGCCCCCACCGGTGTTGAAACCGGACGAAAGCTGAGGAGCTATGTTCGTGTAATAGAAGACCTGGGTATTGGTTAATCTGGATGCCAATCTCTCGGCGGAGCCGAGCATATGACCTTTATTGCAGCCGCCACCCGTACTCTTGCTGCTGTACTGAATATCTGCCGGAATGTCCGGATCTCTGGCGTAGGCGTCAGTGCGGTCGACTTTCTTCACCTGGTACATCTCATGCCTTGGAGCAGCCACCCATACAGGGCAATGGTGCTCTCCACTATAACATACTGTGTAATTTCTGGCTGCAGTGCCGTCCGGAGCCGTCAAATCCGTAAAATGATAGGCATAATAAAGGCTCTGGTCATCGTCATCCCTGCCATCCCTGTTATAATCAGGTACTACCGGCAACTCTGCCCAGCCATACCGCAACTTTTTGTCCGGATCTGGCGTAGGATCTGGATCGGGATCTGGGTCCGGATCAGGGTCCGGATCAGGGTCTGGGTCAGGATCTGGGTCAGGGTCTGGGTCCGGTTTCTCAATACCAGGGTCAAAAATAATTCCATCGCAAGAGCTGACTCCGACAGCTGCGAGCGAGATGAGTAACAATAACTTGAATAATGTCGATTTTTTCACGATGCTACAATACTTTTTATACCATGCCAGAGAAGCCGAAGAAGGCCATCGCCATGATACTTACAGTGATTAGTGCAATAGGAAGCCCTTTGAAAGGCTTTGGGACATTGTTACCGCTCAGATGCTCACGCAATCCGGCGAAAAGAATCATAGCCAGTCCATAACCCAGGGAAGTAGCCAGGGCATAGACAGTAGCCTGTCCCAAATTAAGCAGGCCTATAGCCTGACCTCCGATAGTAAACTGCTTGGTAGCCACAGTGATAGCTACACCGAGAACGGCACAGTTCGTAGTAATCAGAGGGAGAAAGATTCCAAGAGCCTGATAAAGTGAAGGACTGATTTTCTTCAAAACTATCTCCACCATCTGAACCAGAGCGGCTATCACCAGGATAAAGGCTATGGTCTGCAGGAACTCCAGATGAAATCTGACGAGTAGGTACTTGTTAATAAGGAAGGTGACCACCGTAGCCAGAGTAATTACAAAACATACGGCTCCAGACATACCTGTAGCAGTACTTAGCTTGTTCGAAACACCCAGGAAAGGACAGATTCCCAAAAACTGTGACAGCAGAATATTATTTACGAATATCGCTGAGATAATGATTAAGATATACTCCATAATGCCCTGCTATTTTTTCAAAAACTTGTTAAACAAAACCATAAGATAGCCCAGAACCATGAAGGCGCCAGGGGCCAGAACGAAGGCCAATATCCCATCGCCGGCGATGAACTTCCAGCCGAAAATGGAACCGCTTCCCAGAATCTCCCTCACCAGGCCGATCACGGTAAGTGAGAGGGTGAATCCCAGGCCAATTCCCAAGCCATCCAGTGCGGAAGCCCACACCCCGTTCTTGCTGGCAAAGGCCTCTGCTCTTCCCAAGACTATGCAGTTCACCACGATAAGCGGGATGAAAAGTCCCAGGGACTCATAGACCGTAGGCACGAAAGCCTGCATAAGTAGCTGAAGCACAGTTACGAAGGTAGCTATAACCACAATATAGACAGGAATGTGAACCTTGTCCGGAACTACAGGTGAGATGAGAGATATAACGATATTGGAGAAGATAAGCACGAACATGGTGGCAAGTCCCATCTCCAGACCGTTAAGTGCCGAGGTAGTGGTGGCCAGAGTAGGACACATACCCAACACCAACACGAATACAGGATTCTCTTTGATCAATCCTTTGGTGATAAGTGACAAATTCTTTCCCATACTACTTTTCTCCTAATCTTTTTACAAGTTCCACAGCCTGGCTTACGGCGGAGCTGTAAGCCCTGGAAGTGATGGTAGAGCCGGTGATGGCATCCAGATCGCCTCCGTCTTTCTTTACACTGAGCTTTTTCTCCTGACCAAAGCCATTGAACTGAGAGATGAATTTATGGTCAGTCTTGCATTTGGCACCAAGACCTGGGGTCTCGCTGTGCGAGAGCACAGAAGTTTTATAGACAGTTCCATCAGGCAAAACTCCCACCATAAGGGAGAGAGGGCCGCCGAAGCCGATCTCGGAAGTCTTTACGGCATAAGCCTTTATCACACCGTCCTCACTCAGGGTATAATACTCGAAAGAGTCGTATTCCAGCTTTTCGGAAAGCACTCCCCCCTCGGGCAGCACTTCGGAAATGGACCTGTTGAGGATATTGAGATTGGCCTGTTCAATAGGCTTTTCGGTGAGCACATATACGCTGCCCAGAATGGCGGAGCAGACAAGGCAGACGCCGGTCAGGCAGAGAAGCATATTACGAAGAGTAGATTTGGCAGCCATAATTACTTCCTCCCGTATTTTTTCTGATGGCAGCATCTGTTAATCAGAGGCACCGTCATATTCATAATCAAGATGGCGAAACTAACTCCCTCAGGGTAAGAGCCCAGATAGCGGATGAGCATTACCAGCACACCTATTCCTATACCGTAAATGACTCCACCCCAGTCACTCATAGGAGAAGTCACATAGTCGGTGGCCATGAAGCAGGCTCCCAGGATAAGACCTCCACTAAGAAGAGAGAAGAGAGGATCCGGATAAACTGAAGGGGCTGCGAGATAGAAGATTCCGCTGACCAGAGCTACGGTGGCGAAGATGCTGAGAGTGATCCAAGGCTTGATGACCTTTCTCACACAGAGATACACGAAACCTGCCAGAAGAGCTATGGCACTGATCTCACCGGCTGAACCTCCTATATTGAAGAACAGGGTCTGCAGGTAGTCCAATCCCGATACAGCTTCGACTCCACCCTCGGCGTACCTTCCCAGGAGAGTAGCTCCTGAAATAGCGTCAGTGGAATGAATAAATCCCTGAGGGACAGTCCAATCCGTCATTATCGAAGGGAAGGATATCAACAGGAACACACGAGAGGTGATGGCAGGGTTGAACACATTCTGGCCTATTCCACCGAAAGACATCTTGGCTACTCCTATAGCTATCACTGCGCCTATGAACACTACCCATATAGGGGTGGTGCAAGGCAGATTCATAGCCAGAAGCAGACCTGTAACCACTGCGGAGAGGTCTCCGACAGTGCTCGGAGCCTTCATCAGATACTTGGTGATGGCCCACTCGAGAAAGACGCAGGAAGCCACGCTTACCGAGAGAACCAACAATTCACTCCAACCATAAAACAAGACCGACACTATAATCGCAGGAGTAAGCGCGATTATCACATCCCTCATCAGGGAGCGGGTGCTCACCTTAGTGTGAAGGTGTGGTGCAGGTGATACTAACATAGTATTGCTCATAACTTTACTTACTTCTTAGCAGCGGCAGCTCTGGCACGCATGATTCCCATAACTTGAGCTTTGGACTGACGGATGACATCCAGCAGAGGGATGTTAGCAGGACAACTATACAGACAGCAGCCGCATTCGATACAGTCCTGAACAGCATTTTTCTCCAGACCGGCGAAATCCTCGGCGGCACTGAGTCTCTTCAGAAGGAAAGGCTCCAGACCCATAGGGCAGGCATCGGCACAACGTCCGCACCTGATGCAGGCGCTGGCAGGCTTACGCAAAGTAGCCTCCCTGCTGAGATAAAGGATGGAAGAAGAACCTTTCACACAGGCGGCATCCAGATTAGCGATAGCCTTGCCCATCATAGGCCCGCCGCTGATGATCTTCGCAGCCTCCTTAGGCACACCTCCGGCATATTCCGCTATAAAACTAAGCGGAGTACCTATACGGAAGAGGTAATTATGCTGCTTCTCTACAGGCAGACAGTCACCCGTAACAGTCAATGTATTGGTAATAAGAGGCTTGTTCTTCTGAACGGCTTCATACACAGCCAGAGCCGTAGCCATGTTCTGAACCACTGCTCCCACGCTGATAGGCAGCGCTCCGGAACCCACCTGCCTTCCCATCACAGCATCTATAAGCTGCTTTTCACCGCCCTGCGGATAACGCTTCTTCAGCGGCTGCACGGCTATGTTCACATAAGGAAGTTCAGCAAGTGCTTTATTCATAGCGTCTATGGCCTCCGGCTTGTTCTCTTCTATGCCAATTACCGCTTTACATCCTCCCAGAACCTTCTGCATTATGGCTACACCGACCAGAATCTCCTTGGTTCTCTCCAGCATTATGCGATAGTCGCTGGTTAGGAAAGGTTCACATTCGGCTCCATTGATAATCAGACATTCTGCCTTGCTTCCAGGAGCCGGATTCAGTTTCACGTGAGTAGGGAAAGTAGCTCCACCAAGTCCCACTACTCCACACTTTTTCACTCTGTCGAGAATCTCTTCCCTGCTTTCAGGCAGCTGCGTAACGAGTTCAATGGAGAGATCTATCCCTTCAGCCCACTCGTCACCCTCGACAGCTATCTCTATATGAGTCACAGGCCTTCCTGCTATATCCGCACGAGGACCTATGGATTTGACCGTACCGCTGACTGGAGAATGCACGAAAGCGGAGATAAATCCGGCAGGTTCTGCGATTACCTGCCCAGTCTTCACCTTGTCCCCCACTGCCACCACCGGAGTAGCCGGAGCTCCCAGGTGCTGAGCCATAGAGACATACATGGTCTGCGGAAGAGGAAGAGTCTCTATCGCACAATTCCTGCTGAATTTCGAATCAGCAGGATGGATACCTCCTATCTTGAAAGTCAACTTACGCATTGTTCACCTCCTTGGCCGCTGCTGCAGCCTCTTTAGCCTTGCGATTGCGTTCAGCTATCCTCTGCTTGATCAGATCCTTATCCAAAGGCTTAGGGAAATTCAAGCCATGGATGGCTCCGGTAGGACATACAGCCTCACATTCGCGGCATAATTTGCATTTCTCAAAATCTATGTATGCCAAGTTCGATTCGATCACGATGGCCCCGTGCGTACAGGTCTTGGCACAAAGTCCACAGCCTATACAAGCAGCAGCGCAGGCTTTCTTAGCCACTATGCCCTTGTCCTTGTTACGGCAGCTCACAAAAACGCGCATGGAGCGTGGACCCTTATTCCTCAACTCTATGAGCTGCCTAGGACAGGCCTTGGCGCAAGCCCCGCAGGCAGTGCACTTGCTTTCGTCCACTACAGGCAGACCAGTCTTCGGATCCAGGCTAAGTGCTCCGAATGAGCAGGCGGCCACACAGTCGCCACAGCCCAGACAGCCATAAGGACAGGCAGTATCCCCGCTGTAGAGGGCAGCCTTTACCTTGCAGGAACGCACACCGTCATAGGTGTTAGTCTTAGGTCTGTTCTCGCAGGAACCGTTACAGCGCAGGACTGCCACCATAGGGGCCTTCTCCTTCACTTCGTAACCCAGGATTCCCGCCACTTTCTTCATAACTTCGTTTCCACCCACCGGACAGTAAATGTTATCCAGGTTCTCCGCCTTGACCGCAGCATCGGCGAAGGCACGACAGCCTGCAAAGCCACAGCCACCGCAGTTAGCACCTGGCATAGCTTTCTCCACGTCGTCGATCCGAGGATCTTCCTCCACCTTGAACTTCTTGGCCACCAGGAAGAGGACAAGAGCAAGGATAAGTCCTAAAGCGGACAGGATGACGACAGTCAAAATAATTGTATCCGTCATTTCTTTTCTATATAAAAAGTATATTCTTTCTTCACTTTGTTCCTAAACAGGAAGAGCAGCAGATAATATAGCGCTATCACTCCTATGGCAGATAGACCGCACACAAGTTCGGAGGCCCCGATTCCCGAAAGGATGAGGATGGAGGCCATCAGCAGGATGAGAGGCACTATATATGAAAGCCAAACCGCCTTCATACCCTTGCTGCTTTTAAGGAGCACCCAGACTTCTTCCCCAGCTTCGTAGCCCAAAGCGGCAGGAACTTCTATGAGTTTCTTCTTAACTTCGGACATCCCACACAAAGAAGCCGCCGAACAAGACCCGCAGGCTTCTTCGGCAATTATCTCTACTACTATCGTGGAAGGGGTGATCTCCACTATCTTTCCACTATGTCTTATCTCTTCATCTACCACGGCTCTTCCTGAGTTATATCTGCAGATGCAGTGTTCATTCTGGACTCTACGATCTGGGCATTGTTATATAGGGATTCATTATCCTCGACAAATTGCAGTCTCTCTCCCTTGTATGACATATTGATACTCTTGGTCTCACCGTTACGGTGCTTGGCTATCATAATCTCAGTCTTCTCCTTGTCTGCCACTCCCTCGCTAAGTCCCACGAAATCAGGTCTGTGAATAAAAATAACCATATCAGCATCCTGTTCTATGGAACCGGACTCACGAAGGTCAGAAAGCATAGGGCGACCGTTCCCTTTCTCTCTCTGGACCGCATTACGGGACAACTGAGAAAGTGCGATTATAGGAATATTCAGTTCCTTCGCCGTAGCCTTTAACTGTCG
>JBJEBS010000033.1:0-3528 GCA_051870275.1 Candidatus Cryptobacteroides sp.
TGTCAGCTTTTCACTAAAGTTACACTCAATAAACCAGCCATGTTTCAGTGGTTTCTGACATTTCGTTAGTATAAAAGAAAATAAAAATGAAAAATCTTCGCCCGGGCACTTGCGCTCGGGTTATTTCAGTGCTACTATTTGAGTGTAACCGTTAAACTCAAAAGGAGGGGCCATGAAATACACGAACAAGGTGCGCATCCCGGACGCCCCGGGGAAGATCACCTTCAAGAGGAAGGGGGGATCGGTATATGTGCTGTACGAGTACGAGAGGGTGTACAACAGGGAGAAGAAGTACAACGTCCCCAAGAGGGCGATAATAGGCGTCATGTGCCCCGGCGACGAGGGGTGCATGTTCCCCAACGACGCCTACTACGAATACTTCGACGACACTCCCCCCGAGCTCTGGCCGGATGTGGAGCGGTGCGGCACGGTGAAGGCCGGCGCCTTCATGGTCATCGAGGCGGTTGTTGAGGAGTACGGGCTGCGGCCGATGCTGGAGAGGCACTTCGGGAAGGATGCGGGGCTGGTCCTGGACCTGGCGGCCTACTCCATAGTCACCGAGGACAACGCCGCCCAGCACTACCCCTCCTACGCATACCAGCACCCCCTCTTCTCCGACGGGATGGGGATAGCCTCCGACGAGAAGATCTGCAGGTTCCTGAAGTCCGTCACGCCTGACATGAGGGCGGGGTTCCTCTACGACTGGAACAGTGGCAGGAACGGGGGGCGGAGGATATACATCTCATACGACTCGACGAACAAGAACTGCCAGGCGGGGGACATAGACTTCGCGGAGTTCGGCAAGCCGAAGACCGACAACGGGAAGGAGATAGTGAACCTCAGCATAGCCTACGACGAGACAAACAGCGTCCCGCTCTACTACGAGGAGTACCCGGGCTCCATAAACGACATGGCCCAGTTCCAGTCCTTCGTCGACAAGCTGGAGGGCATGGGGTACAAGGACCTCGGGCTGGTCCTGGACAGGGGCTACTTCTCCGAGGAGAACGTCAGCTACGCCGACGGCAAGGGCTACTCGCTGGTGATAATGATGAAGGGGTGCAGGAGCCTGGTGGCTTCCGTCATCGACGAGGTCTACGGCACATTCGAGAAGGACAGGAGGTGCTACATACCACAGTATTCCCTTTACGGGACTACAGTCAGGAGGAAGGTGTTCCCCTCGGACACGAAGGAGAGGCTGGTGCACGTCTACTACGGCACTGGCCGGATGGATGCGGAGAGCAGCAAGCTGAACTCCAGGCTCGGAAGGCTCTCGGCATACCTCTCGTCGGTCACAGGCCGCCCGCTGTCGCCTACGGAGGAGATGAAGGGGTACTACAAGATGTTCTTCGGCAAGAAGGGGGAGCTGGTCTCCTTCGAGGAGGACATCGAGGCCACCAACGCCGCCCTCAGGCGCTGCGGATACTTCTGCATAGTGACCACCGACGAGATGAGCGCGAAGGACGCCCTTCTGCTCTACAAGAACCGGGACGCCTCGGAGAAGCTGTTCCTTGCGGACAAGTCCTTCCTGGGGGCTAGGACCATGAGGGTGCAGAGCGGAGCCAGCGCCGACACCAAGTTCTTCATAGAGTTCATAGCACTGATAATAAGGAGCAGGATCTACAGCCTCATAAAGGAGCTGTCTGTGAGCATCGGGAAGAGGCTGAACTACTTCAACGTCCCGTCGTTCCTGGACGAGCTGGAGAAGATAGAGCTTCTGAGGCTCCCCGACGGCATGTACAGGCTGGACCATGCCATAACGAAGACCCAGAGGCAGATGCTCTCGGCCTTCGGAATAAGCGAAGAGGACGCAAAGGCCGCGCTTTCGGGGTATTCCGCGGCGCTTTCGGACAAAGTGGGAAAAAAGGATCATGACAAGGAGGAGGACCATGGCCAGGAAGAGAAGCCTGTCTTCGATTGAGAACGAACTTACGAAGACCGAGGAGGAGTACAGAAGGCTCTACGAGCGTTGCACAACACTGGAGAAAAGGCTCAAGCAGCTCAGAAACGAGAGGGACAGAGCCGAGGGGGAGAAGATAGTCCAGGCGTTGAAGAAGTCAGGAAAGACATACAGGCAGCTGATGACTTTCCTTGGGTGTTGAGAGGGCTTGAAACCCTCTCTTTTTAGTTTTGAGTGTAACTAAACTGAAAAGTTGACAATAAAGATACGACGTAATCTCTTCTATCGATTATTAGGTCTATCTGAGATCCAGATATACCTTTTTCCTCATCTTCTTTAATAACCCAAGATGATTCATCAGATAATACTCCAGAGATACCAAGCTTTTGTTTTATTTGCTTTATATGATCCTTACACAACCTTTCGAATGTCAGCCCTTCCCATACTCTTCTTGATTGATTATCTACACTATTAGACCAGAAGTGTTCATCCCGCCCGTAATAGTCTTTGATAAATCTAAAATAAAACATTGTGTAATAATCAGATAATTGATATATAGCACCCTTCTTTCTCTTTCCATATATATTACTGACTGACACAAATCCCGATAACACAAGATTGTTCAATACTTTGCTTATGTCTCCTCCATCAGTTTTATTAACTTTTTTGCAGATTTCTTCTCTTGTCAGGCCTCCCTTTTTTCCACTCAATGCTTCTACAACTGCAACATAGTTTTCACTATTGGTGAAAAGTGTTTTGTAGAGATGATCGAATTCATCCCATAATTCACCTTTCTTCTTGAAAAATAGTCGATCAATGTTTTGTTTCAGCGATTCTTCAGAGTCCAAGAGATCCAAATAAAAAGGAATACCTCCCATTATCATGTAGCACTCTGCTATCTCGTAACGAGACCAATTGATGTCTTTTTTTTCAAGGAATCTCTCTGTTTCATACAGAGTAAAAGGTTCCAAATATAGTCTACATGTCTGTCGATTGAACAATCCTCCCTTGTTCTTTGTTATTTTATCGTCCATCCATGAAGTTGCAGAACCACATAAAACAAAAACAAAATTGTGCTTGGTTGAAGCATAGTCATTCCAGAAGAATTCAAAGGCAGGAAGAAAACCAGACTTTTTTGAATCAAGCCATGGAAGTTCATCAAGAAAGAATACTTGCTTACTTTTACTGTCTAAGCTTTCCATATACTCTCTTAATTTCTCAAAGGCTTCAGTCCAATCTTTAGGAATCTCACACTTCTTTCCTGCTTTTCTGTTCAATTCTGCAGTAAAATTCTGAAGCTGTACTTTTCTTTTTCCATTAAACACTCCAGTCAATTTGAAAGCGAATTTATACCCAAAATATTCGTTAACCAGGAAAGTCTTGCCTACTCTCCTTCTTCCATATACTACAACAAGTTGAGCAGAATCAGAACGCATGCATCTATCTAAACGTTCGCATTCTTCTACTCTTCCAATTATTCTATTGCTTCTTTCCATATAATATATTTTACTGCTAAATCCCATTGTCATCAATTATAAGTCCGCGAAATCTCACTTTTTAGGTACATTTCGCGGACTTATAAATTATATATTAACACTTTCCCCAAAAATAGGACTATAGAAATGTTTGCT